>DASXRN010000136.1:0-8546 GCA_036506595.1 Polaromonas sp. | reverse complement strand
GGCCATGCCACGGCGCATGTCATGGCACATCTGCAGGCCTGTGATGCCCTGCTGCTGGAATGCAACCACGATACGAACATGCTGGCGCAATCGGCCTATCCCGCCTTTCTCAAGCGGCGCGTGGGTGGCCAGCACGGCCATCTTTCAAACGCCGCTGCGGCAGAGATCGCCCGCGCAGTGCTGCATCCGGGCCTTAAGCATCTGGTGGCGGCGCACCTGAGCGCACAAAACAATCGGCCTGAGCTCGCACAAGAGGCGCTGTCGCAGGCGACGGGCTTCGACAAGGACGCTATTGTGGTGGCCGACGCGCTGACTGGCACGCCCTGGCTACTTGCCTGAGCTCTGCTCGGGTCATATTAGGTCAGGTCAAAAAAACCATAAAAAAAAGCCGCCCAAAGGCGGCTTTTTTTCGACCAGGGAAGAATTATTTCTTCGCTGCGTCTTTAACTGCGTCAGCAGCTTTCTTGGCAGCATCGCCAGCGGCAGCAGCAGCGTCTTTGGCAGCGTCCACAGCCACGGCGGCGGTACCAGCAGCAGCAGAAGCGGCGCCAGCAACGTCAGAGGCAGCAGCTGCAGGAGCTTCAGCGGCGGGTGCTGCAGCTGGTGCAGGCGCAGCAGCTGGTGCAGGTGCTGCAGCTGGGGCTTCTTCTTTTTTACCGCAAGCAGCCAGAGCAACAGCGGCAACAATAGCTGCCAAAACGAGTGACTTGTTCATTTTTACGATCCTTGATGATATTGAAGAAAACAATTTCCGGAAATTGTCAAAAGAAACTCAAACCAAATTCAAGTTATATTTTGACCGGGGAAAGGACTCGAGCTCTTTCTACCCAGCTCTAAATTATATGTCGGTTATTGCAACCCTGAAAACCCTTGGTTGGCCAAACGCAGCCCGGCTGCGCTCAAGACTCCCTAAAAAACCACAGCCCCACCACAACCCCTCTAAAGCCCCAATGTGGTCGCAGGAAAAGACGAGGTACTTTTCAGCAGTCGCTCGTTCAAGCGCTCTCTCAGGGCCACGCGTCTGGCGGCGTCAGAGCCGGCCACACCTGCGCAGTGCTCCAGGTTCAGGCGCTCGAATACCCAGCCGGGAGCCCACAGCAAACTGGGCATGTCATCGGCTGCGGTAGAGGCGCTGGCACGACAGTCAACAATGTGCGACCAGGTCCGCCGCCAGACCACAAAGCGCGCATGCCTTCGAAGCACCTCATCGTAGTTTTTGGCCAGCATGGTGAACTTTCGGCCCGTCTTGGCCCAGTCGTTCAGAGCCTGGGCCACCGCACGCTCGCCCAGGGGCCAGTCCTCAAAGGTGGGATCACACACCATGATTTCACGCCACCCTTGTACGGCCGCCACCGCAAAGGCCTGGCGAATCAAATCCGCGAACTCGCTGCGGCCGCTGAAGCGCCCTTCCAGCAGGGCAGACGGGACAACAGGTTTGCTTTCAGAGTCCATGGAATTTTCTCCTGGGGCGTGACGCCGCGCTGTTTTTGTCGCGCTTATGGCCTTTGCTGCAACCAACCCGCATCATGCCACTCCCCCAGCAAGGCAATGGCGGACGCGCTGGCCTTGCGCAGCTCGCGCGCCGTGAGGCTGCGCTGGTCGGCCAGCAAGCGCATCAAATTTGCATCGGCACCTTTGGCACGGTAGCTTTCCCCGTTGATGAACACATGGTCACTGTCATACATCATGCGGGTGCGCGCATCCAGGTGAACCCCGGCCTGGCTTGTTTTGACCGCCTCCGCATCCCAGGTTTGCAGGGATTCCTCAAACCAGACCGAGGGTTTAAGCTCCGTCATGTACTCGCCCAAGGCGCAGGCCAGCGCCAGCGGGTCCTTCAACGCCGCAAGCACGGCCTGCTCGGCAAACGTCGCCAGGCCGGCTGGCAGCGCCGCGGGTGTCGCGGTGGCGGCCTGGCGTGGATCGCGGTAAATACGCGGCTGGCGAACACTGCTTTCAGAACTCCCAGAAGGCGCATCCGCGTCGTCCTCGCTGAATTCGGCGAGGCGGTGCAGCAGCTCCGCCGCCAGCTCTTTTTGGCCTGGCGCACGAAAACCAATCGAATACGTCATGCAATCAGCCGCCTTGCCGTCCGGCCCGACAGCCGCCTCGGCAACGCCGTCATGCGCATAGCGCGGCGGCAGGTAAAGCATGTCCCCGGCTTCCAGCACAAACTCTTCGTCGGGCTCAAAGTTTTGCAAAATTTTCAGAGGAACGTCCGGCTGCAAGCTCAGGTCTTTTTGCTGCCCGATCTTCCAGCGTCGGCGGCCACTGGCTTGCAGCAAAAAAACGTCGTAACTGTCAAAGTGCGGCCCCACGCCGCCACCTGTGCTGGCAAACGAGATCATCAGGTCATCCAGCCGTGCATCGGGCACAAAACGGAACTGCTGCAACAGCGCGTGGGCGCTTGCATCGTGCATGTCCACCCCTTGCACCAGCAGGGTCCAGCCCTCTTTGCTCAGGGGCGGCAGGCTGCGGGGTGCCATGGGCCCCTGCTTCATGCGCCAGCCCTTGGCCTGCTGGGTAATCAAGCGCGACTCCACATGCTCGCGCTCAGCCAGCTTGAACAGCGCCGGGCGGCCCAACAAGGGCTGCATGCCCGGTATGGCCTGGCGCACGAGCAGCGGCTTTTTTTGCCAGTACTGGCGCATGAATTGCGCCGGGCTCAGGCCGGCAAGAAGGGCAATGGGTTGATTTACATCCATGGGACAATTGTCGGATGAAAATCACCCCGCAATGCGTCGTTGCCCTCACCTGGACGCTGAAAGACACCTTGGGCGAAGTACTGGACGAACTCGATGAGCCCGTCGAGTTTCTGCTCGGCGGCGATGATTTGCTGGCCAAGATCGAAGAGGCACTGCAGGGCCACGAAACCGGCGACAAGCTTGAATTGCATCTGGAGCCGGAAAACGCTTTCGGCGACTATGACGAAAACCTGGTTTTCCTGGAGGCCCGCAAGCTGTTTCCCGCCGAACTGGAAGAAGGTCTGACCTTTGACGGTGCGGCCTTGCCTGCCGGCTGCACGGCCGGGATACCGCCTGCAAGGATTTACACCGTGACCGAAATTTATCCCGAGCATGTCGTGCTTGACGGCAACCATCCACTGGCAGGCATTGCGATCCGCCTGGCCTTGAAAGTCGAGTCGGTGCGCGAGGCCAGCGAAGAGGAAATCGGGCAAGGCTCCATGGGCACCGGCTTTTTCAAGCTCGAACCACAAGCCCCCGGCAACGACACCCTGCATTAAGGCAGCGGTTGGCCATTGAAAAAGCCGGCCAGGCCCTGATCGGGACTGCCGGCTTCGCCTTTAACAGCAGGCGTTTTTACATACGGAACAACTGGCCGTTTTCGATTCTCACCCGGTCGCCGATGCGCAAGTCACCATAGGATGGCACGTCATAGGCACGGGAGACACCGTTGTCGAGCTGGACGGAAATGCGATAAGTTTCGTGAACATTGGTGTTGCGGTTCTTTTCGATGGCATTGCCCGCCACCGCGCCGCCCACAGCACCTACCACCGTAGCGGCATCACGTCCGTGACCGCCGCCGATCTGATGGCCGACCACCGCGCCGGCCACGCCACCAAGCACTGCACCCAAGCCAGAGCCCTTGCCCTGCTCCTGGGTCCGGATGACTTCGACATTGCTGACACGCCCATACTCAACATAGTTGCCCTGCGGATATTGCGCAGGGTAAGACGAAGACCTTGCCGGATAGCTTGGGTAGTTCGCATCTGACGACATTGGCGCGGTACCGCAGGCCGCGAGGCCAGCCAGCAAAACGGCCGAGGTAGCAACTGAAAAAAAGCGTGAAGTTTGACGCATGGAAGTCTCCTGTAAATAAAACTGAAGAATCCCTGGCGGAATCAGCTCACCTCGCATCAACAAGCCGATTAACCAGGATTCCTCATGCCTTCATTACAGGCGCATCAGCCAAAGCCCACAATGAGGTCCCAGGCCGTTCCTTTGTGGGAGCTCGCTATCCAGTAACGTAGGAAAAGCCTGACGCAGGGTGACACAACAAACAGGGGCTTCAGGCCTTGCCGGTCGAGCCGTAACCGCCCTCGCCGCGTTCGCTGGCCGCAAACTCGGTCACCACATTGAACTCGGCCTGCGCAACCGGCACGATCATCAACTGCGCAATGCGCTCCATGGGCTCTATGGTGAAGGGCACATCGCTGCGGTTCCAGGCACTGACCATCAACTGGCCCTGGTAGTCGCTGTCGATCAGCCCCACCAGGTTGCCCAGCACGATGCCATGTTTATGGCCCAGCCCGGAGCGCGGCAAGATGAGCGCGGCGTAGCCGGGGTTGTGCAGGTAAATGGCGATGCCGGTGGGCACCAGGTGCCAGGCATTGGCGGCCAGCGTGAGGGGCGCCTGCAGGCAGGCACGCAGGTCCAGGCCGGCACTGCCGGGTGTCGCGTACTCCGGGAGATTGTCCTGAAGGCGCGGATCCATGATCTTGACGTCGATTTTCATTTAATGTTTTTCTGTTGTGCTGGTTGTGCTTTTTGAGCCGGAGCAGGCTGTGCCGCCATACGGCTGGCGATTTCCTGAACCAGGCGCCGTGCGAGCGACAGCTTGGACGCCCTGGGCAGCTCGGTACTGCCCTGCGCATCAACCAGCAGCAGCGCATTGTCGTCTTGCCCGAAGGTGTCAGGCCCAATATTGCCGACCAGCAGCGGCACTTTTTTGCGCAGGCGCTTGGCCTCGGCGTTTCCGGCGAGGTCATGGCTTTCCGCGGCAAAGCCCACGCAAAACAACTTGCCAGCCTGAGCGGCCGCCGACTGCGCCACCGTGGCGAGGATGTCCGTGTTTTCGGTAAATTCCAGCTGTGGCGTGTGGCCCGAGCCATCTTTCTTGATTTTTTGCGCTGACAGCGCGACAGGCCGCCAGTCAGCCACGGCCGCAGCCGCTATAAAAACAGTAGCTGCTTGCGCCCGTCCCGTCACGGCCTCGAGCATATTTTGTGCTGATTTCACGTCAATACGGGTCACGCCACGCGGCGTCGGCAGACTCACCGGGCCAGCGACCAGCGTGACCTCGGCACCGGCCTCACGCGCGGCGCGTGCGATGGCAAAGCCCATCTTTCCGCTTGACAGGTTGGTAATGCCGCGCACCGGGTCGATGGCCTCGTAAGTAGGCCCGGCCGTGACCAAAACACGCTGGCCGGCCAGCACCTTGGGCGCAAAAAACGCGATGATGTCTTCCAGCAATTGCTCGGGCTCCAGCATGCGACCGTCACCGGTTTCGCCGCACGCCTGAAAACCATTGCCCACACCCAGAACCTTGGCACCATCGGCCTCCAGCTGCACAAAATTGCGCTGCGTCGCCGGATGCGCATACATCTCGCGGTTCATCGCCGGTGCAATCAACAAGGGCACCTTGTCAATCGGGCGCGCCAGACACATCAGGCTCAGCAGGTCATCGGCGCGGCCATGCAGCAGTTTGGCCATGAAGTCGGCGCTGCAGGGGGCCACCAGAATCGCGTCAGCCTCGCGCGAAAGGTTGATATGCGCCATGCTGTTGGGCTCACGGCTGTCCCACTGGCTGGTGTACACCGGGCGGCCGCTCAGCGCCTGCATGGTGACCGGCGTGATGAACTGCTCGGCAGCTTCGGTCATCACCACCTGCACGGTGGCACCGGCCTTGATCAAGGCCCGGCATAGCTCGGCCGACTTGTAGCAGGCGATGCCGCCCGAGAGGCCCAGCACCAGATGTTTGCCGGCCAGGTCCAGCACTTCACCACTACCCTGGCCACCTCCAATGGAGTCCACGGAATTTGCTTGATTTGTCATGCTCCGCAATGTATCAGCTTGCGGCGGTCTTCAGGTCAGGGAACACGCAACCCGTATAATCTCCGTTTACCACCTCAGCGAACTTGCGGTTCGTACCTGACATGACCAAATTTGTCTTCGTCACCGGCGGTGTGGTGTCTTCCCTGGGCAAGGGAATCGCCTCAGCCTCCTTAGCAGCGATCCTTGAATCGCGAGGCCTCAAAGTCACTCTCATCAAGCTGGATCCCTACCTCAACGTGGATCCTGGCACCATGTCGCCTTTTCAGCATGGTGAAGTTTTTGTCACCGATGACGGCGCGGAAACGGATCTGGATTTGGGCCACTATGAGCGCTTCATTGAAACGCGCATGCGCAAGGCCAACAACTTCACCACGGGCCAGATTTACAAAAGCGTGCTCGAAAAAGAACGCCGTGGCGACTACCTGGGCAAAACCGTGCAGGTCATTCCGCATGTGACCAACGAAATCCAGGAGTTCATCAAACGCGGCGCCGGTTACGAAACGCCGGAGGCGGTCGATGTCGCCATCGTCGAAATCGGTGGCACCGTGGGCGATATTGAGTCCCTGCCCTTTCTGGAGGCCGTGCGGCAAATGAGCCTGCGGCTCGGCGCCAACAACAGCGCTTTTGTGCACCTGAGCTATGTGCCCTGGATTGCGGCTGCCGGTGAACTCAAAACCAAACCGACCCAGCACACAGCCAAACAACTGCGTGAAATCGGTATCCAGGCCGATGTGCTGCTGTGCCGGGCTGACCGCCGCATTCCAGACGAAGAACGCGAAAAGATTTCCCTGTTTTCCAATGTCCCCGAGTGGGGCGTGATCTCCATGTGGGATGTGGACACCATTTACAAGGTGCCGCGCATGCTGCACGAGCAGGGCCTCGATGGCCTGATCTGCGACAAGCTGCGCCTGAATACGCCGCCCGCCAGCCTCAAGCGCTGGGACGACCTGGTCTACGAAACCGAGCACCCCCAAACCGAGGTCAACATTGCCATGGTCGGCAAGTATGTCGACCTCTCCGACAGCTACAAGTCGCTCAATGAGGCCTTGCGCCATGCCGGCATGAAAAACCATGCCAAGGTGGTCATCGAATACGTGGATTCGGAAACCATCACGCCGGACAATGTTTCACGCCTGGCCAAGTTTGATGGCATTTTGGTGCCCGGCGGCTTTGGCATACGCGGCGTTGAGGGCAAAATCTGCGCCGCCCGTTTCGCCCGTGAAAACAAAATGCCCTACCTCGGCATCTGCCTGGGCATGCAGGTTGCCACGATCGAGTTTGCTCGCCATGTCGCTGGCCTCAAGGGCGCCAACAGCACCGAGTTCGAACCGGCCTGCCCGCACCCGGTCATTGCGCTGATCACCGAATGGAAAGATGCCGACGGCACCATCAAGACGCGCGATGCCAAGTCCGATCTGGGCGGCACCATGCGCCTGGGCGCGCAAAGCTCCGACGTGGGCAACGGCACGCTGGCTCACAAAATTTACGGCGATGTGGTGACCGAGCGCCACCGTCATCGTTATGAGGCCAACGTCAATTACCTCGATACCTTGCGCAAGTCAGGCCTCGTCATCTCTGCGCTGACGCAGGGTGAACACCTGACCGAGATTGTCGAATTGCCGCAGGACGTTCACCCCTGGTTCATGGGGGTGCAGTTCCACCCTGAATTCAAATCCACCCCCTGGGACGGCCACCCGCTGTTCAATGCCTATATCGCCGCAGTGCTCGACCAGCGAATCACTGCGGGTGTTGACCAAAAATCCGCTGCCACGCCCCTGAAAGCGGTGGCCTGACCATGAAGCTCTGCGGATTTGACATTGGCCTGAACCAGCCCTTCTTCCTCATCGCCGGCCCCTGCGTGGTGGAGTCGGAGCAGTTGCAGATGGACACGGCCGGCGCGCTCAAGGAAATCACGGCGTCGCTAGGCATCCCTTTCATCTTCAAGTCCAGTTACGACAAGGCCAACCGCTCCAGCGGTGCCACCTTTCGCGGCCCCGGCATGAGCCGCGGCCTGGAGATTCTGGCCAAGGTCAAACATGAGCTGAACCTGCCCATCCTGACCGATGTGCACTCCGAAGCCGAGATTGCGGCGGTTGCGGCCGTGGTGGACGTGCTGCAAACCCCGGCCTTTCTGTGCCGCCAGACCGACTTCATCCGTGCCGTGGCGCAGTCGGGCAAACCGGTCAACATCAAAAAAGGCCAGTTCCTCGCGCCCGGTGACATGAAAAACGTCATCGACAAGGCACGGGCCGCTGCCCGTGAAAAAGGCCTGGACGAAGACCGCTTCATGGCCTGCGAGCGCGGCGCCAGTTTTGGCTACAACAACTTGGTGTCTGACATGCGCAGCCTGTCCATCATGCGCGAGACCGGTGCACCCGTGGTGTTTGACGCCACCCACTCGGTACAGCTGCCCGGCGGCCAAGGCACCAGCAGCGGCGGCCAGCGCGAAATGGTGCCGGTGCTGGCGCGTGCCGCGGTGGCGGTCGGCATTGCCGGCCTCTTCATGGAAACGCACCCCGACCCGGCCAAAGCCCTGAGCGACGGCCCCAACGCCGTGCCCCTCAAACACATGAAAGCCTTGCTGGAGACGCTGCTCGAACTCGATCGTGTGACCAAGAAAAACGGCTACCTTGAAAACAGTTTTGAGGCTTGAACATGAACAACGCCGGGCCGCCCCAAGGAAAAATAGCCCCCGAGGGGCTGACGTCCGCGGCTCCAAGCCTGCCTGCGCAGGTTTGGACGGACGGAAGAGCC
>DASXRN010000135.1:0-1525 GCA_036506595.1 Polaromonas sp. | reverse complement strand
CTGGCTTCTGACGGCACGGTGCTGGCCGAGTACCGGCGCATCAACCGCCAGTGGGTGACGCTGGACAAGATTTCGCCCCATGTGGTGAACGCGTTGATCGCCACCGAAGACCACCGGTTTTACGATCACCACGGCATTGACCTCCGGCGCACGGCGGGGGCGGTGTTCACTACCCTGTCGGGTGACTTGCAGGGTGGCTCGACCATCACGCAGCAGTTGGCGCGCAATCTTTACCCTGAAGAGATTGGCCGCGCCGCCAGCATCACGCGCAAGGTCAAGGAGGCGATCACGGCGCTGAAGATCGAGGCGGTGTATTCCAAGCGCGAGATTCTTGAGACCTATCTCAACACCGTGCCCTTTTTGTACAACGCCTTCGGCATCGAAATGGCCGCACGCACTTATTTCGACAAGTCGGCCGACAAGCTGGACGTGCTGGAGAGCGCCACGCTGATCGGCATGCTCAAGGGCACGAGCTACTACAACCCGGTGCTCAACCCGGAACGCGCGGTGCTGCGCCGCAACCTGGTGCTGGCGCAGATGGCCAAACACGGCAAGCTCGACCCGGCCCGGGTTGAGGCGCTGGCCAAGCGGCCGCTGAAGCTGGACTTTGAGCGGCAGACCGAGGCGCTGGGTCCGGCGCCGCACGTGGCCCAGCACTTGCGCAAATGGCTGATCGCCTGGGCCGACCACAAAGGCTACAACATCCATACCGACGGCCTGAAGGTGCGTACCACCCTCGACGCCAAGATCCAGAAGGCGGCCAACCAGGCGGTGGCCCGGCAGATGGCGCAACTGCAGACGCTGGCAGACGGGCGGCGCAAGGCCGGGCAGGAGCGTGCCGTGTTGCAGGCCGGCTTTTTGGCGCTGGACCCGCGCAACGGCGCGGTGCGGGCGTGGGTGGGTAGCCGCGACTTTGCGCAGGAGCAGTTTGACCATGTGAGCCAGGCGCGGCGCCAGCCGGGCTCGACCTTCAAGCCCTTTGTTTATGGCGCGGCGTTCATGCTGGGGCTCGACCCGTTGGACACCTTGATTGACCAGCCCGTGGCCATCTCGTCGCCAGGCGGCGCGGTGTGGACGCCCAGCGATGCGACGCCTCCAACTTACTTGCCCACCAGTCTGCGCGACGGGCTGGTGTATTCCAAAAACACCATCACGGCCCAGCTGATGCAGCAAGTGGGGCCGGCCCGCGTCGGGCAGCTGGCGCAGGCCCTGGGGGTGCGGCAGAGCAAGCTGGACCTGGTGCCCTCGCTTGCCCTGGGCACCAGCCCCGTCACGCTGATAGAGATGGTCGCGGCCTACGGCACCATTGCCAATGGCGGCAACTACATGCAGCCGGTGCTGGTGCTGCGCGTGGAAGACCGCAACGGCCAGTTGCTGGAACAATTCGAGCCCGTCAGGGAGCGCGAGCCGGCCATGCCGCGTGCGCACGCGCTGACCCTGGTGAACGCGATGCGCGGTGTGATTGACGAGGGCACGGGCACGGCGATTCGCCAGCGTTACGGCATCCAGGCCGACGTGGCCGGCA
>DASXRN010000134.1:0-3546 GCA_036506595.1 Polaromonas sp. | reverse complement strand
ACGGCCGTGCCGTCGGCGCGCTGGCCCTGCGCCTTCACCAGCACCGGGGGCTGCGCCATCCCCGCACCTGGCAGCTGGAGGGAGCTGACCTGCGCCGCACCGGCCTTCATATTGGCCAGCGTCACGCTTTGCCACTGGGCGAGGATGGACGCAGCGTTCGAGACCTCACCCGGATTGCCCAGATCAACCACCGCCACGGCAAAGGTCACGCCGCCGGCCTCGCAGCCCAGCATCGAGAGCGTGGTCGGCTTGCCCCCGAAAGGCACGACTTTTTGCGCCTTGTCGGGCTTGCAGGGCAGGAGCAGGCGGAGCCGGGTGTTCTCGGGCCGCACCTCACGCCAGTTAAAGGCAGGGCTGCAGGCGGCCAGTGCCAGCAGCGCGCTCAAACCGGCGGCAAGAAAAATCAGGGTCAGTCGTGGCATCGGGCGCTCTAAATACTGGATGGATCGTCAGCAAGCATTGCACTTTACAGGCATTCGTGGGCCCGCTGAAGGCCTGCTTCGCGCCAACCCGGGCACGGTGCTTGCTTTTCGGCATGTTTTAAGACGTGCCGCGCGAAACGGCCTCACCCCTTCAATCACAGGAGCCCTCATGAATCGCAACGACATCACCGAAAAAATCATCACCGCAAAAGTCGCCAAGGGCATCACCTGGGAATCGGTCGCCAAAAAAGTCGGCCTGAGCAAAGAGTGGACAACCGCCGCCTGCCTGGGCCAGATGACGCTGGATGAGAAGCAGGCCAAGATCGTTGGCAAGATTTTCGGCTTGAGCGCCGAAGAGCAAAAATGGCTGCAAGTAGTGCCTTACAAGGGCTCGCTGCCCACCCCCGTGCCGACCGACCCGCTGATCTACCGCTGGTACGAAATCGTCAGCGTCTACGGCACGACCATCAAAGAGCTGATCCACGAGGAGTTTGGCGACGGCATCATGAGTGCGATTGATTTTTCGATGGACATCGTGCGCCAGCCCGACCCCAAAGGCGACCGCGTCAACGTGGTGCTGTCGGGGAAATTCCTGCCGTACAAGCAGTACTGATTTCCCGCTACCGCCATGGTGGCCAATGCGGTCAAAATGGCGGGATGAACTCTCTTCAAGGCATCCGCATTCTCGATTTGTCCCGCGTGCTGGCGGGCCCCTGGTGCACCCAGACGCTGGCCGATCTGGGGGCCGATGTGATCAAGATCGAGCGCCCCGGCAGCGGCGACGACACCCGCAGCTGGGGCCCACCGTTTTTAAAAAACGCCGAAGGAGCAGACACGCAGGAGGCCGCCTACTACCTGGGCGCCAACCGCAACAAGCGTTCGGTGACCTGCGACATTGCCCAGCCTGCGGGCCAGGCGCTGATCCGCGAACTGGCCGCGCACTGCGATGTGTTTGTCGAGAACTTCAAGGTCGGTGACATGGCGCGCTATGGCCTGGACTACGCCTCGCTCAAGGCCATCAACCCGCGCCTGGTGTACTGCTCGGTCACCGGCTTTGGCCAGACCGGGCCCTATGCCGACCGCGCCGGTTACGACTACGCCATCCAGGGCATGGGCGGGCTGATGAGCGTGACGGGTGAGCGCGACGACCTGGGCGGTGGCCCGCAAAAAGTCGGCGTCGCCGTGGCGGATTTGATGACCGGCATGTACGCGACCGTGGGCATACTCGCCGCCCTGCGCCATGTCGAAAAAACCGGCGACGGCCAGCAGGTGGACATGGCGCTGCTCGACACGCAAGTCGCCATGCTGGCCAACCTGGGCGCCAACTACCTGGTCAGCGGCAAGGCGCCCAGCCGCGCCGGCAATGCGCATCAGAACATCGTGCCCTACCAGGTGTTTGAGGTCGCCCCCACAGCCGACGGCAACAAGGACCACCTGATTCTGGCCGTGGGCAACGACCAGCAGTATCTGAAGTTTTGCAAGGTTGCCAACATTCCCGAGCTGGGCGTGAACCCGTTGTTTGCCAAAAACCGCGACCGCGTGCTCAACCGCGAGCAACTGGTGCCGATTCTTGAGGCCGTGATGAAAACACGCAGCAAGGCCGACTGGCTGGCCGCGTTAGAGGCCGCCAAGGTGCCCTGCGGCGCCATCAACAACCTGGCCGAGGTGTTTGCCGACCCGCAGGTCGAGGCGCGTGGCATGGTCACCGAATGGCAGCACCCGGTCAAAAGCGACCTGCGGCTGGTATCCAGCCCGATCAAGCTCAGCGCCACGCCGGTCGCCACCCGCCTGCCGCCGCCGCTGCTGGGTCAGCACACCGAAGAAGTTTTGCGCGGCGTGCTGAACTACTCCGAGGCGAAGTTGTCTGAACTTAAAAGAAACGAGGTGATTTGATGATTGCCCACAATTTCGTTTTGGTCCCTGGCGCCTGGCACGGCGGCTGGTGCTGGCGGCGCGTGGCGCAGGCGCTGCAGCTAGACCACCACAAGGTTTACGCGGTCACGCTGACCGGCCTGGGCGAGCGCGCCCACCTGCTGTCCCCAGCCATCAACCTGGACACCCACATCAACGACGTGATCAACCTCATCGAGATGGAAGAATTGCACGAGGTGATTCTGGCCGTGCACTCCTACGCCGGCATAATTGGCACGGCCGTGGCCGACAGATTGGGTGAGCGCCTCAAGCATCTGGTGTATGTCGATGCGGTGCTGCCCGAACCCGGCGAAAGCTGGAGCAGCACGCAATCCAGCGCCACGCAGCAGCAACGCATGGCGGCCGCACAAGCCTCGCCGAGCTTCAGCTTTCCGCCGCCCGACCCCGCAGTGTTTGGCCTGCATGACGCCGACCACGCCTGGGTCAAGCGCCGCCAGACGCCGCACCCCGGCAACACCTACCAGGCGCCGCTGGACTTTGACGTGCAACGTGTTGCCGCCGTGCCGCGCACCTTCGTCAACTGCACGCAGCCGGCCCTGGCCACGATTGACCCCAGCCGCCTGCGCGCGCAAGACCCGAAGTTCTGGAACGGCGCCTGGCTGCCCAACTCCAAGCTTGTCGAGCTCAAGACCGGCCACGATGCCATGATCAGCGACGCGCATGCGCTGACGCAAATCCTGCTGGACAGCGCCGCGTGACGCAGCCGCAGCAACTTCGCAGGCGCCAGTTCTGCGCCGCATTCGCGGGCGGCTTGGCCTTGCCCTCTCTTTCTCTGCTACTGCCCACGCGGGCTCTGGCCAAAGACAGCGCCCTGCCCGTTCCCAGCTCTTTGCCCCAGGCCGCCATGGCAGCCGCCGCCAAAAACGAGCCGCTGGTGCTGCTGGTCAGCCTGCCCGGCTGCCCTTATTGCGAGCTGGTGCGGCGCAGCTACCTGCTGTCCGGCCAGCAAGAGGCCGGCCTGCGCGCCTGGCAACTCAACATCACCGACAAAACCACCCCCTTGCTGGGCTTTGACCACCAGCCGACCAACGCCGCCGCGCAGATTAATCAGTGGAAAGCCACGTTCACCCCCACCGTGCTGTTTTTCGGCAACCGCGGGCAGGAGCTGGCCGAACGGCTGGTGGGTGTGGCGGTGCCGGATTTTTATGGCGCTTATCTGGAAGAGCGGCTGGCGACCGCGCGCAAGGCGTTG
>DASXRN010000133.1:0-7845 GCA_036506595.1 Polaromonas sp. | reverse complement strand
ACCAGCGACTGCGGCAGGCTGCGCAAGCGCAGGGCCCGCAGCAGGGCCAGCGTGCGCGGGTCGCTGCGCCAGGCGGGATTGTCGTTGGGCGGTGGCGCCAGGTGCACCACGCGGGTCGCCAGCCCGGCCAGGCGGCGCAGGCTGGCGCCGTTGTCCAGATTGCCCTGCAGCGGTGTGATGCGCTGCGCGCGCAGCTCAGGCACGCGCTCGGCCGACGAGGTGAGAGCTATCAGCCTGACATGGCGCGGCAGTTGGCGGGCGACACGCAGGCCCACATCACCACAGCCGACGATCAACACACGCTGACGGCGAAAGCGGGAAGGCAGTGCGCCAAGGGGGTTTAGGTTTGAAGGCAAAATTGGGGGCTTGCTGGAGAACCAGCCAAGCCAAGTAACAGATACCGCAAGGATACCGAATATGAGCCAGAACGTGAGCCAGAGCTACAGCGTAACCGTGCAACCCAGCGGCCGGGCCTTTACCGCCAATGAGGGTGAAGCCTTGCTGGCTGCGGCCATCCGCCAGGGCATTGGCCTGCCTTACGGTTGCAAGGATGGCGCTTGCGGTTCCTGCAAATGCAGGAAGCTGGAAGGCACGGTGAGCCACGGCACGCACCAGCTCAAGGCGCTCTCTCCCGAGGAAGAAGCCAATGGCTTCATCCTGACCTGCAGCGCCGTCGCGCACTCAGACGTGGTGATCGAATCACGCCAGGTGACCGATGAAAGCGCTTACCCGATCAAGAAAATGCCGGTGCGCGTCAACAGCCTGACCAGGCTTTCACATGACGTGATGAGCGTGCGCCTGCAGCTGCCCGCCAGCGATACGTTCAAGTACCACGCCGGCCAGTATGTCGAATTTCTGCTGCGCGATGGCGACCGCCGCGCCTACTCGATGGGCAACGCGCCGCACACCCAGGCCGACAACCCGGGCGTGGAACTGCACATTCGCCACATGCCGGGCGGAAAATTCACCGAGCACGTGTTTGGCGCCATGAAGGAAAAAGAAATTTTGAGAATCGAAGGGCCTTTCGGCAGTTTCTTTTTTCGCGAAGACAGCGCCAAGCCCATGGTGCTGCTGGCCTCGGGCACCGGCTTTGCCCCCATTAAGGCGCTGATCGAACACATGCAGTACAAGAACATCACGCGCCCCGCCGTGCTGTACTGGGGCGGCCGCCGCCCGGCCGACCTCTACATGAATGACTGGGTATTGGGCAAAGTGGCCGAGATGCCCAACCTCCGCTATGTGCCGGTGATCTCGGATGCCCTGCCGGAAGACGCCTGGCTAGGGCGCACCGGCTTTGTTCACAAGGCCGTTCTGGAAGATATTGCGGATCTGTCCGGCCATCAGGTGTATGCCTGCGGCGCGCCGATTGTGGTGGACTCGGCACAGGCGGACTACACGGCGGCGGGCTTGCCTGCCGACGAGTTCTATGCGGACTCGTTTGTGACGGAAAAAGACAAGGCGCAGGCTACCGCTGCGGCGGCGGCTGCTTGAAGCACCAATCCTGACCACCTTTGACCACCTTTAGGCCCATGAAAACCCGACACGCCCCGACCTTTCTTGCCAAAAGACTGGCAATCCTGTCCATCGCGACGCTCGCCCTGTCTTCCACGCTGGCGCTGGCCCAGCCCAAAGTCATGCGCATCATCGTGCCCTACGCAGCCGGTGGGCCGATTGATGTGACGGCCCGTTTGATGGCCGAACGGGTCAAGGATTCGCTGGGCACCGTGATCATCGAAAACCGCCCCGGTGGCGGTGGCAACATTGGCGTCGATGCGATTGCCAAGGCCGCGCCCGATGGCTTGACCGTGGGCATTGCTGCGGTGGCCACGCACGCCATCAACCCCTGGCTGTACAGCAAGATGCCCTACAACGCAGCCACCGATTTCGCGCCCATCACGCAGATGCTGCGCGTGCCCAATGTGCTGGTGATGAACGCCGACACCGCCAGGCGCCTGAACATCAGCACACTGGCCGACTTCATCAAGTACGCCAAAGCCAACCCCGCCAAACTCAACTACGCCAGCGGCGGCAACGGCAGCGCGGGCCATCTGGCCGGTGAGATGTTCAAGGCGCGGGCCGGCATTTTTGCGCTGCACATTCCCTACAACGGCGGCAACCCGGCGCAACTGGCCCTGCTGTCCGGCCAGGTCGACTTCAACTTTGACAACCTTGCCACCGCCTCGGCCAACATCAAGGCCGGCAAGCTCAAGGCGCTGGCGGTCACGGCGGCAAAGCGCAGCACCCTGCTGCCCGAGATCCCGGCCGTGGCAGAGACCCTCAAGGGGTTTGAGATCGACACCTGGTGGGGCCTGGTCGCACCGGCCGCAACGCCCAGAGACGTGGTGAGTAAACTCAACCAGGCTTTTGTGGCAGCGCTGAATTCGCCCGAAGCCAAAGCCCGCTTTAGCGCGCTAATGGCCGAACCCGTGGCCAACACGCCCGAGGAGTTTGCCGCGTTCATGAAAAGCGAGTTGGCGAAATACGAGAAGGTTGTGAAGGCTTCGGGCGCCAGGGTCGATTAATTTTTTGGCCTTTTTAGTACTTTAGCCCATACAGTACGGGCGCAGACAGCTATTTAATTGATAGCAGGCGTCCTTCACGACCAGGCCGGGTCTCGCCCCGGCGGGCGACTCACTTTCTCTTGCTTCTGCCCAAGAGAAAGTAAGTAAAGAGAAGGCGACCCTGCTGTCTGCGACCCTTCGCTGCGCTACGGGCACCCTGTGGTGCTCGGTCCAGCCGGGGTCTCGCTCGAACTCGCCTTCGGCTCAGACAATCGCGAGCCCTGATCCGTCTGGACCTCCGCTCCTCGGCGCAGCCAGAAGGGGTGGGGGAAGAATACAAACAGCCAAACTTCGCAGAACGCGCTTTGCGCGTTCTGCGCCCCGATCCCGAATTCTTTGCCCCAACCCGTCCTGGCTGGGCCGAGCAGCGCAGATGGAGGCGGGATCAGGGCCGCAGTTGTTTGAGCCGCAGGCGAGTTCTGCGGACCCCCGCCGGAGTCGAGCAGCGCAGGTTGCCCGTAGCGCAGCGCAGGGACCCAGACTGCGGGTCGCCTTTCTTTTGGGTACTTTTCTTTGGCGAAGCAAAGACAAAGTACCTCGCCCGCCGGGGCGAGACCCGGCCTAGTCGTGAAGGGCACCCCGGTCAACCCAGAAAGGGCCACAACAAACCCAACCAAAAGCCCTGGTCGCGCTACAAATTCAGTAGCTACTCACGCCCATACCTAAAGGGCTGACTGCCATTTTGATGGGCCTAAAACCAAGATTTTGCTCAAATTCAACCCGCCGTCATGGGCCATGTCAATTCACGCCATTGGGGCATGGGTCGCAGCAATCAGCGAAAAAAGCCCGGTCATAATTTGCTCAGGCAAACAGGGTGAAGATGACAACCCCCTGTGCCACCACCATCGGTCATCCCGGCCGGCGGTTCAGTCCAGCAAGGTTTATCTGCTGCAGGAGGTGCTCTTGGTTTCTATCAGCTTGGCCTCACGGCAAATAACCGCTTCGTTATATTGCCGACCATGCATCCTCTTGAAAACTCAATGCTGTATCGTGTCGCGCTCATTTCGGTAATGCTTCTGAGTGCGAGCAAGAGTCATGCTGACCCGCAATTGGGTGGTTACTGGCGACATGCCCTCACGTGTGGCGACTACTCAAAGGAAAGCAATTTGACCTGCGGCAAAGGCCCTTTGGTTTACGGGCCGCCCGACTTCTTTGAGATAGGAATTTTGGTTAGAGGGCACTCTGTTTGTGGTGTTGTGACAAGTTCTAGCTTGCTCAATCACAAGCTTGACACTTCTTACTTCGTTGGCTCTTTTGAACGGAGATACGCTGCTGTGACCTATGGAAGTTCACATGCTGAAGAGTCACTTCGTGGAAGCGCCCAGATGAAAATTCGGTCGAACCACCTGACGTGGCAGGTCACACAGGAGCTTGGCATGGGCTACATGTGGCAGAAGGCAACCGCGAGCAAGTCAACATGGCCAAAAGGACTCAAGAAACAAGCTACTCAATGGTGCGTAAAGTATTGGGGTAATTCGGCCGGAGCGAAGGAGAAGGACATTGATCTGCGGTTTGACTAGTTCTAACTAGTTGATCGATCAGATCGCCGACGTATAGCCGCCACAACTCAAGCCTTCAAAAACTCAGCCTTCCCCCCCAGCCACCGCAAAATATGCCGCTGCGCCAGCCCGCCATACTGGTCCAGCATCACCGGCGCCACCCCCCGCGCCCAGGCCAGCAGCCCGGCATCGGTGACCACATCGGCGAACCGCAGCAAGGGCGCACCCGACTGCCGCGCCCCCAAAAACTCGCCCGGCCCTCGAATCTCCAGGTCACGCCGGGCAATTTCAAACCCGTCATTGGTCTCGACCATGGCCTTGAGGCGCGCCCGGGCGATTTCGCCGAGCCTTGGCCCATCGCCAGTTGAATACAGCAGCACACAGGCCGAGGCCGCCGCGCCGCGCCCGACCCGGCCGCGCAACTGGTGCAACTGGGAGAGACCAAAACGCTCGGCATGTTCAATCACCATCAGCGAGGCGTTGGGCACATCCACGCCCACCTCGATCACGGTGGTGCTGACCAGCACGCCCATCACACCCTCGGTGAACAGGCTCATAACGGCTTTTTTCTCGGCCACCGGCATGCGCGAATGCAGCAGGCCCACCCCGATGCCAGGCAGGGCATTGCTCAAGGCTTCATGCGTATGGATGGCGTTGACCAGGTCGATCGACTCGCTTTCTTCAATCAGCGGGCAGACCCAGTAAATCTGCCGGCCTTCGGCGAGCTGGCCGCGTATGCGCCCAATCACCTCATCGCGCCGGGCATCGTTCACCACCTTGGTCACGATGGGGGTGCGCCCGGGCGGCAACTCGTCGATCGTCGAGACATCGAGGTCGGCGTAATAACTCATGGCCAGGGTGCGCGGGATCGGCGTGGCCGTCATCATCAAGAGGTGCGGCTCCTGCCCGCCCTCGGTCATCTTGCTGCCTTCCGTCATTTTGCTTCGCAGGGCCAGCCGCTGCGCCACGCCAAAGCGGTGCTGCTCGTCAATGATGGCCAGCGCCAGGTTTTTGAATTCGACCTTGTCCTGAATCACGGCGTGCGTGCCAATGACCAGGCCGGCCTCGCCGCTTTTAATCAGCGCCAGCGCTTCGCGCCGCTCTTTGGTTTTCTGGCTGCCAGTGAGCCAGGCCGTCTTGATGCCCAGCGGTTCCAGCCAGGCAATCAGTTTGCGAAAGTGCTGCTCGGCCAGGATTTCGGTGGGCGCCATCAAGGCGCATTGCCAGCCGGCATCGATGCAGCGGGCGGCCGCCAGCGCCGCCACCACGGTCTTGCCCGAGCCCACATCGCCCTGCAGCAAGCGGTGCATGGGAATGTTTTTTTGCAGGTCGGCCTCGATGTCGGCGCAGACGCGCTGCTGGGCGGGCGTGAGCCGAAAGGGCAGGCGCTCCAGCAGTTGGTCATGCAGGGTGCACTGCGGCCCGTTCAGGGTCGCACCATCCATTGAAGGGCCGCGCATCGCCGGACCGCCAAGTGCAGGCGCGCGCATGGCGGCACGCACGCGCCTGGCCTGCAGCTGCGACAGCTGCTGGGCCAGCAGCTCCTCGGCCTTGAGGCGTTGCCAGGCCGGGTGGCTGTGGTCCTCCAAGGTGGCCAGCACCACATCGGGCGTCGGGTGGTGCAAAAACTGTAGCGCTTCGCGCAGACTGGACAAGGGCTGCGGCAGGTTTTTACTTAAAAATTGAGCGGGAATGGTTTCACTGAGGTCGGCGCGGGCGAGGCCGCTGAGCACCGCCTTACGCAAATAGGCCTGCGGCAAACCGGCCACGGTGGGATACACCGGCGTCAACGCCCCCGGCAGCTCGCCACCCGCCGGCTTGAAGCTGGGGTGCACCATCTCGCGGCCCAGAAATCCGCCGCGAAGCTCGCCGCGCACCCGCACGCGGGCCCCCACACTCAGCGTTTTCTGGTGGGAAGGATAAAAATTCAGGAAACGCAGCACGCAGGTGTCGCTGCCGTCGTCCACCGTCACCCGCAACTGGCGGCGCGGCCGGAGCATGACTTCGCTGTGCGTCACCTGCGCCTCGATCTGCACCATGTCACCGTCGCGTGCATCGCGCAGGCGCACGATGCGGGTTTCGTCCTCGTAACGCAGCGGCAGATGCAGGGCCAGGTCAATGTCGCGGCGCAGGCCCAGTTTCTCCAGGGCTTTTTGCGCCGGGGATTTGGGTGCGGCCTTGCTCCCGGCCGGCCCTTCGGGTTTGACGGTTGGGTGGGCAAGGGCAGCCGGTGGCGACATGGGACAATTGTGCCTTCATGAAGACGCATTTCAGCCTCAGTGATTTTGATTTCACGCTACCCGACGAACTCATTGCCCAGCACCCTGCCCCCCAGCGCAGCGCCTCGCGCCTGCTCGATGGCCGCGACGCGCTGGCCGTAGACCGCCGTTTTACCGACCTGCCCAGCCTGCTGGCGCCTGGCGACCTGTTGGTGTTCAACGACACCCAGGTGGTCAAGGCGCGGCTGTTTGGCCAGAAGGCCAGCGGCGGCAAGCTGGAGCTGCTGATTGAACGGGTACTTTCACCCCATGCCCTTCCCAGCGACTCGGGCCATGAAGTCGCCGCGCACATGAAGGTCAGCAAAAAACCCTTGCCGGGTGCAGTGCTGCAGATGGACGGTGGCTTCACCGCCACGCTGCTGGGCCGCTGGCCGAACGAAGATGGGCCGCTCTACCGCTTTGCGCTCAGCGGCGACCCCTATGCGCTGATGGCGCAGCATGGCCATGTGCCCCTGCCGCCTTACATCACCCACAGCGATTCGTTGGACGACGAGCAGCGCTACCAGACGGTTTTCGCCAAGAATCCGGGCGCGGTGGCGGCGCCCACGGCCGCGCTGCATTTTGACGAAGCCATGCTGGCGCAGCTGGAGGCCCGCGGCATTGCGCGTGCCAGCGTGACCCTGCATGTGGGCGCGGGCACGTTCCAGCCCGTCAAAACCGACAATATTGCCGAGCACACCATGCATTTCGAGCGCTTCGAAGTGCCATCTGCCACGCAGCAAGCAATTGCCGCCTGCAAGGCACGCGGCGGGCGCGTGGTGGCCGTGGGCACGACCACCGTGCGGGCGCTGGAGTCCCGCGCCAAATTCGGCCCCGCATGCAGCGACACCAACATCTTCATCACGCCGGGCTTTGAATTTGCCGTGGTCGATATGCTGCTGACCAACTTTCACCTGCCCAAAAGCACCCTGATGATGCTGGTCAGCGCGTTCTCGGGGTACGAGCACATCATGGCGCTGTACCGGCACGCGATTGCGCAGCGCTACCGCTTTTTCAGCTATGGCGACGCCATGCTGCTGGCGCGAAAAACCCCGGTTTAGCGCTCAAATCACACCTGCGACAATCACAAGATGCTTGAATTTGAAGTTCTGAAAACCGACGACACCGCGGGTTCTTACCTCGGTACCCACGCCCGGCGCGGCAAGTTGACCCTGAATCACGGCGTGGTGCAAACGCCTATCTTCATGCCGGTCGGCACCTATGGCACGGTCAAGGGCGTGATGCCGCAGTCGCTGACTGAGATGGGCGCGCAAATCATTCTGGGCAACACCTTTCACCTCTGGATGCGTCCGGGGCTGGACGTGATGAAACAGTTTGGCGGGCTGCACCGCTTTGAGGCCTGGAACAAACCCATATTGACCGACAGCGGCGGCTTCCAGGTCTGGTCGCTCGGCGAGATGCGCAAGATTTCCGAAGAGGGCGTGAAGTTTGCGTCGCCCGTCAACGGCGACAAGCTGTTTCTGACCCCCGAAATTTCCATGCAAATTCAGACGGTGCTCAACAGCG
>DASXRN010000132.1:0-10808 GCA_036506595.1 Polaromonas sp. | reverse complement strand
TCCTCGGCCGTGGAATCGGCCTTCAAGGCGATCCGCGCCAGCGCCGCCTTGCCTGCATAGGTGCTGAACCACAGATGCAGCCCGTCCAGGTCGAAGGTTTGGGCGAGTACCCGCCGGCCACCAGCCAGCCGCTCGAAGCTCTCGGCCGAGTTCCGGGACAGATACAGCCCGTCGTCCGTGCCCGCGGCAACGACGCCGGCGTCGGTGGGATGCACGGCCAGGCTGTTGGGCTTGGACAGCCCTTTGGCCGCGGCGCGCGTCCATTTCATGCCATCAGTCAGCGTGCGGTAGATGCCGGCCTGGCTCATGCGGGTGTTCGGCTGGTGGTTGAGCACGTACACCGCGTTCGTCTCATAGCTGGTCGCCAGCGTATGGAAGTCCGACTCGCCCGTGAGCCCGAGTTGCTGCCAGTTTTTACCGCCGTCGCGGCTCTTGATCAGGCCGAAGGGGTTGCTCAGTCCGGAACCCGGTGCCGGGTGCCCGCTGCTGTACAGCGCATCGCGGGTGGCCGAGAAGCCCATGTAGTCGTGCGCCGGCCCTGCGGCCTTGGTCCAACGCCCATCCGCGTACACGGCCAGGCCATGGTGGCTCGGGATCAGGAGCTGCCTGCCGTCGGCACTGTAGGACAGGCCGTGGACATGCATCAGTGTGACAGGCTCACCGGCGTGAACCGGCGCCGTTGTCGCGACACCGAGCATCAATGCGAGCAGAAAGGCGTCAAAGGGTTGCTTGTTGAAACGCATGTCGATCCTTGTTGTTGATGAAAAGTGGTGGCCGTCGAACCGCTCGTGCGCTCGCCACAGGCCACCACGAGCAACCCGAGCGCGATGACAAGGACTGTTTTGAGGACCGTGGCCTACCTTCGCGCTGGTTGTGATGGCGCTGCCCCAGGAGCCATGTGGCTGCGTATCAGCTGGACCATCCGCGGGTTGTCCCACACCGCCGGACCGAGCTTGCGGCCGATCTCGCGGCCCTCCCGGTCGATGAGCAGCGTCAGCGGCACACCGGCTAAGGCGAAATTCGAAGTTGCGTCGCCAAACGTGTCCATGTACGGCTGCAGGTGCTTGATGCTCGTGCGATCGAAGAATGCCTGCACGACCGGCAGACCGGCGTGATCGATTGAGAGTGCGACGACTTCGAAGCCCGGACCGCCCAGCGCGGCCTGCAAACGATCCAGGGTCGGCATTTCCTGGAGGCACGGCGGGCACCATGTGGCCCACACATTGAGCAGCACGACCCTGCCGCGGAAGGTGGCCAGACTCGTCGGCCTGCCCGCGCCGTCCGAGAACCGCAGATTCGCCAACTCCCTCGGGTGCACATGGAAGACGAGGTCGGGACCGGCGGGCTGCGCACCACGCGCCAGGCGCAGCACTGGAGCGGCACCGAGGATGGCCGCTGCTGCGGCCAGCACGAACCATCGCTTTCGAATCGTCATGGACACTCCCTGCGAATGAATGTTGAGATCTCCTCGGGGCGCGAGAAGACGACCGCGGCCCGGTCCCCCTGCATGCCGCTGCCGACGATGACCGGCTTGCCGGCCGGCGGGCCGTCGGGGCTGCCGTCGGTCTTGAACCGCAGGTTGAATTCCCACCAGGTGCGGCTCTTGCCATCGCCGGTGAGGACGCGGTAGGCATCGCCGCAGTAGCGGATTGCGGTCACCTGGCTGGACGGGTCGACGCGCTTGAGGTTCGGCAACGCGCGCTCCGGCGCCGAAGCGCGACCTTCGGACACGGCCTGGAGATACGCCAGCAGATCGGCGCGCGTGCCCGGGTCCGACATGCCATCGAAGAGCATCGTGTTGCCCGGAATCAATGCGGCCGGGTTCCGGAGCCACGCGTCCAGAGTCTTCTCGTTCCAGACGATTTCCGAGCGCTTCAGAGCGTCCGAATAGCGGCCGAACCCGGCGGCGGTGCCCGCCCGGCGGCCCCACACCCCGGCGAGGCTCGGGCCGGTCAGGTGGCGCCCTGGCGCGAACGAATGGCAGGCCATGCAGGAACGCGACGCCCGCGCGCCGCGCTCGATGTCTCCTGCACCATGCGATGGGGCAACGAACCAGAACCCCCCGGCGAGCCCCAGGAGAACGATGCGGCCGAAGCTGGCAGGCATCATTTGGGGCCTCGTCGATCAGGCCCGCGGCCCCTCGCCGATAAGCAGCGTCGACTCGCCGGTGTAGTGGTGCGGCGGCACCTCGAGGTTGCTCGGAGCGGGCACGTTCTTGAAGACGCGGCCTGCGAAATCGAACTTCGATCCGTGGCAGGGGCAATAGAATCCGCCCGGCCATGACGCGCCGATGTCGGCGGCGCCGGGTTCCGGCCTGAAGGTCGGGATACAACCCAGGTGGGTGCAGATCGCCACCAGCACGGCGATGTCCGGCTTGACCGAACGCAGGTCGTTGCGGGCGTAGTCAGGCTGCTGCCCCCGACGGCCCGACTGCGGATCGCTGAGCAGGTCGTCGTGGCGGCGCAAGGACCCGAGCATGTCTGCGGTGCGGCGCAGCACCCACACCGGTTTGCCGCGCCACTCCACGGTCCGTAGCTCGCCTGGCTTGATGGGCCCAACGTCGACCTCCACAGGCGCGCCGAACGCTCGCGCCCGCTCGCTGGGAGCCATGGAGACCACGAAGGGCAGGCTCGTTGCGACGATGCCCGCACCGCCAGCCGCAGAAGCTGCCGTGAGCCACAGGCGACGCGAAGTGTCTGGGAGGGTTGTCGTGTGTGACTCTGGGTGGATTGCCGTGTGTGACATTTGAAGGCCTCGCTTGAATCCAGGGTGGTTGGAATGTGCGGCCGACCGCCAGTGAACGCGAAGTTCGGGCGTTGCGCGCTAAGCCTTGTCCAGATCGGCATCGCAGACCCCGGATTCCGCCTTGCTTTCACCGGGCTTTGTACTCTCATCTTTCTTGCTGCCATTCATGCCCTTCATCATCAAGAGCATCGCCACGGGACAGATGAGCGCCACCAGAACGGGTGCGCTGGCCAGAATGAACGACTGGGCCGCGGGCAGTGCGAAGTAGGCGACCGCCAGACCAACGCCTAACCAGACCGCCATCTTCACCATCATTTTCGCATCGCACTTCATGTTTTTCTCCTTTGAGACTGGGGGCGTCGCGAGGAGGCGCGAATTCTTTTGCGTGCGCCGGTTAGCGGAACTTTCAAGTCGGCGGGACAGGCAAGACCTCGGTCCCGGTGCGAAGATGGAGGAATTTGTCCACGGGGATCACCGCCACGACTCCTGAGCCGGGGATATCGGAACGCCCGATCTCCAGCAGGGCGTCGAGCAGCGGCTCCACTTTCGATTCCTCCGTGAAGATCTCGACCTGGGTGTGGTCGCTGAGCAAGTCGCTGGTAAAGAAGTTCTTGTACTCGCCGAAGCCCTTGACCTTCGTCAGCGTGATCCCCCCGACGCCAATCCGCCTGAGTCTCGCTTCCAGCGACTTCACGGCATCGGGCGGGACAATTGCGACGACATACTTGAAGTTCATGATTTCCTCGCTGTTTTCCGTAGTTCGGCATGCGACAGGTCAAACGCCTGAAGGCCGAGTTTGTCATCACGGTGGTTCGATGCATAGGCACGATAAATGGTTCCCCCTTGCGCAAGCCAGCATAGTGCGACCCCGGGCGTACCGGGCACAGAAGGTCCGTAGCCAGCAGCCTCGTTGCCGGTTTCCGATCACGCCGCTGCATGGCGCTTTCTCCAGAAGCCCGCGCGCGGCGCGCGTGCCGGCCGGGGCCGCCGCATCAGCAGATAGGCGGCCGGGATCACAAACATCGACAGCAGCGGCGCCGTGACCATGCCGCCCACCATGGGCGCGGCAATGCGCTGCATCACCTCACTGCCGGTGCCGCCGCCCCACAGGATGGGCAGCAGGCCGGCCAGAATCACGGCGACGGTCATGGCCTTGGGCCGCACGCGCAGCACGGCGCCTTCGCGGATGGCGCCGAGCAGCGCGGGCGGCGTGTTGTCACCACGCGCCAGGCGCTCTTCCCAGGCGTGCTTCAAATACAGCAGCATGATGACGCCGAACTCAGCCGTTACGCCTGCCAGCGCGATAAAACCAATGGCACTGGCAATCGACAGGTTATGGCCCAGCAAATACAGCAGCCAGAAGCCGCCAATCAGCGAAAACGGCATCGCCAGCATGATGAGCAGCGCTTCGTCAAAGCGCTGGAAGGTCAGGTACAGCAGTACAAAAATGATGAGCAGCGTGAACGGCACCACGACTTTGAGTTTGGCGGTGGCGCGTTCCAGGTACTCGAACTGGCCCGACCACGACACCGAATAGCCGGGGCTGAGCTTGACCTGTTGGCCAACTGCCTGCTGCATGTCGTGCACCGCAGATTTGAGGTCGCGCCCGCGAATGTCCACATAGACCCAGCCCGACAGGCGCGCGTTCTCGCTGCGCAGCATGGGTGGGCCGTCGCTGATGCGAATGTCGGCCACGTCGCCCAGCACCGGCCTGGCGCCGCGCTCGGTCACAAAGGGCAGGCGGCGCAGTTTCTCCAGCGAATCGCGAATCTCGCGGGGGTAGCGCACATTGATCGGGAAGCGCTGCAAGCCCTCCACCGTTTCACCGACGTTCTCGCCCCCTATGGCCGAGGCCACCACCGACTGCACATCGGCAATGTTCAGGCCAAAGCGCGCGGCGGCGTCGCGGTTGATGGTGATGTCGACATAGCGCCCGCCGGTCAGCCGCTCGGCCAGCGCGCTGCTGACACCGGGCACGTTTTTCAGCGCGCGCTCAATCTCGCTGGTGATGCGGTCGATTTCCGCCAGATTCGCGCCCGATACCTTGACGCCCACCGGGCTCTTGATGCCAGTGGCCAGCATGTCGATGCGGTTGCGAATCGGCGGCACCCAGATGTTGGAAAGGCCCGGCACGCGAACGATGCGGTCCAGCTCCTCGACCAGCTTGTCGGTCGTCATGCCGGCGCGCCATTCGCCTTTGGGTTTGAACTGGATCGTGGTCTCGAACATCTCCAGCGGCGCCGGGTCGGTGGCGGTCTCGGCGCGGCCTGCCTTGCCGTGCACCGTGGCCACTTCGGGCAGCGTCTTGATGAGCCGGTCGGTCTGCTGCAGCAGCTCGGCCGCCTTGCCAGCCGACAAACCGGGCAGGGCGGTGGGCATGAACAGCAAATCACCCTCGTCGAGCGGCGGCATGAATTCGCCACCTATACGCAGCATGGGCCAGGCGGTGGCGGCCAGCAGCAGCACGGCCACAACCAGCGTGGCACGCGGCCAGCGCAGCACCGCGTCGAGCAGCGGGCGGTAGATGGTGATGAGAAAGCGGTTCAACGGGTTCTTCTGCTCGTCGGGAATGCGGCCACGAATCAAATAGCCCATCAGCACCGGGATCAGCGTGACCGACAGGCCCGCCGCAGCCGCCATCGCATAGGTCTTGGTGAAGGCCAGCGGCGAGAACAGCCGGCCCTCTTGCGCCTCCAACGTGAACACCGGGATGAAGGACAGCGTGATGATGAGCAGGCTGAAGAACAGCGCCGGCCCGACTTCTGCCGCCGCGTCGCCAATGACGCGCCACTGCGCATCGCCTTGCAAAACCTCATTCGGATGTGCATGGCGCCAGCGCTCGATGTGCTTGTGTGCGTTCTCGATCATCACCACCGCCGCATCGACCATTGCGCCGATGGCAATCGCAATGCCGCCCAGCGACATCACGTTGGCGTTCACTCCCTGGTAGTGCATCACGATAAAGCTGGCCAGGATGCCGAGCGGTAGCGACACGATGGCCACCAAGGCCGAGCGCAGGTGAAACAAAAACACAAAGCACACCAACGCCACCACGATGAACTCTTCCATCAGCTTGTGCGTGAGGTTGTCCACCGCGCGATGGATCAGGCCCGAGCGGTCGTAGGTCGGCACGATTTCCACGCCGGGCGGCAAACTGCCTTGCAGCGACTTGATCTTGTCTTTCACTGCGGCAATGGTTTCCAGCGCGTTCTTGCCGGAGCGCATCACGATCACGCCGCCGGTGGCCTCGCCGTCGCCGTCCAGCTCGCCAATGCCGCGCCGCATCTCGGGGCCGAGCTGTACGCGTGCCACATCGCCCAGGCGCACCGAAATGCCCGCACTCGACGTGGTGAGCGGAATCTTGCGAAAGTCGTCCAGCCCCTGCAGATAGCCCGAGGCCCGCACCACGTATTCGGCCTCGCCCAGCTCCAGTACCGAGCCGCCGGTTTCCTGGTTGGCTTTTTGCAGCACTTCGATCACGCGCGTGTGCGGGATGTTGTAGGCCGCCAGCTTGTCGGGGTCCAGCACCACCTGGTATTGCCGCACCATGCCGCCCACCGAGGCGACCTCGGCCACGTTGGCCACCGTCTTGAGTTCGTACTTGAGGAACCAGTCCTGCAGCGCGCGCAACTGGCTGGCGTCCATCTTGCCGCTGCGGTCAATCAGCGCGTAGGTGTAAATCCAGCCCACGCCGGTGGCATCGGGCCCGAGCGCGGGTTTGGCGCTGGACGGCAGGCGCGACTGCACCTGGTTCAAATATTCGAGCACGCGCGAGCGCGCCCAGTAGGGGTCGGTGCCGTCGTCGAACAGGATGTAGACGAACGAGTCACCGAAGAAAGAGTAGCCACGCACCGTCTTCGCGCCCGGCACCGACAGCATGGTGGTGGTGAGCGGATAGGTCACCTGGTTCTCCACAATGCGCGGCGCCTGGCCGGGGTAGGGGGTGCGTATGATGACCTGCACGTCTGACAAGTCGGGTAGCGCATCGAGCGGCGTCTTTTGCACCGACCAGATGCCCCAGGCCGCAATCATCACGGTGGCGAGCAGCACCAGAAAGCGGTTGAGGATTGACCAGCGGATCAGCGCGGCGATCATCGGGCCGCTCCGGTCGCAGGCTTGCTGGCGGCCGGTACCGGCGGGGTCGCCAGGGGACTGATGCGCGTGAGCGTCGGTTCACCATCCTTCGGAAGCACAAACTCAAACTGCACCTGGTCCCCCACCGCCACATTACGCGGTAGGCCGCCAGCCGGCGGCTGGAACGCCATCGTCATGCTGCCCCAGCCGGCCGACGGAATGGGGCCGTGCGAGAGCGTGACGCCGTCCTTGCCAATCGCCTCCACCTTGGCCTCGCCCTGATGTTTCACCGGCTGCGCTGGCGCTTCGCTGTTAAGGCGCGCTTCCACGCCCTTCAAGCTGGCTTCGGAGTCAATCAGGAACTGCGATGACACCACGACGCGCTGGCCCACCGCCAGGCCTTTCTTGATCTCGGTTTGCCCGCCCGATTCGATGCCGGTCTCTACGTTGACGGGGCGGTAGCGTCCGCCGTCCTCGGCCAGCATCACCACGCTGCGCTGGCCGGTGGCGATGATGGCCTCGGTGGGCACCAGCAGCGCCGGCGCGCTACGCATGTCCGTGAACTGCAGGGTCACCAGCATGCCTGGCGCGAGCGCGGCGCCGGGGTTGGCCAGCTGCACGCGTGCTTTCAGCGTGCGGGTGGCGGGGGTGACTTCGGGCAGGATGGCCTGCACCGTGCCTTTGAATACTGTGCCCGGTGCGCCGGGGCTGCGCGCCTCGACTTTTGCGCCGGGTCGCAGCAACGCGATCTGGCTTTCAGGCACTTCGGCCAGCGCCCAGACGGTGGCCAGGCCATTGATGCGCGCCAGCGTCATGCCGGGCGTTACCGTCATGCCTTCGCGCGCCACCAGCTCGGCCACCACGCCGCTGCTGGGTGCGGTGATGATGGTGCGTGGCTGTGCCGCGCCGGAGGATTCAACGCGAGCCACCTGCGCCTCGGTCATGCCCGCCAGCAGCATGCGCTGGCGCGCAGCGGCGACCAATGCCGCGTCCGCCCCTGCGGCTTTTTTGACGGCCAGAAACTCCTGCTGCGCCGCCACCCAGTCGGGTACATACAGGTCGGCAAACGGCTGACCGGCCGCTATTCGGTCGAGCGTGGCGCGCACATGCAGCCGCTCGATAAAGCCGGCAGCCCGCGCCTGGATGACCGACTGGTCGCGCTCGTTCCAGGCAATGCTGCCGATGGCCTGCAACTGTGGGCTGAGCATGCCCTGCACCACGTTGGCGGTGCGCAGCCCCAGGTTTTGCTCCACGCGCGGGCTGACCGTGACGTTGCTGGCGTCGGCACCCTGCGTACCCGCTCCACCACCCGCGTAGACCGGCACCAGCATCATGTCCATGAAGGGCGACTTGGCCGGCGTATCAAAGCGCTTGCCCGGCACCATGGGGTCGTGGTAATAAAGCACGCGCTGGCCAGTGACGGGGTCCACGTCACCGGCTTTCAGGCCGTCCTTGATGTGGCGGCGCGTGGCGGCTTCGCCGGCGGCAATGCTGCTCAGGTCCACCGGCGCTGATGAAGCGGGGGCTGAACTGTCCGGGCTGCCTGCATTGATTGATGCAGCGCCGCGCTTCATGCCCATCATGTAAAGCGCATAGCCCGCGCCGCCCAAAGCCGCTGCCACCAGGGCAGTCAGCAAAGCCAAAGAGAGGTTTTTTGTTTTCATGGGGCTTGTTCCGGAAGGATTGAATTCAAACGCCACTGCACGGCTCGTTGTTTGGCTTGCAGCTCCAGCGCGCGCAGTCCTGTCTCGGTCTGCTGCTTGCGCGCCTCCAGTACGGCGGCCAGTTTGTCGCGGCCGCTCTCGTAGGCGGCCAGCGCAAAGGCGGTGCGCTGGGCCGCCAGTGGCAGGGTTTGCTGGGTCAAACGGTTGAGCTTGCTGTCCAGCTCACCGAGCTCAGCCAGCAAGGCTTCCAGCTCCTGCGTCTGTCGCCGCAACAGCTCATCGCGTTCGGCTGCGATGCGCTCCAGCTCCTTTTGGCGGGCGCGGATCTGCGGCTGCTGGCGCTGCTGCGGCGAGAGCGGCAACTCGAAGGTGAGCTGTACCGAAACCAGGTCGCCAAAACCCTGGCCGCGCTTGCCGTAGCTGACGCCCCAGCTCCAGTCGCCTTGCTCCGCAGCTTGCGCCTCACGCACTTCGGCATCGGCCATCGCCCGCATAGGCGTCAGTACGGCGATCTCGGGGTGGCGCTCGATATGGGCCAGCAGGTAAGAGCGATCCACCAGGAGTGCCGGTGCTTCGCCAGCCAGTTTGCTTCCGTCGGAATCGCCAATCCAGCGGCGCAGCATGGTGCTGGCTTGCCCGGCTTCGCGCTGCAGTTCATCGCGCCGGTCGGCCAGTGCCAGCGCTTCAAGATTGATCATGGCCACCTCGGCGGGGCTGACTTTGCCGGCTGCCAACTGGGCTGGGGCAGTGCTCTGCAACAGTTGTTGGTGGCCGCTGAGTTCGTCAAACAGCGCCAGCCGTTTCTCGGCGAAGTGACGCGCCAGCCAGGCCAGTCCGGTCTCGCGGCGCACCGTCAGCCTTTCCATTTGCAACAAAGCCCTTTCACGCTCGGTGCGTGCCAGCGCCGCGTCGGCGCGCGCCGCGCGCTTGGCGCGGTTGGGCACGTCCTGCATCCAGCCGATTTGCCGCTGCGTGAAGTCGTCGCGCGTCAGGCTGCCGCGGTTCGGGCCGCTGACGGGCAGGCTGTCGATGCCGAGCGTGAGCTTGGGGTCGGGCAATTGCGCCGCGCTGGTTTGCAGGGCCGCCGCACCCAGTACGCTGGCGGTGCGCGCTTGCAGCGTGGGCGCGCGTTCCAGCGCGGCGCGCAGCGCGCCGTCAAAGTCGATGCCCTGAGCCGATGCGCCGAGGTTGATGGCGTAAAGCGCCAGCATGCCGACGATGTGGCGGCCCCGTCGTGCCGGTACCGCACGGTGGTTGGTTGCCATGGGCGATTTTGTGGTTTTAGTCATGCCAAATTCCTTTGCTTTGCCGTGCGCGCATCGTGGCGCGACGCAAACCGGCTGTTGTCAGCGCTTGCTGGGGAAGGAGGTGGCGCACGGGTGCGCGATCAAGAATTTCCTCCTTCCTCACCTGAATGCAGGCAGCACGAGGCTACCCATTGCATTGCATCCGCCGGGCCCCGGCGGACGCACTGCGGGCGTGGAAGTCAGGAAATGGGCGGTTTGAGGCTGGAGACGCTGTCAGCGCTGCTGAAGCGGGTGCCTTGGCTCAAGGGGGCGGCGTGCGGGGTGAATGGGCTGGTGGGCGGGTCGGCCCAGGTGAAAGAAGCCAGGGCCAGGCACAGCTCGCAGGTGTTGCAGCCATTGCAATGCGTGCCTGCCCCAGTTTTTTGGTTCGCGTCGCTGCTCTCATCCGCCGCGGCCTGGGCATGCATCGGACAGTCTGCGGGCATGGCTGATTCGGCGTTCATGGCTGCATCCTGTGCCATGCTTTGAGCCATCACCACTTGCTGCGATGCCATGTCTACGGCCATTGCATTGCCCACCCAGCCGCGCACGGGCAGCAGGGCGATCATGAGGGCAAGAAGCAAATGGCGCATGGATTGATGATACGGTGGAATCCGGGAAGTTCAAATTTCCCTGCGCCGGAACGCAGGGAAGGATTGCCCCAAATTGTTGCGTGGCGGGTCCTTATTTGCGGGGTTCGATCGAAAGCACGGTAAAAGCGCCGTTGATCTTGTCCACGGTAAAGTTGACCTTGTCACCCGCCTTGACCTGGCCAAGCAGGGCCGGGTCTTTGACCTGAAACACCATGGTCATGCCGGGCATGTCGAGGTTTTTGATCTCGCCATGCTTGAGGGTGATCTTGCCGTTTTCTTTGTCAACCTTGCGGACTTCAGCTTCGGTCATGGGCAGCGATGCCTGTGCAAAAACTGCGGAAACCATAAGGCCACTGGTGAAGGCCGTGATCAGGGGTTTAAAGCTTTTCATGAGAGTTCCTTTTAAGAGCGGTTGCAGCTTTCAGCCTGGATAAACAGTTGTGCTG
>DASXRN010000131.1:0-9080 GCA_036506595.1 Polaromonas sp. | reverse complement strand
GCAGGAAGCCTATCTGAACATCTGGCGCATTGCGGGCGACTACAAGGCCACGCTGTCGCCTCCCATGGCCTGGATGGGCTTGGTGGTGCGCAGCCGCGGCCTTGATTTTTTGCGCCGCCGGGCGGTAGGTCGTGCCGACATGATGCAGGAGCTCGACGACGTGATTTCAGACACGGTAGCGGGCAACTCGCCCAACCCCATGGATACAAGCCAGGCCAGCGAACAAGCCTGGGCCTTGCACCAATGCCTGGGGCAGCTTGAGCACAAGCAGCGCGAGGTGGTGAGCCTGGCCTATCTGCGCGACCTGAGCCATGGCGAACTGGCCGAGCAGCTCAAGCTGCCTTTGGGCACGGTGAAAACCTGGATTCGCCGGGGCCTGGAACAGCTGCGCGACTGTATGGCGAGGTTTGCATGAATATTCAAAATAATTCTTCGCTCATGGAGCAACTGGCGGCCAGCTACGCGCTGGGCACCTTGCGCGGCGGTGCACGCCGGCGTTTCGAAGCGCTGGCCCGGGACAATGCCACGCTGCGTGCGGCGGCGCTGGTCTGGCAAGGCCGTCTGGCTTCGGTCGCTGAACTCCAGCCTCAGGCCGCACCCAGCCCGGCGGTGTGGAAGCGCATTGAAAACCTCGTCAAGGCCGACAGACAGGCGCAAGCCATGCAGGCCGCGCGTGCAAGACCGGTTACGCCTGCTTCGGCAGGTGGCTGGTGGGCCAGCCTGGGCCTGTGGCGTGGCGCGGCGGGCGTGGGTGCCCTGGCTGCGGTGGTCGCTGTCGTCACGGGACTGAACCTGAATACGCAACTCAGCGGACAGGTGCAGGAACTCACGGCCAGGCTGTCCGCTACACCTGAAATTGAGTATGTGGCCGTGCTGGCTGACGACAAGGCGTCGGCATCCATGCTGGTCACCTTTGATCCCAAAAACAAAAAACTGTTGCTCAAGCGCGTCGGTGCCTTTCAGGAGCAGCCTGATAAATCGTTGCAGCTCTGGGCCTTGCCGGCCGGCAGCGGGCCCAAATCGCTGGGTGTGCTGGGCCGTGAGGCGGTGGTTCGCCTGAGCGCCGCCGACAGCGACGTGCGCGAAGTGCCCACGCTGGCCATCAGCCTGGAGCCCAAGGGTGGCGTGCCTGCGGGCAGTGGGCCGAGTGGGCCGGTGCTGTTCAAAGGTGCGCTGATTCAGACGGCGCAGTAGCTGTCAAAGTGGCTGCCAATCAAGACGGTACGCATTAAAAAGGGACGTTGAACGCCCCTTTTTCATTTGCTTGAAAGCTCAACGCCAGTGGTGGTGCCCACCGCCTGAAATCCGGGTGAAGCCGAAGTTCAGCGAGAGCCCAATCGGTGTGTAATAAGGCTGGGCGTAGTAAGGCTGAGCGTAATAGGCGGGGTACACCGGTTGCACATAGGTGGTGGGCTGCTGGATGTATACAGGCTGCACGGGCGCTGGCTGAATGTAGGTCTGGGGCTGGGCGGGCAGGCCTGTTTGAGGTGCGGGCGGCATGGCACCGACCGGTGTCACCTGCAGCCGGACATAGGGGCCGGGGTCGTTGGCCATCTGCACGTTGTACTGCGTGCCCTGGTATTCATACACCACGTTGTAGTGGCTGGGGCGGTTTTCGTAAAAAGTCTGCGTCGTGCACTGCTGCACGTTTTGGACCTGGTTGTTGGGGCCCTCGATGCGGTCACCAATCATGGCGCCACCCACCAGGCCGATCACGGTGGCCGCAGCCCGGCCGCCGCCATGGCCAATGGCGTTGCCGGCAGCCCCGCCGGCCAAGGCGCCCACCAGCGCGCCCGCGCCCGACTTGGGGGCCTGTGTGACCACGGCCTGGTTGCTGCACACCTGGCGCGGCACGGCGACCTGCTGCACCACCGGCGTGCTGGAAATGACGCGCGCCAGGATGTCCGTGGCGCTGGCCGGCACGGCAGTCAAACCGGCTGCGGCCGCAACGGTAGAAATAACAAGCGCTTTTTTCATGATTCAACCCCTTTTTCTGCGAACTGCTGAAGCTGAACCAGCTTGACGGGTTCAGGCGTGGCGCGATTTGCAACTCCATCTGCAGTTCTGGTGGCAGTCCTGATTTTAAGTAGTCAGAGTCGTTTGGCGCCGCAGAGTTCGGTAAATCGACTGTAAAGCTGGCGGCATGCGAAATATTGCTTGAAAAGCCCGCGGATGGCCGTCTTTACATTCCCGGAGTTTCACACCCGCAAATTCTCAAATCCGGCCGGCCCAGGCGGCTGCATCAAAGCCGACCGTGATGCCTTGGCCCCATTCGACGACCGGTCGCTTGATGGCGCTGGGCTGGGCCGTCATCAGCTGCTGGGCGCTGGCGGCATCGTGGACGGCCGCCTGCGCCCCTGCATCGAGCTTGCGCCAGGTCGTGCCTTTGCGATTGAGCAGCGCCTCCCAGCCGACGGCCTCGGCCCACAGCGCCAGTTGTTGCGCGGGAACGCCTTGTTTTTTGAAATCGTGGAACCGGTAGTCCAGGCCCTGGTCGCCGAGCCAGGCGCGGGCCTTTTTGACCGTGTCGCAATTGGGTATGCCGTAAAGAACAATCATGCCGCGGATTGTGCGCGAAAAAAAGGGCGGGCATGATGCCCGCCCAGGAGAGGCTGCAAAAGGAGAGGGAGGCAGCCTTTTTACTCGAAGGTGATCCGGGTCGCGTTGATGCTGGTACTGCTGGTCGACGAATCGGCGACGACGCCTCTGACCTCGACTTTGGCGCCGTTGACCAGACCTGCCATCGTGCCGCTGAAGTTCACCTTCACCACCATTCCTCCGTTTGAGGTCAGCGTGAATCCCGTTGCGGTCTTGTTGGAGACCGTGCCGTGCAGCTCGAACTCGCGCTGATCCACCTCGACCTCGTTCTCGATCTCGACCTTGTCGGCCACCAGCACGCCGTCGGCCCGCAAGTTGCCCTCGACCTCGACGCGCGCACCGAGTACGATGCCGGCCGTGCCATCGGGAAAAAAGGCGTGGCTGGCGTCGACCGATATGCCGTTGACGCTGAACTGGGCGACCGAGGTGAAAGCCGTGATCGTGCCCTCGATTTCAGCTTCGTCGCGGTCTTCGAGCAGGATTTCCGGCTTGCGGATACGGGTGGCCGTCCACTCGGCGGGACGGGGCGCCGGCGGCAGCACGGCCACGAGCCGCACGCGCACCAGCACGTCGTTGTCCGGCACCACGCGTACCTCGTCGGCGGGCGTGGTGCTGTAGTTGATGCGAATCGCGGTAGCACCGGTGCCAATGCTGAACTTCTTGTTCACCGGGTCGTGGTTCTTGGCCAGCCCCTGGATCTTGAAGACCGCGGGGGCATTTTTCTTCTCGATGAAGGTCGCCTGCAGCGTATTGGCCGCCGGATCGAGCACGCCGTGGACTTCGACGATGGTGTCGGTCGCAAGCGACGCAAAACCGTTGGGAAGCGACTCGTCAAAGACGGTGCTGCCGGTCACCTTGACGGTCTGGCCGAGCACGACAAACGTCTTTTGAGCGGCGTTGGGGGTGCCCTCAATTCGGCCCTGCAGTTCGCCGGCCACCACCACGGTCTGCGCCGTCGCGCTCGCGCCGGAGACCGGCGAGCCTTTGACCGTCGCCAGCATCCCGAGTTTGAGCTTGCCGCGCATGTCGAGGCCATCTTCGTCTGTGACATTGGCACCCGAATCGTCAAAACGAATGCCGTTGACGATGATCGAGCCAAAGCCCATGATCGGCCCCATCGCGAACGAGCCGGTACCGCCGCTGCTGACGCTGGCCACGCCGCCACCGCCACCGCCACCGCAGCCTGCCAGCGCCAGGGCGGTCCCCAGCAGGCTCAATAGTCCTTCCCGGCGGGTGATGCCACCAGCCACCGGGGTGTTCAGTGCATTTTTCATGATGTGCTCTCCTCAGGGGTTAGACGGAGGGGTGATTGCGCAGGCGCTGCCATGGCCTGCGACCAGGTGAACAGGCCAATGCGCAGGCTCTGGTCCTGCGCCCGACCTGACTCCCTATCGGTCTCTATCATTTGTTCCAGCTGCGGTGCGATCTGCGCCAGCAGCGTGCGCCATTGCTGCGTCATCAGCTCGCGCGCCTGGGCCAGTGATTCGGCGGACAGTTCGTCGGCGAAGATCGCCTGTTCAATATGCTGCTTGCCGTCCTGCAGCACGTTGGCCACGGCGGCGCGGAAATGGTCGCCCACGTTGTCGCCCAGAAAAGCCAGCATGCGGGCCCAGTCGCCACGCGGCACAAAGGCTTCGCGCAGCAACTGCACGCTGTCGCCGGCGGCATCGTAGGCGGCCAGTTGCAGCCGGCACAACTCGTCGAGCAGCGTTCGCGGATGCACGTCGCGCGTGGCCGACTGGGCCAGGCTCTCGAAACTCGGGGCTGGACCTTGCCGCGGCAGCTTGAGCGGCTTGTTGTCCGCATCGCGCAGCGCGGGGTCGGACAGCCAGTGCGTGAACAGCTCGGTAATCGGCGAGCGCTGGGGTTCGCGGCTGGGGTTGGGCTGGCCTTCGAGTCGGGCCACCTCGCGCCGGGTCAGCCCGGTCGTGGCGCTGATGCGGCTGGTCAGGCGGGTGGATGCCTGAGCCGGGTGGGCATCGCGCGCCGCCTTCACGAAGGACCCGCGAAGCCGGTCCTCCACGGCCTGAATGCGGATACCCTTGGCAATGCAAAGCTGGGCCAGCGGCGCAAACACGCCGTCAAGCGCGTCCAGCACCGTCTGCTGGTCTGCACTCAAGGCATCCATGGCAGAAGTGTCATCAAGCGGTGGCATAAGCGGATCAGATGGATTTCGCATGGTTGTTTTTAATATAAATGTGCTAATTACACATTTCCAGAGAATGGTTGTAACTATTGGCGTCTTGCCCGTCCGGCGCCTGTTCTCGGGTCGCCAGTTTTGCGGGGAAGTGCCTGGTTTTTGAAAAGGGTAGTCCACTCGCTAGGCGGTGAGCCGGGTGCGGGCTTTTTTTGAGTGTGTCGCCGTGCGGAGTTCCTCAAGAACCATCAGGCCGTGATTCTGCTATGAATTTAAGAGAAATCAGTGTTTTGCCCAATATCTATGGGCATAAATAGCTATTAAATGAGTAGCAAAAGGTATCCTGACCGCAGGGCAAACGGTGGGGCGACAACACTGGAATAATGCAAAACTTGCTTACGACCTTTTCGTAAAGACCCACTTTCATGGATGCCCAATGACTCCTTCGGCCCAACCCAGTCCAGTTCCCCCAACCCCCGTAGCTGCGCTTTACCCGCCCATCGAGCCTTTTCGCAGCGGCACGCTGGATACCGGCGACGGCCATTCGGTGTACTGGGAGCTGTGTGGCAACCCGAAAGGCAAGCCGGCGGTTTTCCTGCATGGCGGACCGGGCGCGGGCTGCTCGCCCGATCACCGGCGGCTGTTTGACCCCGAACGCTACTGTGTGCTGCTGTTTGACCAGCGCGGCTGCGGCCGCTCGCGCCCCAGTGCCTCGCTGGACAACAACACGACCTGGCACCTGGTCGCCGACATCGAACGGCTGCGCACCTTGCTGGGCGTGGAGCGCTGGCTGGTGTTTGGCGGCTCCTGGGGCAGCACGCTGGCGCTGGCCTATGCCCAGACGCACCCGGCGCAGGTGTCCGAACTCATCGTGCGCGGCATCTTCACGCTGCGACGCGCCGAGTTGCTCTGGTACTACCAGGAAGGCGCTTCCTGGCTGTTTCCTGATTTGTGGGCGCATTTTCTGGCGCCGATTCCGGAGGCCGAACGTGGCGACCTGATGGCGGCTTACCGCAAACGCCTGGTGAGCGCCAACCGCACCGAGCAGCTGGCCGCCGCCAAGGCCTGGAGCTTGTGGGAGGGCCAGACCATTACCTTGCTGCCCGATGCGGCCTCCAGGACCAAGCATGGGGGCGATGACTTTGCCCTGGCTTTTTCCCGCATCGAAAACCACTATTTCGTGCACCAGGGCTGGCTGGAGGAGGGGCAGCTGATCCGCAACGCCGGCAAGCTTGCCGGGATTCCCGGTGTCATTGTGCAGGGGCGCTATGACGTCTGCACGCCCGCCAAAACCGCCTGGGATTTGCATCGTGCCTGGCCCGGCGCCGACTTTCATCTGGTCGACGATGCCGGCCATGCCTTTAACGAGCCCGGCATTCTTGCGCAGCTGATGGCCGCACTCAAGCGCTTCGCGCGCTGAGCCGGCTGCAAGCCAGGCAGCGAGCCGGGACTTTGCCCTTGCGCGACAATGCGGGCCAGTATGAACGATTCGAAAACTCTTGAAAAAACCCTGGAAGAGTGGCTGGCCTATTGCGAGCACCTGCACCCCAAAAGCATAGACATGGGGCTGGCACGCGTGAAGGCCGTGGCCCAGCGCATGGGCCTGGCGTTTGCCTGCCCCGTCATCACGGTGGCCGGTACCAACGGCAAGGGCTCGACCTGCGCCATGCTCGAAGCCATCTTGCTGCAGGCAGGCTACCGCACGGGGGTGTTTACCTCGCCGCATCTGGTGCATTTTGAAGAGCGTTGCCGGGTCCGTGGCGATATCGTCAGTGCTACTAATTTGATAGCTTCTTTCGCCCGTGTTGAAAGGGCCAGAGTCCAAAACGGTGATGAAATTACGCTCACCTACTTTGAATTCACGACGCTGGCCATCCTGCAGCTGCTGGCCGATGCCCAGCTCGATGTGGTCATCCTGGAAGTGGGCCTGGGGGGCCGCCTGGATGCGGTGAATATCATTGATACCGACTGCGCCGTGATCACCAGCATTGACCTGGACCATATGGAATTTTTGGGCCATGACCGCGAAAGCATAGGCCGGGAGAAGGCCGGCATCATGCGCGCCGGCAAGCCGGTGGTGGTGAGCGACCCGGTGCCGCCGCAAAGCATTGTTGACCATGCGGCCCAAGTGGGCGCTGACTTGTGGCGTTTCGGCCATGACTTCAATTTTTCGGGCGACAAGCAGCAATGGGGCTGGGCTGGCCGTGGCCGGCGTTACGCCGGGCTGGCTTACCCGGCGCTGCGCGGCGCCAACCAGCTGGTCAATGCCTCCGGCGTGCTGGCGGCGCTGACGGCCCTGCGTGAGCGCCTGCCGGTCACGGCCCAGGCCGTGCGCAACGGTCTGTCCATGGTCGAGCTGCCGGGGCGCTTCCAGATTGTTCCGGGCCAGCCCACGCTGGTGCTGGATGTGGCGCACAACCCGCATTCGGTGGCGGCGCTGACCGAAAACCTCGATGCCATGGGGTTTTATCCCTGCACCCATGCCGTGTTCGGTGCCATGGCCGACAAAGACCTGGCACCCATGCTGGCGCGCGTGGGGCCGCTGATCGACAAGTGGTATTTCACCGATTTGCCCACGGCGCGGGCCGCCAGCGCAGCGGATTTGCAGGCCAAATGGGCGGCGGTCAAGACCCGCGCCGACGTGAGCGCCGGCACTTACCCATCGCCCGAGGAGGCGCTGCAGGCGGCCGTCAAGGCGGCAAACCCCGCTGATAGAATTGTGGTGTTCGGATCGTTCTACACGGTGGGCGGTATTTTGAAAGACGGCGTGCCGCGTCTTCTGGCCCCGCACCTGGCCGCCTGAAGCCGAAAACCGAAAGCCGGAAGAGCCTGCATAAACCACTGCCTGGCTGGCGTTTTCATCGCCAGCGCCTGGGCAGGCCGACAGTCCACCTTAACCGTCAACGGATTTCCAAGTCACACCATGCCGTTTTTCAACTTCCGCCGGGGCGGCTCAAGTGCTGCTCCCACTGCCGGTTCAGCCGCCCAAACGGAAAGCGTGGAGGTGATGCGCAAACGCGCCAAGCACCGCCTGATTGGCGCCGCCGTGCTGGTGCTGCTGGGCGTGGTGGGTTTTCCGCTGCTGTTTGACACGCAACCGCGGCCTATTGCCGTCGATATTCCGATTGAAATTCCCGGTAAAAACACGGCCAAACCGCTGACCCTTCCTGCGCCGGCCGCGCCAAGCGCAGCGACTGCGCCCACGGCGGCATCGGGTGAAAAAGTGGCCGCTGCGGCCAGCCTGGCGCCCAAAGAAGAAATCCTGCCATCAAAACCCGCTCCAGCCCAAGTTGCACCGGCGTCGCCAGCTATCAAAAACGAAGCAAAACCGGATCCAAAACCCGAGCTGAAACCGGAAGTAAAAGTCCAGGCCAAGCCCGAAGCCAAGCCGGCGCCCAAGCCCGCCGCTGCCAGCGACGATGCGGCGCGCGCCAGCGCCCTGCTCAACGGCGGCGCAGCAGCACCCGCAGGCAAGGCGCCGGCGGTTGACGCCGAAGGCCGCGTGGTTGTGCAGGTTGGTGCCTTTGCCGATGTCGCCAAGGCCCGCGAAGCACGTCTCAAGCTGGAAAAGGCCGGCCTCAAAACCTATACCCAGGTTGCGGAAACCAAAGACGGCAAGCGCATTCGCGTCCGCGTGGGGCCATTTGCCAGCAAGGCCGAGGCTGAAAAGGCCGCCAGCAAAATCAAGACCCTTGATTTGCCGGCCGCCATCCTGACTTTATAAAAGCAAGTTAGCTGGATCGTTGTGGCGGCTGTTGACTGGATTTTGCTGGGGGTGCTGGTTTTTTCCATGGCGCTGGGCGCCTGGCGCGGGCTGGTGTACGAGGTGCTGTCGGTGCTGGGGTGGGCCGTGTCGTTTTACGTGGCGCAATGGTTTGCGCCAGACGTGGCCAGCCGGCTGCCGATCCAGTCCGCCTCAAACCCGGTGCGCTATGCGGCCGCGTTTGTGCTGATCTTTATTGCGGCGGTATTTGCGGCAGGTCTGCTGGCTTTTTTGCTGAAAAAGCTGATTGAAGCCATAGGCTTGCGGCCGGTGGACCGCACGCTGGGTGCGGCGTTTGGCCTGCTGCGTGGCCTGATTTTGTTGCTGGCTGCGACCGTGGTGATGGACATGACGGCCCTGAAGACCAGCGACTGGTGGCAGGAGTCCAAAGGTGCGGCCGCGTTGACGGCCACCCTCAAAAGTTTGAAACCGGTGCTGCCGGAACAGTTTGCAAAGTATCTGAATTAATCTTTATGAATCAACACATCATGATCGGAACACCATGTGCGGGATAGTCGGCGTCGTCAGCAAAGCCCCGGTCAACCAGCTGATTTATGACGGCCTGCTGCTGCTGCAGCACCG
>DASXRN010000130.1:0-10855 GCA_036506595.1 Polaromonas sp. | reverse complement strand
GGCCCGGCGCATCCTGCGGCATGACCACGGAAGCGTTCATACGCCGCTGTCCGCTCAACTGGCTTTCAGCTTGCCGCCCTGGATCTTGCTGCAGTCACCCGCGGGGAGCAGCACGAAGGACTTCACATCGCGCGCCTGCGTGGCCTGACCGGCACACGAGTGCGCCCCTTCCCCGCAATCGTTCTTGGCGACGGCATTGATGCCGTAGCATTTCTCCAGTTTGTTTTGTGTCATCCTCGCCATGTTGTCCTTGACGACCTGCGGCATGTCCTTCGTGCCCTGCGCCTGTCCCGGAAACGCCAGGAATGCGAGCGCGAGACCGACCGTTGCAGACAGCGTCGAAGCTGTCAATAACTGTTTGCTCATTTGGGGTTCTCCTATAGCTAGGTTCACGGGTCGCAGGATCGCAACCCTGTCAGAAAATTCGTTTGACAGCGACCAAAGGTTACATGGCAGGCAAAAGTAACTCTTTGCGAAATTGTCACCCTCCAGAGTGCAAAATTCGGGCATGTCCTCCAAAACGCGGCGCCCTTTCCCAACGCTGAGTCTTGTCCAGGACGCGCGGCATCCAAGCGCGGCCGATCGCCACGCCATGGCGGCGGACACCCGCCCCGACGGCAGCCTCGATTGGTCCATCTTCATGGCCCGAGCACAAGCGGGTGACCGTGATGCCTACCGACGCCTGCTCGAAACGATCACGCCCTATTTGCGGGCGCTCGCGGCCCGCCGCATCGCGAATCGAAGTGACGTCGAGGATACGGTTCAGGATATTCTGCTGACCATCCACACGGTGCGCCACACCTACGACCCGGCTCGCCCGTTTGGCCCCTGGCTGATGACGATTGCCAACCGGCGCATCATCGACGTGCTGCGCCGGCAGGGACGTTTCAGTGCGCATGAGACACCGCTCGATCCTGAGGATGAAACCTTGTCGAGCTCTGAAGCGAACTTACAGGAAGAGGCGGCGGATGCGCGTGTGCTGCGTGAGGCTGTCGAACGTCTGCCAGCCGGACAACGGGATGCCATACGAATGCTGAAACTTGAAGAACTGCCGTTATTGGATGCCTCGGCGGCCAGCGGAATGTCGGCTGCCTCATTGAAAGTGGCAACGCACCGTGCCTTGAAGAAGCTGCGCGAAATGATCAAAAAGCCAGGAAACATGACATGACGTCGACCTCCGATGTGATCGATTCCCTGGTTGTGGATGCAAAGCCGGTGCGGCGCCTGCAGCCGCCCGCGGTACGGGCCCTGTGCTGGCTCATGTTTGCGGCGCTGATGCTGTCACTGGTCGCCGTCGAACATGGCGTGCGGCCGGATCTCATGCTTAAGCTTCGCCAACCTGTTTTTGCCACCAGCGTTGTGGCAGCCTTGATGACCGGCGTTCTCGCTGCGATGGCATCGTTTACTGCGAGCGTTCCCGGCCGATCGCGACGGTGGCTGCTACTGCCGGCACCCGCGCTGGCAGTGTGGATTTTGACGATTGGCTATGGCTGCCTCACGGGCTGGGTCAACATTGGACCGGACGGAATATCGCTCGGCGAGACCGCGCGCTGTTTTGCAACGCTGGCGATCACCGGTATCCCGCTGTCACTGGCAATGCTTATCATGCTGCGATACGTGGCGCGGCTCTCTCCGACGCCCGTTGCAATGACGGGGAGTCTCGCGGTTGCCGCGATGACGACGACGGCGGTGTCGCTGTTCCATCCGCTCGATGCAACGGTCTTGATCCTGTTATGGAATCTTGGCGTTACAGCACTGCTCTTGGCTTTCAGCGGGCTATACGGAAAACGATTGCTTGAGTGGCTGGCACGGTAAAGGTGATACGTGCCTTACAAAGGCGGATGGCGGCTGCAGCGAGAGATGACATCTTTGCAGTTTCGGTTGACTTGAGGTTCGTGGCCAAAAAAAGACTGCTCGTCAGTCGACGAGCTCGCCGCCCGCGCTCAGCTCAAACCCGTCACGGGCAGCGCAGCGCCATGAACGGCCCCTGCCGTGTCCGAGGCCAGAAAAACGATCACGCTGGCCAGGTCTTTCGGTGCAACCCAGCGCAAGGGGTCGGCATCCGGCATCGCTGCGCGGTTCTCGGGCGTGTCAATAATCGTCGGTAACACGCAGTTGACGTTGATGTTTTGCTCCCGCAATTCGGCGGCCATCGCCTCGGTCAGGCGGATGACGCTGCTCTTGGACGCGCAGTAGGCGCCCATCCGTGCCACGCCCCGCTGCGCCGCATAGGCCCCGACATTGACGATTTTTCCGCCGCCGCGCTCTATCATGTGCGGCACCACGGCGCGAGCCATGTTCAGCAGCGTGCGGGCGTTGATATCCAGCAGAAAGTCCCAGGTGCTGTCCGCTGTCTCGTGCACCGCGTCGCCCATGCGAAAGCCACCGGCCAGGTTGCACAGCACATCGATGCGCCCGAAACGCCCGATTGCCGCGGCCAGCGCGGCCGCGACCTGCCGGCCATCGAGCAAGTCAGCAGCCAGGAACAGGCGGTCGGGCCCCTCGTCGCCAAAGGCTGCGCGCAGTGAGTCGAGCTGCCGACCTAGCAGCACCAGGCGCGCGCCCTGCCCCGCGAAGGCGGCGGCCACGGCTTGCCCCAGGTTGCCTGCGGCCCCTGTCACCATCACGGTGCGATATTCGAAATTCATGCGGATACTCCCTTGCGTTTGTCGTCATGGTAGCGGCCCGATCCCCTTGTGAGCACGCGGTCAGAGGCCAGCACCATGCCAGGCTCGTATTCGGGCTGACCCTGCACGCGCTCGTAGAAGGGATTGAAGTCGATCCGGGCCAGTTCAAGCAGTTCGTCCAGGTCTTCGATCACGAAGTAGGTCTCCTGAAAATCGTCGATGCGGTAATGGGTGCGCATCACCCGCTCAAGATCGAAGCGCACGCGGTTCGGCGACGCATCATCGAGCGCAAAGACGCTCTCGGAGGCCGACGAGGCAATACCCGCGCCATAGATGCGCAAGCCGTCCGGCTGTTTCACCAGGCCGAACTCAATGGTGTACCAGTACACGCGCGCCAGCTTGTCGAGCACGCCCAGCTTCTGCGCCCGCAATCCGCCGACGCCATAGGCCTGGATGTAATCGGCGATGGCGGGGTTCATCAACAGCGGGACATGGCCGAACACGTCGTGGAACACATCGGGCTCCTCCAGGTAGTCCAGCTCATGCGGCTTGCGGATGAAGTGACCGGCCGGGAAGCGCCGGTTCGCCAGGTGCTCGAAAAACACCTCGTCGGGCACCAGACCCGGCACCGCGACCACCTGCCAGCCGGTGCGCTGCATCAGGATCTCGGACAGGCGCCGGAAGTCCGGAATCTGATCGCCCCCTATCGGCAACTCGGCCATGCCGCGTACAAACGCGTCGCAGGCGCGTCCGGGCAGCAGCCGGCTCTGGCGCTCGAACAGCGTCTTCCATACGCCGTGCTCCCCTGCCGTGTACTGCTCCCAGCCTTGCTCAATGGTCCAGTCGGCGCGCTCGGGGCCTTGGGCGTCTCCAGCGGCAAGCCCGTGTTTGGTGGCTGCGTTTAACGGTGTCGGCATGGCCCTGTTCCTCCGGTGTTCAGGCACGACCTGGCAGCATGTAGGGGTCGGACGCCCAGGTGGAGGGGACTTCGTTCTCGGCGATGGCGAACACGAAGTCCATTGAGCGTTTTCTGGTACCAAAGCACCGTTTCTTTGGCGTCTTCGCAGCGGTAGGCCACGTGGTGAATATGGTCAATGTGGTCGATTTTCATGACTTTCTTTCTGTGCTCTCTGTACTCTCTGTGATCAGGCTGCCACTTCGAGCGCGCCGCGCTGAATCTGGTCACGTTCCAGCGACTCGAACAGCGCCTTGAAATTGCCCTCACCAAAGCCCTCGTCACCCTTGCGCTGGATAAACTCGAAAAATACCGGGCCGAGCTGCGTTTGCGAGAAGATTTGCAGCAGCAGGCGCGGCTCTTCACCTCTGGCAACGCCTTCGGTGCTGCCATCCAGCAAAATGCCGCGCGTCTGCAGCTCGGCCACCGGCTGGCCGTGGCCTGGCAGCCGGCCGTCGAGCATCTCGTAATAGCTGTCGCTCGGCGCCGTCATGAGCGGCACGCCGGCCAGCGCCAGCCGGTCTACCGTTGCGGGCAGGTCGTCGCAGATCAGCGCAATGTGCTGGATGCCCTCGCCGTTGAACTTCATCAAATACTCTTCGATCTGCCCGCCGCCCTGGCGCGACTCTTCGTTCAGCGGGATGCGGATCTTGCCGTCGGGTGCTGTCAAGGCCTTGGACGTGAGGCCGGTGTATTCGCCCTTGATGTCGAAGAAGCGGATTTCACGGAAGTTGAACAGCCTCTCGTAAAAGTCGGCCCAAAACGCCATGCGGCCGCGGTAGACGTTGTGCGTCAAATGATCGATGAGCTTAAGGCCGTGACCCACCGGGTGGCGGTCCACGCCCTCAATAAACTCAAAGTCGATGTCGTAGATGGATTTGCCGTCTTCAAAGCGGTCAATCAAATACAGCGGCGCGCCGCCAATGCCCTTGATGGCGGGCAGGTTCAGCTCCATCGGCCCGGTACGAATTTCAATCGGCTGCGCGCCCAGCTCCAGGGCGCGGCGATAGGCATGGTGCGAATCCTTGACACGAAACGCCATGCCGCAGGCGCTGGGGCCGTGCTCGGCCGCAAAGTAGCCCGCCACGCTTTTGGGTTCGCGGTTGACGATGAAATTGATCTCGCCCTGGCGGTACAGCACCACGTCCTTGGAGCGGTGTTTGGCGACCAGGGTGAAGCCCATGCGCTCAAAAATCGGCTCCAGCAAACCCGGCGTGGGCGAGGCGAACTCGACGAATTCAAAGCCCATCAGGCCCATTGGGTTGTCAAATAAATCTGCCATGGTGTGTGTCCTTGAAAAGTGTGGGTGATATTTTTTCGCTACGCCATCATTCAACAAGACAAGCGCAGTTTTCATGCAATTTCCTGCATCATTAAACGTTATGGTGCATGTTTTGAGCGCCATCGGCACCCTCTGCAGAACACCTGGCGGAGGAACACCGGGATCCCATGAACCTGTCCATTGTTGCGTAATAGACTACTTCAAGGCCTTGGGTGGCCACCGTGAATTCCGGCGATGTTGTCGACTAAAAAATGGGTGAAATGTCTTGTGTATAAATTAACGCTCAGCCGGATCAATGACCACGTTTATCGCCTCCTGTCTGAACAGGGCACGCACGTGGGCAATCTGAAGTTGATTGGTGGCGTGTGGAAGTTCAAGGCGATTGGTTACGACCAGAACGGTGACGTCATTCCCGGCGGGGGTCCGCTCACGGATCGGCACAACACCACCTTCATCACGCTTGACGAGGCGCTGATTAGCGACAGGCTTGCGCCGCCTTGAGATACCGGCCCCATCACCCCCCCTTTTTATCGACTCTCCGCCGCGAACAAGGCCTGAAGCCAGTCGGCAGACAGCCGCACCCTGGAAGACAGTTGCAGATTCTGCGGATAGAGCACCGTGACAGGCATGGGCGGTGGCGGGCAGTGGCTGAGCACCTCCTGCAGGCTTTCGGTCGCGAGTTCGTGCTGCACGCGGTGCGCGGCACCTGCACCCAAGGCCTGCCAGCGCCGCCCTGGCCAGGCTTCTATATTGGCTGGCAACCGTTAAATATTGAACAAGGACCGGCGACTTGGCATCCTTGCGAATATGGAATTTCACTCCGCATTTTGCAAAGACGATTAAGCGCTCAACGGTTTCCGATGTGTAGATTCCAACAACTCCAAATCGGCAACGCGGGAGACATCACTCCTGCGTTCGGAGCAAGTTTTTGAATGCCTGATCTCGGCCAACTTCAGAAGGTCAAATATCCACTGACAATGATTGCTTCAGGCTGACAGCGGTCCGCCAGAGCGCGGCGATCTGCACCGGCTGACGACCCAAAGGAGTCCGTGGCGGGCTTTCTGACCTATTGGCAGGTCTACCCAGGAAGCTGCTTGTCGGCCAACGTGACGCGGAATCACAGTTTGCAAGCAGCGGTCATTCGCAAGGGTCTGGCGTCGGCCATGACGAACTCAACCTCGAACAGCAACTTTGCGGGAGCGCGATCTGGCACTTGCGCAAAGCGGTCGTCGGGCAACCGCATGGCCCACTTGCGAGATCCCGTCGCTGTGGTTGTAGGGTTGTCATCAACGCTGATTTGGCTGGCTGGCCTTTCATGTGAAGAGTGAATTGAGTGGTCCTGGCCTCACCTCATCGAATGGCGCGCAGTGCGGCGGAGGTCATCAGAACCGCTCCTTGCACAGGGTCATCAGCGTGCGCACAAAGGTCGCCATGGTGGGTGAGTCACCCGCGCCCTGGCGCCGGTAAAGCACCACCGGCGGCAGCGGCCACTCCAAGTCGCAGGTCACGCTGGCCACGTGCGCGCGGGTGGAGAGATCGTGCGCCACGTCGGCGGGCACCATGGCCACCATCGACGGGTTGCGCTCGATCATGCGGCCGACGATCTTGAGCGAATGGGTTTCGATGGCCGGCACCGGCGGCTCCTCGCCCACGTGGAGGAACAGGTCCAGCACCGAGGCGCCCAGCGCCGTGCCCGCGGGCGGCAGGACCCAGTCCATGGTGGCGAGCTCGTGCCAGTCCAGCGCGCGCTTGCTCAAATGCTTGGCGGTCTTGAGGTGGCACACCAGCGCGGGGCGCTGGCGGAACAGGATGTCGCAGCGCAGGTCACGCACCTGCGCCGCGCCCCGCGCGCGTGCCACCACGCCTTCCAGCCGGTGCTCGCGAAGCAGGGCCAGCAGGCGGTCGCTGGTGGCTTCCTCCACCGAGAACACGAATGGCCCGACCTGCTCGCGCGTGCGCGAGAGCGTGTCGCACAGCAACTGGCCGGACAGGTAGTGGGTCACGCCGATGCTGAGCCGTTCGGTGAAGCCCAGCCGGGTTGCGGCCATGTCGTTGGCCCAGTCCTGCAGGTCGGCCAGCAGGCGCGATGCGCGCGAGATCGCGATGCGCCCCACGGGCGTGGGCGTGACGCCACCGCGCTGCCGCGTGAACAGCGCCGTGCCCATCATTGATTCGATCTCGGCCAGCGTCTGCGTCAAGTAGGGCTGGGTCACCCCCCATTCCTGCGCCACGCGGGTGAGCGAGCCGTACTGGCTCAGCGCGACCAGCAGGTTGAGGTGACGCGCCTTCAGGCGCGAGCGCATGCGGCCCAGCGTTTCAAGGGCCAGGGCGGTGAGTCGGTCTGACATAGGTGTTTACTTATCCTGCCATCACTATATCTTTGAATACGTTTATGCCAGATCACTACAGTAGCGGCCAGGCCTCGATCGAACATCCGTCACTCGCACACACCACAGGAGACCCCTTGATGCCCGTCATCGACGTACACACCCATATCTTCACCCGGCCCTGGCTGGAGCTGCTCAAGCGCAAGGGCGGCCTCTACAACATCCAGGTACGACCCGACGGCCAGCAAGAGGTATTCCGTGGCGACACGCCCGTGGTCATCCCACAGAAAGGGCACTTCGACTACGACCTACGCATCCAGCACATGGACGCGGCCGGCATCGACATCTCAGTGATGTCGCTGACTTGCCCCAATGTGTTCTGGGGCGACGAGGAAACCAGCTGCGAAGCGGCGCGCGAATCCAACGATTCGCTGGCGCAGGCGCAGGCGGCGCACCCGAGCCGGCTGCGCTGGTTCACCTCGCTGCCGTGGGAATACCCGCAGCGCGCGCTCGACGAGCTCAAGCGCACCTGCAACAACGGTGCGAGCGGCGTCATGGTGCTGGCCAACATCGCCGGCCGCAGCCTGACCGACCCGGCCTTCGCACCCATCTGGGCCGAAATCGACCGTCGCGCGCTGCCGGTGCTGGTACACCCCACCGACCCGCCGGGCGTCGATCTGATGGACATGACGAAGTTCGACCTGAGCTGGTCCGTGGGCTTCATGTTCGACACCACGCTCGCCATCACGCGCATGATCTTCGAGGGCTTCTTCGACCAATACCCCAACCTCAAGATCATCGCCTCGCATGCGGGTGGTGCCTTGCCCTACTTGGCCGGCCGTTTCGAGAAGGGCCACGAGGTCGAGATCCCCCAGCGGCGCAAGATGCAGCGCACGCCCATCGACTACCTACGCCACATCCACTACGACTGCATCTCGTACAGTCCGGCTTCGCTGGAGTTCCTGATCTCGGTCGTCGGCGCCGACCGCGTGATGTTCGGCACCGACTGGCCGCACCAGGTTCACGACACGCGCGGGTCCTTCGCCAACACCGAGCGGCTGTCCGCCGCGCAGCGCGACGCCGTGCGTTCGAGCAATGCCATGCGCGTATTCGGTTTCTGATCGACTTCGACTGACCAAGGAGACTCTCACCATGATGAAGCGACGCATTTTCAACTGGGTGGCTGCAACCATGGCGCTGGCCGCCGCGCTGCCCCTGGGCGCCCTTGCGCAGGACAAGCCCCCCGTCAAGCTGCTGGTCGGCTTCGCGCCCGGCGGCTCGGTCGATATCGTGGCGCGGCTGCTGGCCGAGCGCCTGCGCCCGCTGCTCGACCAGCAGGTGATCGTCGAGAACAAGCCCGGAGCTGGCGGTCGCCTGGTGCTTGGGGAAGTAAAGCGCGCGCCGGCCGACGGCAACACGCTGGTAATTTCGCCCAGCGGCGCGCTGGTGATCTCGCCATGGCTCTACCACCTCAACTACGACCCGGTGAAGGACTTCACGCCCATCGCGCGTGTGGTGACCTTCGACTTCGCGGTGACGGCGGGTCCGGCGGCGCCGGCTGGCGACATCCGCGCGGTGCTGAACTGGCTCAAGGCCAACCCGGTCCGCGCCAACTACGGCACTTCGGGCGCGGGCACCGTGCCGCACTTTGCGGGCGTGCTGCTGTCGCAGGCCTCAGGCGTGCCGCTCACGCACGTGGCCTACAAGGGCGGCGCGCCGGCGGTGTCCGATCTGCTGGGCGGACAGATTCCCATCATGGTGGACACGGCATCGGAGACCATCGAGCATCACCGCGCGGGCCGCCTGCGCATCCTCGCGGTCACGGGCAACGCGCGATCGCCGGTACTGCCCGACGTGCCCACGCTCAAGGAGGTCGGAATCGACGCCACGGCGGAGGCCTTCGTCGGCCTGTTCGCCCCGGCAGGCCTGCCGGCCGACAAGGTCAAGCGCCTGTCCGACGCGATGGCCGAAGTGCTCAAGGCACCCGATCTCCAGGCGCGCGTCCGCGAGATCGGCCTGAATACGAACTACGCCGGCCCGCAGCAGCTCGGCGAGACCCAGGCCGCCGAACTCAGGCGCTGGGAACGGCCCATCAAGGCATCGGGCTACAAGGCCGAGTGACGTTTCCACCGTGTAGCATGCAGGGGCTGGCCTCGTGCGCCGGCCGGCCCCGCACAGGCAGGTCATTCTTTTCCTTCAATCTATGTCGAGCCGGCGACTGGAACGCGAAGCGCAACGCAACGTCGAGCTGATGTTGCTCACCGGGTGATTGGCCCCGGACTTCAAGACGATCGCCGACTTTCGCAAGGACCACGGCGATGCCATCCGCAAGGTCTGTCGCGAATTCGTGGTGCTGTGTCGGAGGTTGAAGCTGTTCACCGATGGCATCGCGCCATCGACGGCAGCAAGTTCAAGGCGGTCAACAACCGCGACAAGAACTTCACGAATCGCAAGCTGCGGGCACGCATGCAGCAGCTAGAGCAGAGCATTGCGCTACCTGGCTGAACTGGACCGCGCCGACCGCGATGCATCGACCGTGCCGCCGAGCCGTGACCTCAAGGAGAAGCTCGCCAAGGTCAAAGAACAGATGCGCTCTCTGGGAGAGATCGGCGAGCAGATGAAGAGCAGCGTTGACGGACAGCTCTCCATGACTGATCCGGACGAAAAGGCAGGCACCTGGCATCGCTTGACGCTGAATGACCGCATTGGCGAGCGCGCCACCACGGGCGCTCAACCGGGTACGACCGCTGGACCTTTGTACCTGCCCGTTCGCGTGCTGATTTTCGACCTGCGTGAACGGCCGGAACTGGCCGGCACCGCAAATTCCTGGTCCGACCGCGAACGACGGCTCCCGCTGCAATCCTGCCCATCACGAAATTGGCGGTTGTCGGCTGCAAAAGACTGGGAGGTGGTCGTTCAGATGTCGACATTGACTGGCTGAACCCGACCAACCCTACCAAAAGCGGAACTACACGACTGGCTGCTTTGGGGCGTCGACAAGCAGCCCATGAGTCTCGGCAATGGGTCTCGTCGATGCATCGAAGAGCCCGAAGACGTGCATCCCATCCTGGCGCAATCGGGTGAACCAACGCAACCGCGCCGCCATATACGTCGATGCGTCCTCTCAAGCTTCGATCCACAACTCCAGTTCATCCAGCGCGTGTTCCTCGCAATTGGGGAGCCTCGCCGGCCCGCCCCGGTCGATCACGAGAAAATCGCAGACCGAGTGCAGGGGCAACACCGGGTGATGCCATGTCCCACGTGCGAAATTGACGCCTTGGCCAGGCGACGCCCGAAAGCAGCGAATGTACTGGGCGTACACGGGCGTGTCGGGCGCAGCCACGACCACCAGATAGGGGTGATTTCCCATCGGAATGAACGCTTGGCTGCCGATCGGGTGGCGCTCAAGCAGCCGCAGATGCAGGGGCAAGTGGCATGGCTGCGCGCGGAAAATGCTGATGACTGGATGGCCATGCTCGGCAGCCACGTCGACCGTGGCCAGATCGTGGTAGCGCGTCGCGCAGCCCTGGTTGACCGTGAACTGCTCAACCGAATCACTGGCCTCAATGACATCGCCGTAGCGGCGAAACGCTTCCGCGCTGAGGGGTTCGATGGGCATGACGTGGCGACGGGTTGACATGTTGGCGACCTTCAACGGTGGCGG
>DASXRN010000129.1:0-6479 GCA_036506595.1 Polaromonas sp. | reverse complement strand
CTGCTCGCTCCATACCCGACGTTGACATCGGCAGGTTGGGTGTCGGCAATGTGGCGCTGATTTCGATGATTGCTGTGCCCGCACCCGACCCATTTGCGACGTTCGCACCCTCGACTTACAAACGCCTGCTTCCTGGTCGGGGTGGACAGTCGGCAAAGTTGCGCTGAAGGCGGCATCACAGATTTCGGCCCCCTGCAGGGTCGGAGTCGCGCTCATCCAATCGGTTGCCGATGTTGCCGCTGCACGACGTCCCGCAGTCACGCCGACCGAACCGCCTTCAGACCCCTACCTCCACCAGCCGAGCCTTCAACCGCGGCGCGGCGAAATCAAGAAAAGCGCGCAACTTCAGCGGCAGGAGTCCCTGTCCGGTGTGAACAAGGCTGATGGGCAGCGGTGCCGACTCGAACGCTTCGAGCACGATCTTGAGTGCACCGGCACGCATCGCGCTCGCCATTTGGTAGGACAGCACGCGAGTGAGCCCAACGCCGGCCACCGCCGCATCGATTGCGGCTTCGGCAGTGCTGACGGCAAGCCGCGAACGGATAGGCACCGTGATCTCCGACTTGCCCGACATGAAGGTCCAAACCTGCCTGGATGTCACTTGTTCGTGGGTAATGCATGCATGCGCGGCGAGCTCAGAGGGGCTCGTCGGCGTGCCGTGTTCGGCGAAGTAGGCCGGGCTTGCGCACACCACCCGACGCACTGTGCCGATCCGCGCCGCGATGAAACTGCTGTCGGGCAGTTCAGCAATCCGCACTGCGACGTCGACGCTCTCTTCAAGAAGATGCACCACGCTGTCGGTCAGCACCATCCGCACATCGATGTCCGGATAAGTCTTGAGGAAATCCGCGACCACGGGCAAAACGTGCAGGCGTCCGAAGACGATGGGTGCAGTGATGACGAGCTCGCCTTTGGGCGCCGCATATTCCCCCGACGCCGCACGCTCCGCTTCTCCCACTTCCTCGAGAATGCGCCGGCATGCGGCGACATACGATTGGCCGGCTTCGGTGAGAGAAAGCTGTCGGGTGGAGCGATGCAGGAGCCGGGTTTTGAGGTGCGACTCCAGGTCTCCGACCTTGCGACTCACCGTGGCAAGCGGAATCTTGAGTTGGCGCGCCGCAGCAGAAAAACTGCCTGCTTCGACCACGGCCACCAGGATCGACATGGATTCGAAACGATCAGCCATGTTCTCATTTTTTGGGAGGATGATTCTCAATTATGCCGGATTATCTTCCCGGGTGGAAAGAGATAGTATTTGCGGTGTCTCCCCGACAAGCGAGGGAGGCGAACGATTTGAGGCTTCTCGACCGGCTGCTTTGGGCCGCCACGCCTCCGGTCCCCAAAATCTGGAGAATGTGCCGTGTCAACGCTTTCGAGTTCCAATCCGCAGTCTTTGCGAAAAACCGCTTCCATCAGAAACTTGCCCGTCAACCTGTTTGCGTCGGTAATGGGTATTGCTGGACTTTCCATTGCGTGGCGCCAGGCCAGCCAGCAATTTGGGGTAAGTCCGCTGATTTCCGACGCAGCCGGTATCCTCGCCTTGATCGTATTCCTCGTGCTGAGCGCGGGATATCTCGTCAAGGCAGTCAAACATCCTGACGCGGTCGCCGCCGAGTACCGACATCCCGTCGCCGGCAATTTTTTCGGCACGATCACGATCGCTATCCTGCTGCTCTCCTCGGTCGTTGCCCAACTGAGCCAGACGCTCGCCGAAGTCATATGGACAGTGGGCACGATTTCGACGATCGCACTCTGTTTCGCGATTGCGAGCCGGCTGCTGCAGGGAAAGATTGACATTGCGCACGCAGTTCCCGCCTGGTTCATCCCGGGCGTGGCGACGCTGGATATCGCCGTTGCCGGCGGGACCATGCCAATGCCGTGGGCCCATGAAGTCAACCTGTTCGCACTGGCCGTTGGAACGATGATTGCCCTCTCGTTCTTTACGATGATCATGTCGCGAATGATTCACCACGAGCCTGTGCCCGCCGGCATGGTCCCTTCGCTGTTGATCCTGATGGCACCGTTCGAAGTAGGCTTTCTCGCCTACACCAACATGACGCAACACGTCGACACCTTCTCCGGGTTGCTGTTCTACTTCGGTCTTTTCATATTCCTCACACTGGCGCCCAAGGTTTTCCGCAGGGGGATTCCGTTCGCTTCCGGTTGGTGGGCGATCAGCTTTCCGATGGCAGCGCTAGCGAGTGCCGCGCTGAAATACTCGATGTTCGTCCAAGCCTGGCCCGTGAAGGTGATTGCAATCATCCTGCTCGCCATGCTGAGCATCGCGATTGTGGTTCTCTTTGTCAGAACGCTGCACATTCTCCTTAACGGTAAGCTGCTCGCCGGTTGAAACGAGCCTCCGAGAAAAAACCTTGAACTACGATACCCCGGCGGAACGATTCCACCAATCTGTTGCATCCTTGTGTCGCGCAACGCGAGTACCACCCGGCCCGCCAAATTGCTGGCCTGGCTGGTGATGGATGAAGGCGGCAAGGTCAAGGAACCCTTGCCGAAGTAACTGCCCCGGAGCGACAAGCATGAGCACGCCGACCACACAACCACTCCAGGCCACCACGTGATCGCGGCAGCTCCTGCTGTACGTACTGATCGCGAGCCTGCCGTTCAGCGACTTCCTGCAGGCTGGCATCGTGGCCTTCAACGCCGCGCCGGTGATGGGTGACCTCGCTGCCAGTCCGGAGGAGTACAGCCTGGTGGCCACGCTTTATGCCATGGTTGCCATCGGCATGATCTCGATGCACCGCTGGCTGGTCGAGCGCCTGGGCTGGCGGCGCTTTGTGCTGGGCTCTAGCGCGCTGTTCGCACTCGGCGCGCTGGTGTGTGGCTTCAGCGGCAGCTTGATCGGCTTCGGGCTGGGGCGGGCCTTGATGGCAACAGGCTGCGCGTCGTTCATGACCTCAGGCCGTGTGCTGGTGAACCACATTCCGCCGTCGCCCCGGCGCTTCACCGGCATCAAGTTCTTTGCTGCCGGGCTGGCGTGGGGCGGCGTCGCGGGGCCCTTGCTGGCCTCGATGGCGCTGTCGTCGCAGAGCTGGCGTGCGGCGTTCTTTGCGTTGCTCGTGCCCGCCGTGCTGATTGCCGGTCTGGCCGCGTTCGCGCTGTCCGATGAGTTGCCGGCGCGCGAAGCTCGCTCCCAGTCGCATCCAACGGGTCTGTTCGTGCTGATGGGCGGTAGTTTCCTGCTGCTGTATGCGCTGCAACGCTCGAGCTTCGATTTCTTCAGCGATCCCACGAGCCTGTGCGCGTGGGTGGCGCTGGCGCTGCCGGCCTTGTGGCTGTTCGTGCATTTGAACGGTCGGCGCGCGCGGCCGCTGATCGGTTTCCGACACCTGGCGCAGCGGCGCTACCTCCTGGGCCTGGGCGTCTTCAGCGTGTGCTACGTCGTGCTCGGCGCCAACAATACGATGTTCCTCGTGCTGCTGCAAAGGACCCTGGAGCTTCCCCTGGAGATTGTCGGTCGCTACCTGGGAATAGGCGCGCTGGCCAGCGTGGCCAGCTTGATCGTGTTGTCGAGACTGCTGCCCCGGTATCCGGGGCCAACGCGCTACTACATCGCAGGCTTCGGCGCGCTGCTGCTGTGCGGTTACCAGCTCTCGAGTCTCAGTGAATCGGCCAATCCGATGCAGAGTATCGTGCCCGCGCTGCTGTGCAACGGCGTGTTTGTGATCGCGGTGCTGTCCACCACCGCCATGCAAACCTTCCAGACCCTGCAGCACGACGACACCACGTTCTCGCACGCCAACCAGGTGAAGAACATGCTGGCGCAATTCGGCTTGGCCACGGGCATGGCGCTGGCGACGCTGTGCCTGCAGTGGCGCAGCAGCGTGCACTACGCGCGATTGAGCGAAAGCCTGTCGCCGTCGAACCCGGCCCTGCAGCAGACGCTGGACCAGTTGACGCGGTACTTCGCCACCATGCGTGACGCAGGCAGCGCACCGCGCCTGGCGCTGACGCATGTCGGTCTGTGGGCCGCGCAGGAGGCCACCTTGATGGGCGCGCTCGACTATTTCTTCGCGGTGTTTCTGCTTGCCGCAACGTGTCTGGCCCTGGTGGTGCTCGAACGGATCTTGCGCAGCGCGCCGATCTGGCGGTGAGCCGGCTCGCGTTGATCTGGACGGAGCGCACCACCGCGAGCGACTGCTTTGAGCGCGCCGGATCGATCAGTCGGATGTCGCCTTTGGGCACCTTGTTGGCGGCGACGAATGACTGCTGACTGGCATGCCAAAATTCAAAACTGAGCTTCCAGAAAGATGCCGTTGGCCAGTACCCGCTTTCGCTGGAGGCTGTATGAAAACGCGATCTGCCGACGATTTTGAGGGTGCTCGACCCCTTACCGGCCTCGAGAAAATCGATCCTGCGGCAATCTGAGAGGTCGATCTGGCGAACGCCCTCGATGCGCGCGCGTTTTCACACAGCCTCGCTGCATTGCAGACGATCAAAACCCCCCACATTGACCGATTGTTGTCAGCTACTCACCGAGCCTGGCCGTCCCGCTCCCGGTTTTCTGCAGTCGGTCAACGCAGGCACCGTGAGCATCCATAAATCCCCTTTGGCCAGCCTCACCCCCGCATCAGCGCCTCGATCTCATCCGCCTTCACCGGCACGCCGCGCGTCATCAGCTCACAGCCTTTGGCGGTGACCAGCGCGTCGTCTTCGATGCGGATGCCGATGTTCCAGAACTCCTTGGGCACGCCTTTGGCGGGGCGCACATAAATGCCGGGCTCGATCGTCAGCACCATGCCGGGCTTGAGCAGGCGTGAGGGCTTGCGCATCACGGTTTCTCCCAGCGCGTCTTTTTCTTCGCGGGGCTTGGCCGAAGGTTCGGTGTAGTCGCCGCAGTCGTGCACGTCCATGCCCATCCAGTGGCCGGTGCGGTGCATGTAGAACTGGCGGTAGGCGCCCGATTCCAGCACGTCGTCGACCTTGCCGTGTTTGGCTTTGGGCAAGAGGCCGGTGTCCAGCATGCCTTGCGCCAGCACGCGCGTGGCGGCATCGTGCGGGTCTACAAAGCGTTTGCCGGGTTTGGTGGCGGCTACCGCGGCCTCCTGTGCGGCCTGCACGATGTCGTAGAGCGTGCGCTGGGCCGGTGTGAACTTGCCGTCGGCCGGAAAGGTGCGCGTGATGTCGCTGGCGTAGCCGTCAAGTTCGCAACCCGCGTCAATCAGGCACAACTGGCCGGGTTTGAGCTCGGTGTCGCCCGCGCGGTAATGCAGGATGCAGGCGTTGGCCCCGGCCGCGACGATGCTGCCGTAAGCCGGATACTGCGAGCCCTGGCGGCGGAACTCGTGCAGCAGCTCGGCCTCCAGGTGGTATTCACGCAGGCCGCCCCTGATTCCATTTTTTGCGCCGTCGCGCAGCATGGCCGCCGAGGTTTGCATGGCACGCACATGGGCCGCGGCAGAAATCTTGCCGGCGCGCCGCAAAATGGCAATCTCGTGACTGTCTTTCATCAGCCGCATCTCATCGAGCAGTTTGCACAAATCATGCTGGCTTTGCGGGCATTCGGCGCCAAAGCGCACGCGGGCGCGCACCTGGTTGAGCCAGCCGTCGACCTGGGTTTCCAGGCCCTTGTGCGTGGCAAACGGAAACCACACGGCCTTCTGGTTGGCCAGCAGCGCGGGCATTTTTTCATCGAGCGTTTCGACGCTGAAGGCCTTGTCCACACCCAGGGCGGCGGGCGCGGCTTTGGGCCCTAAACGGATGCCGTCCCAGATCTCGCGTTCCAGGTCTTTGGGCCGGCAAAAGAGGGTGGTCTTGCCCATCGCGTCAATCACCAGCCAGCTGGCCGGCTCGCCAAAGCCGGTCAGGTAATAAAAGTAGCTGTCGTGGCGGTAGGGGTAGTCGCTGTCGCGGTTGCGCGGCACCTCGGGGGCGGTGGGCAGCAGGGCGATGCCGCCGCCAGCGGCCTTGAGGGCGCGGGCAATGGCGGCGCGGCGTTTCGGGTACATCGTGGTCATGCTCATGGCTTTTAGTTCGTGGTGGTTTGATTCAATTCAGCCAGGCGGGCCGGAGTTCCGACATCGGTCCAGGCGCCCTCATACAACTCGGCGCTCACGCGCTGATTGTCCATCGCCCTGCGCAACAGCGGTGCCAGCGGGGCTTTCAGGCCCTGCGGGTTGCCAAAGGGCAAGTCCTCGAACAGCGCCTTGCGGTACAGGCCTATGGTGCTGTAGGTAAAGCGGGGCCCGGCCGCATCCGCCGGCAGGTTGAGCGCCAGCCCATCGGCGCTCAGGCCAAAGTCGCCGCGCGGGTGGTGGCCGGGGTTGGGCACCAGCCAGAGGTGGGCCAGCTTGTCGCCGGCCACAAAGCGGCTCACGGCCTCCTGCGAAAACGCAAAACCGGGCACAAACACATCCCCGGCCAGCACCCAGAACACCTCGCTCAAGTGCGGTAGGGCTCTAGCAATGCCGCCCGCCGTTTCCAGCGCACCGCCAAAGTCTTCGCCCTCGTGCGAGTATGAA
>DASXRN010000128.1:0-16761 GCA_036506595.1 Polaromonas sp. | reverse complement strand
GCGCGGACTGGTGCGCATGTTTGCCGTTATTTTGCTGATTGAAGTGGCCTCGCTGGTCGGCAACTACTATTGAATATTCAAGCTGGGCTCGAAAATCGACCTGAAAAAAAACAACCATGAGTTCACCCAACGACCCTCCCGCACAAGACATCCCGGCGCTCGACGCGGCACCTGTTTCCGCGCCCGAGCCGGTTGCCCAGCTGGAGTTCAAGGCCACGCTGCTGATGGTCTTCATGCTGCTGCTGGTGTTCGGCTCGGCGCTCTTTGTGCTGTATGCCCGTGGCGCGTTTGACGTCACGCAAAGACTGGTGCTGATTGCCGACGATTCGGAAGGCGTGGTGGTCGGCATGGACCTGACGTTTTCAGGCTTTCCGATTGGCCGCGTGCGGCGTATCGAGCTGGCCGAAGACGGTAAGGCGCGCATCCTGGTGGATGTGGTTAGCAAGGACGCCCATTGGCTGCGTAGCACCAGCGTCTTTACGCTGGTGCGCGGCATTGTGGGCAGCACCAACATCCGCGCCTACACCGGCCTGCTCAGTGACCCGGCGCTGCCTGACGGCGCGGTGCGCACCGTGCTGCAGGGCGACGCCAGCGCGGAAATCCCCAAAGTCATCGCCGCCGCCAAGGACCTGCTCGAAAACCTGAACAGCCTGACCGGCAGCAGCGGCTCCGTGGGGGCCAGCCTGGCCAACCTGCAGACCCTGACCGAGCGGCTCAATGGCCCGGGCGGCGCGATGACGGTGCTGCTGGGCAGCGAAGCGGAAGCGAAAAAGTTCGCTGCCACGCTGGAGCGCACCAATGCGCTGCTGGCCAAGCTCGATGGCCTGGCCGCCAAGACCGACACCCAGGTGTTTGGCGAGAAGGGCGTGATGCCGGAAACGCGCGCCACCATCGTGCAGCTCAACACCATGCTGGGCGAGGCGCGCGGCAGCCTGAAACGGGTGGATGCGGTGTTGCAGGACGCCCAGGCCATCAGTTCCAACGCCAAAGAGGCCACGGCCGACCTGGGCGCCTTGCGTGCCGATGTAGAGGCCAATTTGCGCAAGGTGGAAGGCCTGATCAACGAGATCAGCCGCAAGTGGCCCTTTGCCAAGGATGCCCGCGAAGCGGAGATCAAACTGCCATGAACCGCGCCATGAAACCCATTCTTTCGCTCGCCGGCGTTGTGCTGCTTGCCGCTTGCGCCAGCGGCCCCAAACCACCTGACTGGCAGCTCGAAGCCAAGGGTTCGATGGAGCGTTCAGTGACCGCCTACATGGAAGGCAACATGAGGGCCGAAACCGCCGAACTGGAGCGTGCGCGCAGCCAGCTCTCACGCACCGGCCGCGCCGACCTGCTGGCGACGGCCGAGTTGCTGCACTGCGCCACCCGCGTGGCCAGCCTGGTGTTTGAATCCTGCGCAGGTTTTGAAAAGCTCCGCCAGGATGCGACCGCACCGCAGCGCGCCTACGCAGACTATTTGCGGGGCCAGGTGCAGCCGCAAGGCGTTGCTTTGCTGCCCGAGCCGCAGCGCGCCGCTGCGGGTGGCAATGCCGGGGCCGTCCAGGGCATCGCCGATCCGCTGTCGCAACTGGTGGCGGCCGGTGCGTTGTTCCAAAAAGGCCAGGCCAGCCCGGCGGTGGTGCAGCAGGCGGTCGACACCGCCTCAGCGCAGGGCTGGCGCCGCTCCCTGCTGGCGTGGCTGAACGTGCAAGCGCAACTGGCGGAAAAGGGCGGTGACCCGGACACGGCGGCACGGCTGCGCCGGCGCATAGCGCTCACGCAGGGTACGGCGGCGAATGCAGCCCAGGAAAAACGTTGAGGCCGACATAGGTCGTGACAGGATCATCGATCGGTCCGTTCGCCCTGAGGTATCTAAAGGATCCTGATAATCCGTGTTGCGCGAATACCGCATCGTGCCATTGCGACCGTACCAGCGAATGAAAAAGCGGGCCCAGTAAAGGTAAGCTTTTTCAATCAACGTCATTCCGTAGTTTTGCGGGACATATCAAAGTTAGGCGTATGGAAGACAACACTCTCGCCCACCTCAACGGGTCACTGCTCGACGGACTGAAGTTTTGCGCAGAGACATACGCTGTCTTTGAGCGGATTCGCCGCGAGCCAGACGGACCGAACCGACTGCGGTTACGAGCTTCGCCGGTGGAGAAGCGGCTGTTGGAAGAGCTGCTCCCAATTTGCCGCTACGTCCAGACGTACTACCGTGCCGGTAGATACATCTCCGTTCGTTGGGTCGACGGCAGTCAATCCTTTGACGCTGAACTCCGCCAGCAAGGCGATTACGTCGACGAAGGCTACTACCCGGCGGTTGCCTACCTGGAAGCAACCTCGGCCATGCACGAGAATGAACACTGGATTTGGAAGCTCTTATCCCAAGGCAAAGGTGCCTTTGCGCCGGAAGGAATCAGCAAACCGAGGCGAGAGCCAGTCCGCTCCGAGCCAGTGGTGTTCACAAACATGGAGCATGTCGAAAGATTCGTGCCAATCGTCCTTGCCCAAGTCGCGAAGAAGGCAGAGATATCCTATCCTCCCGATACATCCTTGGTAATTCAATGCAGTCTAAACACCCTGTACACGAGTGACGACTGGCGCCTCCTGGCCGAGGAAACACGACGACAGCTACCTGAGCACCCGTTTCAGGAGATCCTTCTCTTCGACGGCATCACGCAAATGACAGCAAGACTTGCATAGTCACCAAACTTGTAAAACATACGCCTATGTCAACCGATACACCAGCAGGTCTTAATGCTTTGAACTATTCCCTAACCCTTTACGCCTCCGAAGACGCCACCGACCAGGAGCGCCGGGACGCCGAGAAGCGCTTTCGCAAGGCGCTCGATGAAACGCTGGGCGACGCCAGCCTGGTGGCGCCGGTGTATGCGGCCTATCTGAAAATCGTGGCGAGCTACGGCGATGCACCCTCCGAAGATGCGCTGTCTGCAGGTGAGCTGGAAGTGTTCAACCAGTGGCGGGCGGCCGAGTCGGCGGCGCTGACGGCGGCATTTGGGCCGAATCGCTACATGGGGGAGGCGCAATTTGAGATTGCGGGAATGCCATGAGCGGTAAAAGACCAAGCAAAACCCCCAAGGTAGCGCCTCAAAAAGCGCCCGACGAAACGCCGTACTGCTTGGTGATGACCACCATGGCCGGTGAAGTCCTGGCCGAAGCGCTGGCCCGGGCGATCGTGCAGGCCCGCCTGGGCGCCTGCGTGCAGGTGCAGAACATCAAGAGCTTTTACCGGTGGAAGAACGAAACCCGCGGCGAGCACGAATGCCTGTTGCTCATCAAGACGCGCAAGGCGCTGTACCAGCCGCTGGAGGATTTCATTCGCGCCCACCACAGCTACGAAACGCCGGAGATCGTGCAACTGCCGATCACGGCGGGATCGGCGGATTACCTGCAGTGGGTGGCAAGCGAAACCGGCGGATGACAAAGCCCGCAACCGTCGGCCCGCGCTGCCGTACTCTTCGGGCATGGTGGGGCACAAAAAGCGGTTCTCGCCGGCCTTGAGCCACACCGCGCGATCGACATAACCCTATTCTCCCCAGGCGTCGTGGTGAGGTATCACCTCCTGCTCCAGGAAGCGCCGCACTGAGTCGCGGAACTGCGTGTGCTCTTCGGAACAGATCGTGCGTTCAATCATGGCTGTCTTCCTTCGGTTGGGTGGCTCGTTTGTGCTTGGCCTGAAATGCCAGGGCGCTCTCGAAGGCGGCATTGGCAAAACCCAATGCGGCGGCGAAGTCCTCGTCTGAAAGCTCGCGCGCTGCGTCATGGCTGCGGTAGATGTTGGCGAACTCGCGCTCGCGACCGGCCTGCACCAGCAGCTTGCCCAGGCCCAGCGCCTCCAGGGTCTTCCAGGTCTTCGGGTTGTACGAGCGGGTCATCTGCAGGACAAAACCCACCGGGTCGTTGCGGCCCAGCACCGATGCCAGCCGCAGGATGATGTCGAAGGGCAGCCCGACCTTGCCACTTTCCACCAGGCCCATGAAGCTCGGGTCTTCCAGTTCCAGCGCTTGCCCCAGGTCTTCGAGCGAGAGCCCTGCGGCCTGTCTCAAGTCTCGCAGCAGCGCGGCGGCCTTCGCGACGGCGCTCTTCGGGCCCGGCTTTTGCATCTTCGCCTGGGCGAGTGTCAGCGCCACGTCGGTAGCGGTACCCACGTTGCCCAGAATCGAGCCGGCCCAGGATTGCAGTTGTCGGGCTAGCAGCACGACCATGGAGTCGCCAGCGGGCCTGGATCGCCTGGATGGCCTGGATGGCCTGGATGATCGACCATTGGCAGCGCTTCGAGCGCTTCGAGCGCTTGGAGCGCTTCGAGGGGGGGCTGCTTTACCGCGTTTGACTGTCGTGACCATGCCTGCCTCCAACGTACGTGAGGGTGAAAGATCAGCGCGCGGGCTGCGGCTGCGCTTCACTTAAAAACTCGGCGATGACTCGAGCCGTTTCTTGCGACCGGGTCAACAGGAACAGGTGACCGTCGTCAAACACGTGCAAGCGCGAGTCTTTCAGCAGCCACGCATGAAGCCTGGCGTTGATCAGCGGCACCAGCGGGTCGTCATTCCCCGCCAGCACCAGCGTCGGGTGCTTGATGCGCCACAGCCAGGGCTTCGATTGCATGGCAGGAGTCCTGTTTTTGGCGGCAGGCAGGTGTTGGGGTACGTGGATCAGAGGGCCGCGGTCAGTTCAGGCACCGCGGTGAAAAGATCGGCTTCGAGACCGCAGTCGGCCATACTGAAGATGGGTGCCTCAGGGTCCTTATTTGGCCGCCGACCGATTACCGGACAGCAGCGGGCTCAAAAGATCCAGCGGTAGCGGAAACACGATGGTCGAGGCGCGGTCGCCGGCGACCTGTGTCATGGTCTGAAGGTAGCGCAGCTGCATGGCTTCGGGCTGCCGTGCCAGCATCTGCGCGGCTTCGAGCAGCGCGGCAGCGGCCTGTTTCTCGCCCTCGGCATGGATCACCTTGGCGCGGCGCTCGCGTTCGGCTTCGGCCTGGCGGGCGATGGCGCGCACCATCGATTCGTTCAGGTCGATGTGCTTGATCTCGACGTTGGTGACCTTGATGCCCCAGCCGTCGGTCTGCGCGTCAAGAATGCGCTGGATGTCGACGTTGAGCCGTTCCCGCTCGGACAGCATTTCGTCGAGCTCATGCTTGCCGAGCACCACGCGCAAGGTGGTTTGCGCGAGCTGGCTGGTGGCCATCAGGAAGTTTTCCACCTGGATGATGGCTTTCTGGGCATCGACGACGCGAAAGAAAATTACCGCGTTGACTTTCACCGAGACGTTGTCGCGGGAAATCACGTCTTGCGGCTCCACATCCATCGTCACGATGCGCAGGTCCACACGCACCATCTTCTGCAGCGCGGGAATCAGGATCACCAGCCCGGGCCCCTTGACCTTCCAGAAGCGCCCGAGCTGGAACACCACCGCGCGCTCATACTCGCGCAGGATGCGTATCGCGCTGGCAATGAGCACGACGAACAGGATCAGCAGCGGGAGCAGCACGCTGCCCATGCCGAGGTTGAAACTGGCGGTCATGATGTGACTCCTTGGGTTGTTGGTTTTGGTTCGGTGTCAATTTGCACCTCCAGCGTCAGCCCGCGCAGGGCGAGTACGCGGATGCGTTGGCCGGACACCAGCGGCTGCTGGCTGGTCACGCGCCAGCGCTCGCCCCTAATCATTGCCCAGATTTCTCCGTCGGCCACTTCCATCACCTCGCCCGAGGCCCCTGGCAGGTCTTCGCCTCCACTGACCACTGGCCGCCTGCGCGCCTTCACGGCCATGCCGCCGCCGAACAAAATGACCGCCGCCGAAGTGGCCGCCAGGGCGAGGATCAGCGGCAGCGGCACACCGAAGCCGGGCGCGTCACGGTCGAACAGCAAGATGCCTCCGGCGATGAAGGCGATCACCCCGCCGATGCCGATCAGGCCCAAGCTAGGCATCACCAGCTCGGCCCCGAGCAACGCAAGGCCGAGCAGTATCAGCGCCAGCCCTGCGTAGTTCACCGGCAGCAGTTGCAGCGCAAACATGGCCAGCAACAGGCAGATCGCTCCGGTCACGCCCGCCACGCCAAAGCTTGGCGACGAAAACTCCAGGATCAGGCCGTACAGGCCAATCATCATCAGGATCAGCGCAAAGCTCGGGTTGGCGATCACCGACAGCAGCCGGTGCCGCCAGTCGGGCAGCCGGGTCTCGAGGGCCAGGCCGCGGGTGGCGAGCTTCACGTCGTTGGCCTGGACGCGCACCGTGCGGCCGTCGATCTGGCTGAGCAGGTCGGGCAGGTCTTTCGCCACCACGTCGACCACCTGGTCACGCAGCGCTTCGCTGGCCGTCAGGCTGACGGCCTCGCGTACCGCGCGCTCGGCCCAGTCGGCATTGCGGCCACGCAACTGGGCCAGGCCGCGGATGAAGGCGGCCGCATCGTGCACCTGTTTGGCGGTCATGGCGTCGGAGGGGCCGGCGGCAGGCTTGGCGTCCGGTTTCCCCTCCTTGCTGCTATCTTTGTCACCTTGTTTGTCCTTGCCGGCATCACCCTCTTTTGCCGGTGGTTTGCCCAGCCCCGGCAAGCTGATGGCCACCGGTGTGGCCGCGCCCAGCGTCGTGGCCGGTGCCATGGCGGCAATGTGGGCCGCATAAAGAATGTAGGTGCCGGCGCTGGCCGCGCGTGCGCCTTCGGGGTGAACGTAAACGGCTACCGGAACCGGCGAGGCCAGCATGGCCTGGATGATCTGCCGCATCGACGTGTCGAGCCCGCCCGGCGTGTCAAGCTCCATCACCACCAGCGGCGCGCCATTGTCTTTGGCCTTGCTCAGCCCGTGAAGAATGTAGTCGGCGCTGGCCGGGCCAATGGCGTCCTGCACCTTCAGCACCAGAACCGGCGCGGCACCGACTGCCGGTGCCATCAGAAACAGCAGCAAGGCCACGGCCAGCGCGCAAAACAGGTAAATGACGCGCTTGCTGCGGCGCACAGCTTTCGCTATCCGGCCGAGTAAGGGGTTGTGCGCTGACGCCATAAGGCCTCCATGAACGCCACGGATTGCATTCGGAAATCCGAAACAATACTTACAACACTATGCGCCAACCAATCGCCCCCGGCAACTGGGCCTTATCCCATGCCGTAAACCGGGGATTCGGGCCGATGGCGCGGGCATTTTTCAGGCCACCGGCAGCCGGCTTGCTTTTGTGAGTTAAATAGGACTGCAGCCCTTTACCGCTGTGCGCAAGAGGCTATCAAAAACGTAGCAAATTTGCCCCTGGCTTCAAGGCGAGCGGCTCAAACGCGGCGAGGCCAGCGCCTGCAACTGGTCGTTGATGGCCACGTCCACGCCCTGCAGGCGCGGCAGCAGTTGGGCCTTGTCCAGCGCCGCATGCAACCGGCGCAAATCCTTGCTGCTGGTGGTGGCCTTGATCTGCGCCAACGCCGCCGACATGTTGCCGCTTTTAAGCAGCGCCAGCATTTTGCTAACCCATTCACTCATGGCAAACCCCTGGTTGCTGTTTGGTAGCGCGTATTTTCACGCGTTCCGCTCATTCTGGCTATGCTATCAAAATTATAGCTGCTTGCGTCCGATTCTATTGGGTTGAGGCCTGTTTTTTGTGTGAACAACAGAAAATCCCGCTCCAGGCTTGGCTCGGCAGGTCAGGGGTTTGGGCGGGGGCCTTGGGCTGGCGATTCAAGCGCTTCAAGCAATCGGCGCAATCCGGCCAGCGCCGCTTCGACGCCCTCCATCTGCGCCCGCACAATGGCGCCGTCGACAGCCAGGGCTGCGGCCCCGGCGGTGCTCGCCTGGTTCGGGCCGGCAGGCAGCAAATCGGCGATGACCTGCTGCATGTGCTGTTTGTGGCCTTGCGCGATCTGCACCACGCCGTCCAGGGTGCCGCCCACCTCGGCCACGGCGTTGATGAAGGCGCAGCCGCGAAACGCCGGGTCATTGAACCATTCGGCCATGGCATCCCCAAGAGGCTTCAGTCCGCCGCCGGGCACGGCGCCATGGCGTCCCAGCGCATCCACAAACCAGGCCATCCAGCGCTCGTGGCGGTAATCAAGAAACGTTCGAATCAGCGCGTCCTTGCTGGGAAAGTGCCGGTAAAAGGTGAGCTTGGCCACACCCGACTCGGCAATGATGCGGTCGATGCCGGTGGCGCGCAGGCCGTCGCGGTAAAAAAGCTCGTGGGCCGTGACGAGGATGCGCTCACGCGCGGGCAGGGTCGAAGCGTCCATTGAAACATCCATTCAGGCATCTGTGGTTGCATTGTAGACAAGTCTGTCTACCTGTGCCAGAATTCCGCCAAGTAGACAAACCTGTCTACTTGCTGTTTATCCTGGTCAACCTCAAGGAGCCTTCATGGAAACAAGACCGCCGCTGCCACCCTTTACCTTTGAAACCGCTGTCCAGAAAGTGCGCGCCGCCGAAGACGGCTGGAACTCGCGCGACCCGCAGCGGGTGTCGCTGGCCTACACGCCGCAGAGCCAATGGCGCAACCGGGCCGAGTTCGTCATGGGCCGGGAAGAAATCGTCGGCTTGCTGTCGCGCAAATGGGCCCGCGAGCTGGATTACCGCCTCATCAAGGAACTCTGGGCCTTTGGCGGCAACCGGATTGCCGTGCGCTTCGCCTACGAGTGGCATGACGACGCGGGCAACTGGTTTCGCTCCTATGGCAATGAAAACTGGGAGTTTGATGAACATGGTTTGATGGCCGTGCGTCATGCCAGTATCAATGACCTGCCCATCAAGCCGGCCGACCGCAAGTTCCACTGGCCTTTGGGGCGCCGTCCGGACGAGCATCCGGGCCTGAGCGATTTGGGCTTGTGAGCCGGACCTGCAGCGGGGTTCGTGGGGCGGGCTAAAATTCGGCCCCGCCCGCAACCTGAGTGCCTCACCCTTGACTGATTCCGCCTTCCCGCCCGACGACTCCCTCAAAACCCAAGAGCCGCGCCTGTGGCGTGGTGACGGCTGGACCGCCAAGGTCATCAAGAACGAAGACGACGATGGCTGGGCGGTGGCCATGATCAAGGACGGCGAGCCCGAGCCCGCACTGGTGGGGCCGTGGACCATGGGGCGCGACAAAAAGAACCCCAAACCGCTCGACGGACCGGCCTTCAGCACGCTGCTCAAAACCGCGTCTGAATTTGTGCGCCGGCACGAGCAGCAGCTGCATGCGTCGCTGCACCAGAGCATCGAGGTGACGGCAAGGTCTGCGCGCATCACCGTCTCGCTCGACATCGTCCCCGACGAAGACAACCCGCATGCACTGCTCAGCGCGCACGATGAGGGTGGCGAGCAACTTGCGCAGGTGCGCGTGCTGCCGTCCTTCAAGCTCAGCCGCGCCAGCGCGGTGGCCTGGGCCGAGAACGACTTTTGCAAGCCGGCGCAGCGGTGAGTAGTTCTCTCGATGCCTGCGGGATTGACTTCGGCACCTCCAACTCCACTGCGGGCTGGACCCGGCCCGGGCAAACCGCCAGTTCATCCCTGCTTTTGGCGCTTGAAGACGGCAAGCTGACGCTGCCCTCGGTCATCTTTTTCCATGCGGAAGACGCCCATGTCAGCTATGGGCGCGCCGCACTGACGGACTACCTGGCCGGGTATGAGGGGCGCTTGATGCGTTCCCTCAAAAGCCTGCTCGGCACCTCCATGATTGACGAGCACACCGAAGTCATGGGCCGCGCGCTGCCATTTCGGGAATTGCTGGCGCAGTTTGTCGGTGAGCTCAAGCGCCGCGCCGAGCGCACCGCCGGGCGTGAATTTACCCGCGCCGTGCTGGGGCGGCCGGTGTTTTTTGTCGATGACGACGCCAAAGCCGATCAGCGTGCCGAGAGCACCCTGGAAGACATAGCCCGCAAGGCCGGCCTGCGCGACATCGCCTTTCAGTACGAACCGATTGCGGCGGCCTTTGACTACGAATCGCAGATTTCGCGCGAAGAACTGGTGCTGGTCGTCGACATTGGCGGCGGCACGTCGGACTTCACGCTGATCCGCCTGTCGCCTGAACGCGCCCGCCGTGCCGACCGCAAGGACGATATTCTGGCCAGCAGCGGTGTGCATATTGGCGGGACTGATCTTGACCGCGCCCTCAGCCTGGCCAGCGTGATGCCGATGCTGGGGCTGGGCAGTTTGCTCAAAAGCGGGCTCGAGATGCCGTCGGCGCAGTATTTCAACCTGGCGACCTGGCACACCATCAACCAGGCCTACACCAAGCGGGCCTGGTCACAAATCAGCGACATGCACCGCGAAGCGCGTGACAAGCCCAGGCTGGAAAAGCTGCAGAACCTGGTCAAAGAGCGTGCCGGCCACTGGCTGGCGCTGCAGGTCGAGGCCTCCAAAATCGCCTTGTCGGACGCGCCGGTCGCGACGATTGATTTGAGCCGCATTGCCGCAGGTGAGGGCGTCACCTTGCACCGCGCCGATCTGGACAGTGCCATTGATGCGCTGGTGACGTCGGTTGAGCAGACCGTGGCGCGCCTGCTGCGCGATGCCGGTGTGGCGGCCTCTGGCATTGACACCGTGTTTTTCACCGGCGGCTCCAGCAGCGTGCCCTTGCTGCGGCAGCGGATTCTGGCGCTGACGCCAGAGGCCCGTTGCGTGGAAGGCGACTTGTTTGGCAGCATTGGCGCCGGCCTTGCACTCGATGCACGGCGCAAGTTTGGTTAATGTTTGACTGATGTGTGGCTGATGAATAGTTAACTATCGAATTCATCATGATGGATAGTTGACTATTGTTATTGCTGGATTAAATCGATAAAATACTATCGAATACCGAAATAACGATACTTTTCTATCATGAAAACCTTGTTTGAACTGGCCGCACGCCTGGAAGGCGAGCGCCAGCGACTCAAGCTCGATTACCAAGCGATTGCCGAGAAAACGGGGCTGACGCCGCTGTCGGTGCGCGGCGCCATGCAGGGGCGCACCGCACCGCGCATCACCACGCTGATGGCGATTGCCGAGCAACTCGGGCTGGAGGTGCTGTTGCTGCCCAAGGTGGTGGCACGAGGGCTGGAGGCCCAGGCTGCGGTTGTTGAAGGACCTGCGCCCGCGCTTTCCAGTGTTGACCGCATCGTTGCACAAACCTTGCAGCGCTCTGCCCGTTCCTCCAGACGTACACAGGGCAGGCAACCGAAATGAACGTCCTGGCGCTTGATATTTGTGTCGGGCCGCAGCGCGCCGGGCTGCTGTTTCAGTACGGCACGGGCAACACCGCGCTCACGCGTTTCGTTCCCGACGAAGCCTTCTGGTCCAACCCGGCATCGCCAGTGCTTTCATGGGCCGCCATGGATGACGACCCCCAGCGCCGCGAGATTTTCTGGCGCAGCTACGTCAACACGCCATTTTTCAATGCCGAAGGCGGCCGCCTGCCGGCTTTCTTCCAGAACCTGCTGCCCGAAGGGCCGCTGCGCCGCCACCTGGAAGAGCTGCGCGGCTGCGGGCCCAATGACCACTTCGACCTGCTGGCCGCCTGCGGCACCGACTTGCCCGGCAACGTCTATGCCTACCCGGCCCACCTGGATGCCGATGCGCTGGCCGGCGTGGTGACCCAGCACAACGATGCGCTGGAGATGTCCGTCACGGCCGACCCCTTGCCCGAAGCCACGTCGCTGTCGGGCGTGCAGCCCAAGCTGGCGCTGGTGGCGCAGCAGGGGCGCTATGTGGCGCGCACCAAAGATGCGCAGGGTACGCACATCATCGCCAAGCTGCCCACGGTGGAATATGCCTTGCTGCCCGAGGTCGAAGAGCTGTCGCTGCGGCTGGCGCAGGCCGCAGGCGTCAATGCCTGCATCGCCTGGCTGGCGCCCATGGAGCAGATTCTTGCCAGGCAGCCTTTTGTGCTGGGCGAGAGTCGGCAGTTTTTGGCCGTGAAGCGCTTTGACCGCAGCCCGCAAGGCCACATCCATTGCGAAGACTTTGCGCAAATCCTGCGCATACAACCCGAAGAAAAATACACCCACCCGGCCGCCACCTACGCCACCATGGCCAGCACGCTGCGCGAAGGCATGGGGCTGAACGGCGCGTTGGGCGAGGGTGCGGCCGAAGAGCTGATCCGGCGCGTGATGGTCAACGAAATGCTGGGCAACTACGACGCCCATGTGAAGAATTTTGGCGTGGTGTACCCGGATGGCCGCACGCCGGAATTGTCCCCGGCCTACGACGTGGTGGCCTATGCGGCCTACATGGGCGGCCGCGGCCATGCACTGCGCTTTGTGCCGGGCGGCGAAAAGCAGGCGCGGCTCACCGCCAAAACCGTGCGCAGCTTTTGCAACGCCACCGGCATGTTCGAAACCCGGGTGCGCGGCGTGCTCAATGAGACGGTGGGCAAGGCCTGCGCCGCATGGCCGGCGCTGATTGAGGCCAGCAGCCTGCTGGAGCGGCAAAAGCAGAATTTGCTCAGGCATTTTGAAGCCTGCGACGCGGTGCAGAGCTGGCGGCGCAGGCGTGCGGGAAGTGCCGGTCGCAAGGCGGTCGCCCCCTAAGGCTTGCACGATGCTTGCTTGCCACTGGTTGAGAGATAGACCCTTGCGATTTGGAGCTTCTGGATGATTTTTGCCCCCGACCTTTCCACCGTCACCCACGGCATACAGCTGGCCGTGGCGCCGGTGTTTCTGCTGACCGCGGTGTCAGGAATAATTGCCGCCGTGGCCGGCCGCTTGGCCCGCATCATTGACCGCGCCCGCCTGCTGGAAAACCGGCTCGAAGCCGGTGGCGTTGAAGAGGCTCGCGCCATCAAGATGTACGCCGAGCTGCAGCAGCTCAGGAAGCGCGGCTGGCTGGTCAACAGCTGCATTGCCTTGCTGACCTTTTGCGCGATGCTGATCGGCACCACGATTATTCTGCTGTTTCTGGGCGAGACCAGCGAGCTGCCTACGCTCAAGATCGCCACCGTGTGTTTTCTGTCGGGCGTGATCTGCTTTCTGCTGGCGCTGCTGTGTTTTCTGGCCGAGACGCTGCTGGCGACCCGGCTGCTCAAGTTTGCCCAACCGCCCGCGCGCTAGTACTTGCAGCCTCAAGATAGGCATAGAAAAGGCCTGTAGCCTATGCCGGATGGGCGCAGTCAGCTATTAAAAGAGTAGCGTGCCTGGCATTGTTGCCGCGCTAAAAGCCGCGTTCATGGACTCTTCAGTGGTGGTTTTTGTTAAATTTAAACGCTGTTCAATTTTGTTTGCTAATCGAGGTTCTGCGTTTATATTCAAGCGATGCAAGCCAAACGGCAACGCCAACAGGCCATGAACGATTCGCGCCGCGCGCTCATGCTCGACGCCGCCCGTGCTGTGTTTGAACGGCTGGGCATTGAAGGCGCCAGCATTCGCGAGATCGCCAGGCAGGCCGGTTACACCCCCGGCGCGATCTACTCCTACTTTGACAACAAGGAGGCGATTTACGGCGCGCTGCTGGCCGAATCCCTGGAGCGCTTGAACGCGGTCGTGGATGCCGCCGGTTCTGCCACCTCCAGTCCGGCCGACCTGCTGGAGGCCAAGGCCAGCGCCTGGTTTGGCTTTTACGCCGCCAACCCGCGCGATCTGGACCTGGGTTTTTACCTCGTGCAAGGCCTGCAGCCGCGCGGCCTGACGGCCGAGCTGAACTACCAGCTCAACGACCGCCTGCACGACGCGCTGCGCCCCTGCGAGGCAGCCTTGCAGGCCATGGGTCTGAACGCAGAAGACGCCTTGCGCGAAAATACCTCACTGTTTGCCCACGGCGTAGGTTTGCTGCTGCTGCAACACACCGGCCGCATCCGCATGTTCGGGCAAGACGCCACGCTGCTGTTTGATGCTTATGTGATTGGCCTGGTCGAGCGGCTGCAGCGCGATGCGGCCCCGGCTTGAACCCATTTTTTAAAATTTCAGGATAACCATGTTGCTCGATGCCGATGACTCCCAACTCGTGCTGGTGGACTACCAGACCCGCCTGATGCCCGTCATTTTTGAAAACGAACTCGTCATAGCCAACGCCGTGCGCCTGGCCCGCATGGCCCAGGCTCTGGAAGTGCCCGTCTGGGCCACTGCGCAAAACCCGGTTCAGCTAGGCCCCAACGCGCCCGAGGTGCAGGCCGCGATTGAAGCGGCCGGCGGCAAAACCTTGACCAAAATGCATTTCAGTGCCGTAGCCGACGGCCTGGTCGACTGGCTGCGCCCGCCGGTACGCAAAGCCCCGCAAGGTGGCAACGCCCGCAGCCTGCCCAAGCACCTGCAAAAACCGGCACCCGAAGAAGACGCCGGCCGCAGCACCATCGTGATTGCGGGCTGCGAAGCGCATGTGTGCCTGATGCAGACGGCACTCGACTTGCTCGAAGAAGAGTTTGAGGTCTGGGTGGTGACCGACGCCTGCAGCTCCCGCAGCGAGCGCAACCGCGATGCGGCGTTTGATCGGCTGGCGGGCAATGGCGCCGAACTGGTGACGACCGAGATGGTGGCGTTTGAATGGCTGCGGACGGCGGAGCATCCGGTGTTTAGGGAGGTGCTGGGGCTGGTTAAATAGGGATAACCAATTGTTTTAAATTGGAATCTGACCCCAATTTCCCAATTTCCCTGACCCCAATTTCCCTTTCGAGCTATCCCCGAAATCCCTCCAGCTTAGTTGGACTACAGAGCTTCATATGAAATCAACCGCGCGTGCTGTTCTCGCTCTCTTCTTTTCCGTCTGCGCCTTGTTTAATTTCGCCGCTGCAGCCGACGATGCGAAAGGGAGTGCGGGTGAAGCTGTTCAACGAATCACTTTCTATCGGGACGAGGCTACAAAGCTAAGCTCCTCAGAAGTATTCAAAGAGCTTGAGCGGCAGAGAAGCATTCAGATGCTAAAGAATCAGAACGCGAAGAATATCTTCGCTATGGATGACGACACCTACAAGGCCGCCGGCTATGCGGCCGCTCTTGAAAGCCGACGAAAGACCGACGAGCCAGCCGCCGCGTTCTTCTATGGCGTTTACAACACGCGCATATGCAACGGCCTGCAGAGCGTGGATAAAGGGCAACTGAGTGATGGGGTGAAGAAATGCTGGCTAGACTCCCTTGCAAGCTTCAAGGTCGCAAGCAACGCTCAAATTGCGGCAGCGTCATTCAACATTGCCAAGATGTACGAAGGGGGCTCGGGCGTCATGCCTTCAAAGCTTGTCGCCGCCGATTGGTACGTCAAAGCAGCTGACCAGTACAACAGGGAGGGGGCGCGAGACGAAGCTCTCACTTCCGTCGAAGCGGCCCTCAATTCGGTGCCAGATTTTCCTGCTGCGCTCAGGTTGAAGCAGGCAATGCTGAAGTAAGCAATGACGCCTAAGGAAACTCTGATCAAGTCCACCGTCATTGACTCTTGAACGTTGCTACACAAGGCAATTGATGGGACACCGAGATGACCAAGCAGATGACACTGGCAGGTGGCGGTTTCGAGAAATACGGCAAGACGACCCGGCGCGCGGCCTTCCTGGCCGAGATGGAGCGTGTCGTGCCATGGGGCCAGTTATGCGCCCTGATCGAGCCGCACTACCCCAAGGCGGGCACCTGTACTGCATGGTGCACAACATCGAGAAGCTCGCCAACAGCGGGTGGAGGCAGTGAGGAAAATGGCAGAGACAAAGAGCGCCCCGCAGGCGTGCAGCACGATCACAATATCGGCACCTAGCAGCCAAAACTCACTGCAGGCCCCGGCGATGAAAACTCTGACCCCTAAACGCGTCAAGCATCGTCGTGACGGCGCGCAAATTGGGGTTTTTGGTCAGCCTCGTTAGATTTCACAATGACCCCTGACGAAATTCTCACTGCGCTCAATGGCTATCACGTAGAGCTGGGTGCGATCCTGGGCAGGTTCACACGCAATCGCGATGGCATCCATATCGACCGCCAAGACAACTATCGACTTCGGTCAATCGTCACCGAGGTAGTCGACCTTCTTCGCGATCACGTCCCCGGGTCAGCGCAACACATAAAAATGCTTGCGAACTCCTATAACGAGGGCTTCAGCAACTGGCTCCATTCCTCTTCGTATGCCAGCGCTGAAGAGATTCGCAGCGCAATTGGAGCTGTTATCACTCGAATCGAGCGCAACAAGGGGCTTTTTGCCGCCGCCATGGCGCCAATCGATGCTGGCCCAAATGAGAGCAAGCTTCTTGACGCCCTCGACCGAATCGTTCTTCGTTTCCACGCAGTAGCTGTCCAGCTTCGAAGCCGGTACAACAACCGCGATACTTTGGACGTAAACGACGAATACGACGTTCAAGATCTAGTTCACGCACTTCTTTGGTTGCATTTCGACGATGTGAGAAAAGAGGAGTGGGTGCCAAGCTATGCCGGCAGCGCATCTCGAACCGACTTTCTGTTGCCTCAGATCGATACTGTGGTCGAAATTAAGAAGACGCGAACCGGCCTCAACGCGAAGGCGATTGGCGAGCAGCTAATCATCGACATTGCCAAGTACAAAAAGCACCCCCAGTGCCGTCGGCTCGTTTGCTTCGTCTATGACCCAGAAGGGCGAGTAGCCAATCCCGTGGGAATCGAGACCGACCTAAACACTGGTGAACACGGCATTGAGGTAAAGGTTTCAATCCTGCCGCGCCCTATCGGGTGAAATCTAACCCATCATTTCACCGGACCTGCGCGAAAAGCCGCGCAGGCCGGTGAATTCAAACATTCGGCCGCCTGACCTAGAGTAGGCCATCCAAAACTGTAAACTTCGCGGCAGGTGGCAAGCCCAGCGGGCGACCACCCATTCCTGGGAGTCAAGACATGTCCAAGCTGCGCTTCAAAATCTCGATGTCGCTTGACGGCTATGTGGCCGGTCCCAGCCAGAG
>DASXRN010000127.1:0-6380 GCA_036506595.1 Polaromonas sp. | reverse complement strand
GTTCTCGGTCATCTTCATCGCCGTCATGCTGTTCTACAGCGTGCCGCTCACCTTGATCGTGCTGGTCAGCCTGCCGCTTTACTTCGGCTTGAGTCTGGCGGTGGTTCCCATCCTGCGCCGCCGCCTGGACGAGAAGTTCGCCCGCGGTGCAGAAAACCAGGCCATGCTGGTCGAGGCCGTCACCGGCGTCCAGACCGTCAAGGCCAGCGCACTGGAGCCCGCCTTCGGCCGCCGCTGGGACAACCAGCTCGCCGCCTACGTGTCCGCCAGCTTCAAGACGCAAAACCTGGCCAGTTGGGCGCACGAGGGCGTCAACCTCATTGGCAAGCTCGTCAACGCTGCCACGCTCTGGTATGGCGCGCACCTGGTCATGGACAACCAGCTCACCGTGGGCCAGTTCGTGGCCTTCAACATGTTTGCCCAGCGCGTGGCCCAGCCCATCATGCGCATGGCCCAGTTGTGGACCGATTTTCAGCAAACCGGCATTTCCATGGCCCGGTTGGGTGACATCCTGAACACCCGCACCGAAGTGCCGCCCACCAGCGCGGCCCAGCTCCCGCCCGTCAAAGGCCGCATCACCCTGGACAACGTGAGCTTTCGCTACCGACCCGAGGCCGCGCCCGTACTCAGTGGCATCACGCTTGATATTCGCCCCGGCGAGGTGCTGGGCATCGTCGGCCGTTCCGGCTCGGGCAAGAGCACGCTGACCAAGCTGGTGCAGCGCCTCTATACGCCAGAGCAGGGCCGCCTGCTGGTTGACGGCATCGACATCAGTCTGATCGACGCCGCCCAGCTGCGCCGCCAGGTGGGCGTGGTGTTGCAAGAAAACCTGCTGTTCAACCGCAGCGTGCGCGAGAACATCGCCATCATCGACCCGGCGGCACCCATCGAGGCCGTGGTGTACGCCGCGCAGATGGCCGGCGCGCACGACTTCATCAGCGAGCTGCCCGAGGGCTACGACACCGTGGTGGGCGAGCAGGGCAGTTCTTTGAGCGGTGGCCAGCGCCAGCGCATCGCCATTGCCCGTGCGCTGTTCACCAACCCGCGCATCCTGATTTTTGACGAAGCCACCAGCGCGCTGGACTACGAGAGCGAAGCCATCATCCAGCGCAACATGGCCCACATTTGCCAGGGCCGCACCGTGCTCATCATCGCGCACCGCCTCAGCGCCGTGCGCCACGCCCACCGCATCATCGTCATGGACAAGGGCAAGATCGTCGAGGCAGGCCCACACGATGCACTGGTGCAAAAGCCGCAAGGGCTGTACGCGCATTTGTGGCGCATGCAGGACGGCAGCGTTCGCGGAGGAGCCGCATCATGACAGCGCACGCAACCGTTCAGGCAGAGTCCCCAGTCCAGAGCCAGGCCGAAGGGGTAGAAGGGGTAGTAGCCGCACGCCCACGCCACCCCGCCATCGAGCTGCTGGCCCGCTACAAAGCCATCTTCGCCGCCGCTTGGGGCCTGCGCCACGAGCTGGCTGGCCCCAAGCGCCTGGCCGACGAAGCCGCCTTCCTGCCCGCCGCCCTGAGCCTGCAGGAAACCCCGGTACACCCCGCGCCGCGCCGCCTGGCGTTTGCCATCATGGCGCTGTTCATCCTGGCCTTGCTCTGGGCTGTCTTTGGCAAGGTAGACATCGTGGCTGTGGCGCCCGGGCGCGTGGTGGTGAGCGAGCGCACCAAGCTCATCCAGCCGCTGGAGCGCAGCGTGGTCAAGCGCGTGCTGGTAAGCGACGGCGACCGCGTGCAGGCCGGCCAGCCGCTGGTGGAGCTGGACCCCACGGCCGCCAGCGCCGACAGAACCACCGCGCAAGACCAGCTCAAGTCGGCCTTGTCAGAGGTGCTGCGTGCCCGCGCCATCCAGCAGGCGCTACAAAATTTGCAGCAGGTTGCGCCCGCCAGTACTGGGCTGGCGACCAAATATGTCCCCGACTTTCCTGTGGAATGGTCAGCCGCAGAAAAAACCGCCGCGCAAGCGCAGCTGCAAGGCGAATGGGGCGACGTGACAGCCAAGCTGGCCAAACTTTCGTCAGAAATCAGCCGCCGCCAGGCCGAAATTGCCACGGCGCAGGCAGTGGTTGCCAAGCTCGAAACCACCCTGCCCATGGCCCAAGCGCGCGAGACTGACTTCAAAAAACTGGTTGACCAGGGCTACATCTCGGGCCACGCCACCCAAGACAAAACCCGCGAGCGTGTAGAGCTCGAACGCGACCTGGCCACCCAGCGCGCCCACCTACTGGAAACGCAGGCCACTTTGAGGGAAAGCGAAAACGCCCGCATTGCTTATCTGGCCGAAGTGCGCCGCACGCTGTATGACCGTGAAGCCCAGGCAGACCTCAAACGCCAGCAAGCCACGCAAGAGCAGGCCAAAGCCACGCAGCGCGAAAACCTCACCACCTTAAAGGCCCCGGTGGCCGGCGTGGTGCAGCAACTGGCCGTGCACACCACCGGGGGCGTGGTGACGGAGGCGCAGGCCCTCATGATCATCGTGCCCGACGTAAACGACGGCGCTGATCCCGCTACACAGGTTACGGCCGAAGTCACCTTGGAAAACAAAGACATCGGCTTCGTCAACCCCGGCCAGACGGCCGAGATCAAGCTCGAAACCTTTCCCTACACCCGCTACGGCACCGTGCCCGCCACAGTGCAGCGCGTCACCGCCGATGCCGTGCTGCGCGACAAACGGGGCGAGGGCGGCGCGGCTGAAACCGCAGTCTTCCCTGCCACTTTGGCCCTGGCAGACACGCACATCAATGTGGACGGCAAGCAAGTCCGCCTGAGCCCTGGCATGGCCCTTACCGCCGAAATCAAGACCGGGCAGCGGCGGGTGATTGAATACTTGCTTAGCCCCATCCAGCGCGCCGGGCAGGAAAGCCTGCGCGAGCGCTAGGCCCGCTACGACAGCGCAGCCATGTCCATCCAATCGGTCACCATTCACCAAATCAAGCAACAGCCTAAAAAATCACCTGAATGCCATGAAGACTACGACGCCTATGAGCCCGAAAACGGCGAGAGCAACTTCTTCTTTGTGCTGGACAAGGTCGACGCCAGGTGCTGCGAGTCCACGGGCAAGGTGATTCGGCTGGTGGGGGGAATTTGTAAGGTTGGTAGTCACTGCGAAATTGATAGCAAGCAATGGCAGAAGGAATTGGTGAGCGCATGAAAACACCTATAAATCCAGTGAAAACGGTTGGACGTCGGTGCTGCGGCTTAGATGGCCGCTGCGTCGGCGCGCCCGGGCACGACTGCACGCTGTTAGACAACGAGGAGATTACGCATGAAAACGATCACTAGTCCACGCCCGGCGGGCATGAGCTGCTATCAAAATGGGAGGTTTTGGAGTGAGGTGTTGCAATGCAAGGCCCCGTTCGCGCGGCTTCTCAATGCTTGCGTGCTTGGTCTCATGCTGCTGATGGTCAATGCATGCGCACAAGATGGGGGAACCAGGCAACCGAAGTTGCTACTTCCGTTTGACTTCACCGACGAAGAGCGCGCCCAGTTCACCGAGGCACTCGACAAATTTCCCAAGCGCTGGATGCCCGAGCTGATCCGTGCCACCCCGCTGAGCGAGATGCGCTGGCTGGATAACCGCCGCATGGTGCTCTCGGTGCGCGAGTTGCCGGGGTGGAAGGCGCAGCCTGAAGAACCCTCGCGCATAGCTGTTCTGGATACGGATACAGGTGCGGTTGAAGCCACGCCATACCAAGGCGAGCTGAAGTGCCTGAGTCACGAGGGAAAGACCATGATCCGGCTGACCAGCCGTGGCCAGCTCGAAGGCTTGCGCGAAAACGATGACACCTGGCTGGTCGGGCAATGGGGTCAGCCCTTGCAGAAAGCGGAATGGAAGCCCGGCCACTTTGCGCCCAACTGGCTGTGCAGTTTTGGGCCTGTTGGCGGCGACCTCTACACCCCCGGTGCTGAAACCCGCAACCCCGAGGGCTACCGCGATGTTCCGTTGTTGCCGCAGCATGGCTTCTTGCGGGAGACCATCGCGCGAGACGCCCGCGGGTTGGTGGTGCATCCGATCACGCTCCATAAGCCGGACGGGCGGCGTGTGTCGTTGCCGGGGCCTCCGCCATTACCCATTTCGATGCGCTACCAACCGTGGAACGACACCTACTTCCAGGGCGCTGCAACCGGGGGGGACGGTCAGACCCGCACCCTCGACCCTGCGGGTAGCCGCGTCTTGCATGTTCCACCGCCCATGCTGGCGCAATGGGATGCACTTCAAATAGGTTCGGCGGGTAGTCGTGGCACTCGCCTGGGTGTGCTGTGGGCCTTTGCGGCGCGTACAAGCTATTGGCGCAAGCAAGGCATGTATTTGCAGGCGGCTGAGGGCTTGTTGCGCATCGATGAGGGTTCAAACGGCACCGAAGTGGAGATTTCCCCCGATGGGTGCCGGATTGTTAGCCACAACCGCAAATGGGATCCATCGCGACCGGGCGGACCGCGTGCCCGCTTGCTTTTAATTGATCTGTGCTCTTCCGGAGGAAAAAAATGACAACGTTAAACCAACTGATTAGCAGCCAATTAAATCCCACAGCCAGCCAGGCGAGCATGATCGCGCTGGGAATGGCCGCGTCGCAGACGGCGTATGCCCTGAACAACGGCGGGGGGCTGGTGGTGGGCCAGCCGCTCACCTTGATTGAAGACTCGGCGCTGATTGGCGCGCCGGGGGCGCGACCTTTGGGTGCGTCCATCCCGCCTGGCTATGTGGTGCGCGGCATCTATACGGACAGCACGACCGGGCTCGATGCCTACATGGCCTATGACCCGACCAGCAAGTCCGTGGTGGTGGGCATCGCCGGGACGAATGGCTTTGGCAAGGACAAGCCCGATACCGCCGAGGACTTGCTGCGGCTGGGCGTCGGGCATATGGAGCAGTTGCTAAGCGATCCCGGATTTCGCAGTCAATTTAATGCCCTTGCGCTAGAAGCTGGTGGTGTAGGCAGCCTGACGAAGGTACTGTTCGCCGGGCAGAGCCTTGCGGGCGGGGCGGCGCCAATTGGGGCTGCCATGGCTTTGTACGGCGTAGTTGATGGCAGCGGCCAGCAGACCCGCGCAGGCCTGGGCCTTCACCCCGATCAACTCGCGTCCCTAGAGGTCAATGGCTTTGGCACCGAGTACACGCTGAAGATGGCTGGCTACAGCCCACAGCAAATCACGGAATTCAACGCCCAGGTCGAACAGCACAGTGTGGTGGTTTACAACCAGATGACCGGCATGGAGGATGTGGTCTCCAAGCTGGGCGGAAGCCGAGGCGGCTTTGTTTGGGGTCTGCCGGTGGTTCAAAGCAACACCTTGGCCGAACTGCACCGCAACAACTACGGCGTTGCCGAAGGCAATGCACTGCTCGGTGGCGATTTGACCCAAATGCAGGCGTATCACCTCCAGTCGCTGGACCACGGCTCATTGAGCGACAGCATTTACAAGCTCAGCGGCATGGTGCCGCTGGCCAACAATGCTGTTTCGCTGACTTGGGCCGGTTATGTCGGCATGCTGCTATCCAAGCCTGGTGAGAGCGCTGCGGGGATCAGTTATGTACTCAAGACATTCGTTAACGTACCCCCGCCCTTGGCAGATGTTTTGGGTGCTGTCGGCGAGGTCATGTTGCGCGCGCTTCCCCTGGCGAATCTGCCGCGGGCCTTGGCGCTTCTGGCTGGAGGCTATGGATTGGGGCAGACCATCGGCTCGTCTGGCGCACAGGAACCCAGCTTTACACCAATACAAGACGGCTGGACGCGCCAGAACCTGACGCCTGCCGGTACGGAGGCCTATTCGCAAGGCTGGCGCATGGTCATGGATGTCAATCCGGTAACAGGCGTCCGCGTACTGCGCATGGGGGACGGCTCTACGCAGGAGTACACGAAGGACGGGGCGGTGATCTATTCGCAGCCGCAATACGGCCTGGGCGTGTTTCAGAAAGACGGGTCCGGCACTTTGTACCTCAAAGGCATCGATCCTGTAACGGGCGCGGCGACGCTTTCGCAGGTCAGCGTAGAGAAAGATGCAAGCGTTCAGATGATTCCCGGCGGCGGTTGGCGCGTTACGCGCCCGCTGGACGAGGACGGGCGTGCAGCGGAAATTTCCGACTACGCCGGCAACACAGTCATTCAGTACACGGGCGCATACAGGCTGGTGGAGCAGCCGGGGGGCGGGCAAAAGTCAGTCTTTGATATCAGTGCGACCGCTACCAAAGTATTGTCGCCTTCGGCGGTTGGGCCAATCGCTACAGGACTGACGTGGTCAGTTACCGAAACTGCTTTGGGTGCTGGTCATACGCTGACGGTAATGCGTGACGATGATCGCAGGGTGGTTCAATCTGTAGAAGCGGTGACTCTGGCGTCCGGTGCCATGAAGTATTCGTTCCTCAGCCCAACGGGA
>DASXRN010000126.1:0-2027 GCA_036506595.1 Polaromonas sp. | reverse complement strand
CACACGCCGGTGCGCACCTTGCCGTCGGGCGATTGATTCACGTCCCAGTTCATGAAGCGCGGATCGCCCGCGATCAGGCGCTCGGGCAAGGGGGCGCCCTCGCGGCCAGGGCCGAGGTCGTCGAATTTGAAGAAGGTGAGGTTGCTCATCTGTACGGGGTCCTTTTGCAATTGAATGGGAGCGGGAAGTCAGTCAGGCGCGCGCCGGATTACAAGCCGACCAGCGCCGGCAGCCCGTTGATGTCGCGGATTTCCACATGGGTATAGAAATCGTTGGGCTTGGGCTCGTGGCCGCGGTTGACGAACACCTTGTTCTTGATGCCCATGTCCTGGGCCGACATCAGGTCGTAGCGCGGGCTGGAGGACACATGCAGGATGTCGTCCGGTGAGCAGCCCAGCTGGTCGAACATGTACTCGAAGGCCTGCAGGCGCGGCTTGTAGGCGCCGGCGTCCTGCGCGGTGTAGACCTTGTGGAAGGGCGCCTCGAGCTTGCGTACGTTGGAGTGGATCTGCTCGTTCATGGCGTTGGACAGGATCACCAGCGGAATCTTGTTGCCCACGCGCGTGAGCGCGTGCGGCACGTCCGCGTGCGGGCCCCAGGTGGGCACGGCGTCGTAGAACTTCTGCCCGTCCTCGTCGCGGTAGGCCACGCCGTAGCGCTTGCACGTGCGGGAAATCGCGGATTTGAGCACCTGGTCGTAGGGCTTCCAGTCACCCATGACCTCGTCCAGCCGGTAGGCGCCGAAGTCCTTGACGAACTGGTTGAGCCGCTCGGGCGGCAACTGGCCCGCGTAGATTTCGTAGGCCACCTCGTGCATGCGAAAGTAGGTGAGCGTTCCGTAGCAGTCGAAGGTGATGTATTTGGGTCGGAAGATCATGGTTTGCCTCGTTGGTGATGTGGAGAAGAAAGGGTTCAGGCGGCCGGGAAATCCATCAGCACGCGCTTGCGGCCATCGATGGAACGGCCGGCGGGCAAGGCTGGTGGGTGGTAGTCAACGGTCATGGTCAAGTTTCCTGGTGGTCGCGGCGGTTCATATAGGAAGCAATCCTAGGCAGCATTCGCCGCAGTTGTTGCGGTTCTGCGCGGCGCGCGCGCAGTATTCGCCCGGAGTACCGCGGACTCAAGGCGCTTTGTGCCGTTCTTGGCGCGGCCTCGCCCGGCGCCAAGATCGTACAAGCCGGGGGCCGCTGCGCCGAGCATCATCGTCCCCAAAACCGCCATTGACGTTTTGAAGGAAAGCCCCATGTCCGACCACGTTTTGACTCCACAGGCTGCGCTTGCGGCGGTGGGTCGCCCCCTGCCCGACGGTGTGTCGGTGCGGCGCTTGAAGGCGGATGACCTGGAGGCGGCACAGGCGCTGTCGCGCGAGTTCCAATGGCCGCACCGGGTGGAAGACTGGCAGTTCGGCCTGGCGCACGGCCAGGGCGTGGCCGCGGTGCGCGACGGCGAACTGGTCGGCACGGCCTTGCACTGGCAGTGGGGCAAGCAGTGCGCGACGGTGGGCCTGGTGGTGGTTTCCCCTCGCCTGCAGGGGCTGCGCGTGGGCCAGCACCTCATGCATGCGGTGATGGCGGGGCTGGAGGACCGCACCGTGCTGCTGCACGCCACACCCGAAGGCCGCGGTTTGTACGAACGGATGGGCTTTGCCATCACGGGCGAGGTCCGGCAACACCAGAGCCTGGCGGCTCCGGCCCAGCTGGTGGCGCTGCCACAGGGCCAACGGCTGCGCCCGCTGGGACGCAATGACGCCCCAACCCTCGTCGCGCTTGATGCGCGGGCCGCCGGCATGCCGCGCGAAACGCTGCTGCGCCAGCTGCTGGCCGAAGGCGAGACGGTGGTGCTGGCACGCGGCGGCGAGGCCCTGGGGTTTTCCATCGTACGGCGCTTCGGCCGCGGCCACGCCATCGGCCCGGTGGTAGCGCCAGATCTCGCGAGCGCACAAGCGCTGATCGGCCACTGGTGCAGCCGCTACGCCGGCAAGTTCCTGCGCATCGACGTCGACGCCGCCGGCGGGCTGCCTGAATGGC
>DASXRN010000125.1:0-4300 GCA_036506595.1 Polaromonas sp. | reverse complement strand
GCGCGCCGCTGCGGTGTAAGGTCTGACCTGAACCGACGACTACTGGGTTGAATACTTTTGGAGAAAACCATGGAAAACCTGCAAACCATCACCCTGGGCGGCGGCTGCTTTTGGTGCCTGGAGGCCGTGTATGTCAATGTGCGCGGCGTCACCGATGTCGAATCCGGCTACAGCAACGGCCAGGTCAACCGGCCGAGTTATGAGGATGTCTGCACCGGCCGCACCGGCTGCAACGAGGTCGTGAAACTGGTGTATGACCCGGCGGAAATCACGCTGCAGGAAATTTTGGAGATTTTCTTCGTCATCCACGACCCGACCACGCTGAACCGCCAGGGCAATGACACGGGCACGCAGTACCGCAGCGGCATTTACTACTCGACACCCGAGCAAAAGCAGGTGGCCGACGACATGATCCGCCAGATGAGCCAGGACAAGCTGTTTGGAAAACCCATCGTGACCGAGGTGCTGCCGCAGGCCAATTACTGGCCGGCCGAGGACTACCACCAGGACTTCTTCGAGAAGAACCCCTACCAGGGCTATTGCATGGCCGTGGCGGCGCCCAAGGTCGAGAAGTTTCGCAAAACCTTTGCGGCGCGGGTCAGGGGCTGATCAGGCTGGGTATTCAGGCGCGCCGTTGGGCGAAATAAAACCACTCCTGCCCCACGTCAGCGCCCGGGTTGGGAAACACCACAAAGCCGTCTGCCGGCGCTTTGACGGCTTTACCGCCGTAGCGAACGCCAATCACTTCGCCGGCTTTCACCACGTCAAAACTGCGCCATTCGCGGCTGAACCGGTCGCCTGCATGCTCGCGGTCGGTCACGTCGACCAGGCGCAGGATTTCGCGGTCGGTGGACGCCGGTACCAGCGGCAACGAAGCCAGGCCCAGCAGCGCCAGCGTTTGCAAAATGGCATGGCGGGCCACCTGCACCGCCTCGGGGTCGTCATGCTTGCCGCATTCCAGCGTGACCCCATAGCCGCCACGCGCGCGCATGTATTCGGTGGTACCCACGCCATAGTTGGTATCGGTCACCAGCGCTTGCGCACGGCTGCTTGCCTCGGTGTGGGGGGCTGCAGCGCGGCGTTGCACACCGCGCGCGTAGGCGTCCAGCCAGCCTTCCACAATGCGGTGCGGCCCGGTGTGCAGGGCCAGCTGCATTTCTTCGGCGGCCTTGCTGAAGGGCTCCAGCGTGCCGCTGTTGTTCTGCGGGCCGATCATCACAAAAGGCGCGCCGCCCGTGTGAAACGAATGCAGGTCCAGCAGCGCATCGTGTGCGTCGAGCAGCGGGCACAGCACGTTGGCAATGCGGTCCTCGAAATCCTGCGGAATCGCGCTGGGCGCCATGTTGCGGTTGAGGTTGCGGTCACCGATGCGCTGCCCCCGCAGATAGGCCAGCGGGTTGGTGACGGGCACCAGCGTCAGCGTGCCGCGGGCTATGGCTAACGCGCCGCTGTCGAGTTCTTCAATCAGCTGTGTGATGGCGCGCGTGCCGCACACTTCGTTGCCGTGTACCGCGCCCAGCACCAGCAGGCGCGGGCCGGGCGCCAGGCCGTGGTAGGTATGGGTGCGCAGGTGGGTGGGGCGTTGTTGCGGGGCAGGGGCGGCAGCGCTTTGGGTCTTTTCGTTCATGGGATGGGTTATACAGCGGTTCGCGTGGCTGCTGAGTCGTCAACCCCGGCTAGTTGGCGCCGATACTCGACTGAGCTTGTTCAACCTGGCTGAGTGTGTCAATACCCGCCTGTTACGCGACCAGCGAATTGCTGACATCTACCGCTCATTTGGAGCTTGGAGTTGGGCCAGCCTGAGGCCTATGATCGTGCGGTATTTGCCGGGCATATTATTTAGCTAACAAGAGTGGACGATGTACAAAAAAGTATTGCCTGATAAGGACTTGGCGCTATTTTCAGTCGCCAACTTAGACCGCAGCGGCCGTTGTATATCGCAGAGCTTGCGGTATACATTACTACAAGGACTTTAAGATGCGACTTGCAATCCTGGGAACAAACCACCGCCACCAAATAGTTGGCTGTCCAGAGGGAGATTCCGTCGCATTTCAGTCGTGCCTAGCTGCGTTAGTTCAATCAGGTGGATATGACGCTATTGCAGAAGAGTTGAGCGAAGAGTCCATCGTTTTGTGGAAGGGTTCGGATTCAACGGCTCGATTAGTCGCAAATAGCTTTGGTATCCAACACCTTTACTGTGACCCCACAACTGCTGAGCGAAGCATGCTCAGCATCCCATCGAACCAACAAATACGAGACTTGCTTAAAGTTGGCGCTGTGATGAATCATGAACAGACCGCGCGATTTGACGCCGAACAGAAAAAGCACTGGCCCGTTCGGGAGGATTTCTGGTTTCAACGTCTGAAGGCACTGGGGGCGAACCACACGCTACTTGTCTTGGGTACTGATCATGTAGAGTCCTTCAGCGCGCTTCTCAATCGCGAAGCTGTGAGCTTCGTTTGTCTGCATGAACGCTGGGAACCCTAACATGGCGCTCAACGTTGCTCCCTTCGGTCGCTGGACGCTTCGCCGGCAGGCCGGCTCGCGCCCGTTAGCTCGTTAGCCACCAGAGCCACCGCCGTGGACGCGCCCAAGCTGCTCGCAAACCAGTCGGCATGCATAGCACGGCAAGCTGCGCTCGGGCAGTCGCACGTCGCTCCCTTGGCGGCATTTGTGCAGAGCCTTCGGCGCCGAACAGCTCACACCGGCCGCGTGCCGGACTTCGACCCGTGTGATGGTGGAGTCGAAGCCGAGTGCTTGTTTCTTCTTGAGGCGCCTGGTCCGAAGGCGGTCACTTCAGGGTTCGTCTCAAGGAACAACCCTGATGAAACAGCGAAAAACTTCTACCTGCTCAATCACGAGGCCGGCTTACCTCGTGAACGTACCGTGTCTTGGAACTTGGTGCCCTGGTATGTTGGCAGTGGCACGCGCATTCGTGCGGTTGCCAGCGCAGACATCGAGGCCTCCGTGCCCTATCTCAAGGAGCTTCTTGCGCTGTTGCCGAAGCTCCGCGTGGTAGTGCTGGTCGGCCGCAAAGCCCAATCAGCACGAGACGTTATCGAACAACTGCAGTTCAACTACACGTTCTTTGAGTGTCCGCATCCAAGCCCATTGGCAATCAATGGCCACCCGGAGCGGCGCGCCGAGATCGTGCTCTGTCTAAAGAGCGTTGCTGCGTACCTTGGCACTTCAAGCGTGGCGGCTACGCGATAGTTTTTCCTTGATGACGGTATTTCCTGCACCGGCGTGAAGTGAAGCGGCAGTGAAACCAGGAACAGACACATCTACAAACGGCCTTGGTGCGAGTGGTTCGTTGCTCAACTCAACCGTGCTCATCTGCGCCAGGCGCTTGAGGTTGCGCATGTTTTTCACCAACTGAGCCTTGATCTTTGCGCTGGACCTGCGGATGAGCTGGGCGGACGCTGAGTCACGCCCATACTGCAACTAAATTGCGGTATGGTTTAATGCAGCTCGGCTGCGTTATGGCGCAAAGCCGAAAAAACATTCAATCCCCCAAAAAACATGGCCTCCGTTTCCCCCCACAGCCGTCCCGCCGCAGACCCGATCGATGCGCTGCTCACCGCGCACGGCTTGCGCCGCACGGCTGCGGCGCGCCTGGTGCTGGGCTGGTTGCTGGCCCATGCCGACACCAGTTACACCCATGCCCAGTTGCAGATGGCTTTGGCTGGCGACAGGGTCCAGGGCGTGGCGTTGGACCGCGTGACGCTGTACCGCCTGATTGACCGGCTCACGCAGGCGGGCCTGTTGCTGTGCCGGGTAGACGTGAACCGGGTGCGCCGCTACCAGGCCATGCCCAGCAGCGTGCACGCCATTCCGCACTTTGAATGCCAGACTTGTCACCGCGACAGCCCTTTGCTGGGCGCGTTGCAGGCCAGTGCCCATGACATTGAGCGTGCCGCGCAAACGGCGTTGGAAGCCCTCAAGGCGCTGGGCTACCAGGGCATGAGCATGGACTTTGCCGTGCGCGGGGTGTGTGCCGACTGTGCCACGGGCGCGCCGGCATGATCCGCACCCGGCAACTGGCCTACCGTTACACCGGGGGGCCTGCGATTGGTTTTGACGATGTGGACGTGCCGCAGGGCGGCGTGCTGCTGCTGCGCGGTGCGTCGGGTTCGGGCAAGTCCACCTGGCTGGCGCTGGCGGCTGGTTTGCTGGCTGCCACAGAAGGCGAGGTGACGGTGGCCGACCAGCCGCTGGGCGCGCTGAAAAACGCGGCCAGCGATGCATGGCGCGCCCAAACCATTGGCTTCTTGCCGCAGCGGCTTCATTTGAGCGCGGC
>DASXRN010000124.1:0-12241 GCA_036506595.1 Polaromonas sp. | reverse complement strand
GGCCGAAATTGGCCGGGTGGTCCGGGTCGCCACGCACGCCGGTGATCTGCTCACCCGTTGACTCGATGATGACACCGCAGCCCACACCGCAGTAGGGGCAAGTCGAGCGTGTTTCACGCATCATGTTTCGCCCCTACGTAGGTGTTTCATAATTATCGCAAAGCGATCTGCTGCGACAGCAGCGAGATCGCAGTAGGGGCAGGTGGAGCGGGTTTCACGCATCATGTTTCGCCCCTACGAAGGTGTTTCATTGTTATAGCAAAGCGATCTGCTGCGACAGCAGCGAGATCGCAGTGGGTGCAGGTGGAGTGCGTATCGGTCACGGCTGTCAACTCGACAGGCAAGGCCATTCAGCTCGCAACCGTCGGCTGCGGATGTCCGATGTCAATCGCGCCGTGGCTGCCGAGCGCGCGCGTTGGGCCGGCCACCGGGGCCAGGAGATCGGTCGCATGCGTGGCGAGTTCGCGGGCATCAAGGTGCACCACCCCGTCGTTCACCTTCACGGCAAAGCGCGGCGTGCAACCCTCGTCAGGCGCCCTGGCGCAACCGCCTTCCAGGTCTATGGTCCAGTTGTGCAGCGGGCAAGCAACGCTGGTGCCAAACACAATGCCCTGGCTCAGCGGACCGCCCTTGTGCGGGCAACGGTCGAGCAGGGCGAATACCTGGTCCTGGTCGTTGCGAAATACGGCAACATCCAGGCCCTGGGAGCGTGCAACGCGGCGTGAACCCAGCACGGGAATGTCATCGACGCGGCAAATTACTTTCCAATCACTCATGGTAGTTCTCTCTTTTCAGATCTTTGTTAGGCCAGAACGCGTGCATACAGGCCAGTCACCCGGTCCATGACCTGCAATAGGTTTTCGCTGGTGACAAACACGTCGGAGGCCGCCTTGGCACTTGAGGCGTGCGATTTGAGCGCATTGTCAAAAAACAGCCACTGGTTATCAGCGAGCACCAGCTCCTGCTTGATCTCGGCGGTGGCTTCCGGGGCATTGCGCAGCAGCTCCAGCGCAGGCACAAACTCGTCGCGTGCCTTGCCCAGCTCAAGCAGGCTCGCGGCGCTGTCTATGTTCCAGTTGTTGGCCATGTAAAACTGGGCCATGCGCTGCGACAGCATACGCTGGCGCCCGGCGATATTGACCAGCTTGGCGCCGGGTTTGCCGGCCTGCTGCTCAAGCAGGCCTGTGCCCTTGTGGGCCAGCGCCAGCACCCTGCCGGCTTGCAGCAGCACAGACTTGCCTTTGTCTTGCGACGGCGCTGTACCGATCAGCAGGGTTTTGTAGTCAGACCATGCGGACTCCAGCTGCACGTAGGTGTCGCGTGTTTCGCCGACGGGCGCGTAGGCTTTGAGCTCGATCAGCTGCCGGTCAAACAACAACATCGACTGGTCCAGCACGCGACGGGCCAAGTCGGGCTGGATGCCCTGGCCCAAGCTCAGCCAGGCCTTGCCCATGCGTTGTGACAGCATGCGCTGGCGGCCAGCCTTGTTGATGGCATCGCCCATATTGGACACTTGTGCGTGGGAGCCCACAGCCGCAGACAGCGCAAGGCCGCAAAATACCCGGCGTTTCAAAGTATGTGTCATGGACATTTTTTTCATGGGATCAGTCCTGTAGCCTGCTTATCAAGCCGTGATCGCTGCAAACTGCCGCGTGTCCACTGCCGCCTTGTCGGACTCGAACCAGGGATCGGGCTGGCCGTCCACGCTGAACTGCAGGCGCTCCCACAGGGCCTTGCGGCCTTCGTGGTCGTCGAGGATCTTCTTCTTGACATAGTCCAGGCCGACGCGGTGCAGGTAGTGCACCGTGCGCTCCAGGTACCAGCCTTCCTCGCGGTAGAGCTGCAGGAAAGCGCCCGCATACTCCATCACTTCGGCCGAGGTCTTGACCTTGATGAGGAACTGCGCCACTTCGGTTTTGATGCCGCCGTTGCCGCCGATGTGGATTTCCCAGCCCGAGTCCACGCCGATCACGCCCACGTCCTTGATGCCCGATTCGGCGCAGTTGCGCGGACAACCGCTGACCGCCAGCTTGACCTTGTGCGGCGAATACATGGCCCACAGCGCGTGCTCCAGGTCCTTGCCCATTTGCGTGCTGTCCTGGGTGCCGAAGCGGCACCATTCGCTGCCCACGCAGGTCTTGACCGTGCGAAGCGCCTTGGCGTAGGCCAGGCCGGTGGGCATGCCGATGTCGCGCCAGACGTTTTGCAGGTCTTCCTTCTTCACGCCCAGCAGGTCGATGCGCTGGCCGCCGGTGACCTTGACGGTGGGGATCTTGTACTTGTCGGCCGCGTCGGCGATGCGGCGCAGCTCGTCGGGCGTGGTGTGGCCGCCCCACATGCGCGGGATCACGCTGTAGGTGCCGTCCTTCTGGATGTTGGCGTGGCTGCGCTCGTTGATGTAGCGGCTTTGCGGGTCGTCCTTGGCCTCCTTGGGCCAGGTCGAGATCAGGTAGTAGTTGAGGGCCGGGCGGCAGCTGGCGCAGCCGTTGGGCGTGCGCCATTCCATGAACTTGAAGACGTCCGGAATGTTCAGCAGCTTGTTGGCCCTGATCGCGTCGCGCACGTCCTGGTGGCTGTGGTCGGTGCAGCCGCACAAGGCCTTTTTCTTGGGCGTGGCCGAGTAGTCGCCGCCGGCGGTGAACATGATGATCTGCTCGACCAGCCCGGTGCAGGAGCCGCAGGAGGCGCTGGCCTTGGTGTGCTTGCGCACCTCGTCGAGCGTGAACAGGCCTTTTTCCTTGATGGCCTTGCAGATGGTGCCCTTGCTGACGCCGTTGCAGCCGCAGACTTCGGCCTCGTCAGGCATGGCGGCGGCCTTGTTGTGGCCCTCGTGGCCGGCGTCGCCGATGTTGGATTCGCCAAACATCAGCTTGTCGCGGATGTCGCCGACGCTGCGGCCTTCGCGCAGCAGCTTGAAGTACCAGCTGCCGTCCACCGTGTCGCCGTACAGGCAGGCGCCAATCAGCTTGTCGTCCTTGAGCACCAGTTTTTTGTAGACGCCGCCAAACGGGTCGCTCATCACGATTTCTTCCGTGCCTTCGCCGCCCATGAATTCGCCGGCGGAAAACAGGTCGATGCCGGTGACCTTGAGCTTGGTCGAGGTCAGCGAGCCGCTGTAGCGGCCGATGCCGAACTGCGCCAGGTGGTTGGCCGCGACCTTGGCCTGCTCGAACAGCGGCGCCACCAGGCCGTAGGCGATGCCGCGGTGGGCCGCGCATTCACCGACCGAGTAGATGCGGGCGTCGGTCACGGTCTGCAGGGTGTCGCTGACCACGATGCCGCGATTGCAGTGCAGGCGCATCTTCTCTGCCAGTTCGGTGTTGGGGCGTATGCCGACGGCCATCACGACCAGGTCGGTTTCGAGCTCTGTGCCGTCCTTGAATTTGATGGCTTTCACGCGGCCACTTTTGCCGTCATCCTTGTCGCCGGTCAGCTCCTGCGTCTGCGCACCGATCAGGAACTTCAGGCCGCGGTCTTCCAGCGATTTTTGCAGCAGCTTGCCCGCCACATCATCGAGCTGGCGCTCCATGAGCCAGGGCATGACGTGCACCACGGTGACCTCCATGCCGCGCAGCATCAGGCCGTTGGCGGCTTCCAGTCCCAGCAGGCCGCCGCCGATGACGACCGCCTTCTTGTACTTCTGCGCCGCCTCTATCATGGCGTTGGTGTCGGCAATGTCGCGGTAGGCGATCACGCCCTGCAAATCCTTGCCCGGCACCGGCAGGATGAAGGGGGTGGAGCCGGTGCACATCAGCAGGCGGTCGTATTTTTCTTCGGTGCCGTCGTCGGCCCGCACAATGCGGTGCACGCGGTCGACCTCAACGACCTTCTTGCCGGCGTGCAGGGTGATGTGGTTGTCCTTGTACCAGTCCCAGCTGTTCAGCACGATCTCGTCCAGCGTCTGCTCGCCGGCCAGCACCGGGCTGAGCAAAATGCGGTTGTAGTTGGGATGCGGCTCGGCACCGAAGACGCTGATGTCATACAAATCGGGCGCGACCTTGAGCAGCTCCTCAAGGGTGCGAACACCCGCCATGCCGTTGCCGACCATTACGAGTTTTGATTTTTTCATGGGGCTACTCCAGATTGATTCGGGTTTGTGAGTGCAGGCGTCATGCCAAACGGGTGTTGCGCAACACCGGCAAGGCGCGATGCGCCGGGCCACAGGCCAGGGCGTTGCGGCGGTGCGCGAGCGCAGCCAGGGGTGTGGCAGGCCCTTCGCTAAGGGCTTGCCGGCGGCCTGGCTGGTTAAAAAATGAGGTAAAAACCATGATGCTCTCTCCTGCAAAACAGGGCTCCGGCAGTAAATCCGGGATGAGGCACACCATTACGCACATCGTTATGCGCAGAACCCGCAGTGCTTTCGCTAAGGTTGGACGCTTCGTTACGCCCGCCATGGGTTATGCAAAAGCCGTGCCATATCATTGGGCCGACGGTTGCATGGTGCGCAACTTGCATGCAACGCAGCCTGTTTCGCCTGTTTTCCCCTCACATTCCTGGTTTTTATGACTTCCGCATTGGTAAATCTGAACGGCCCGACGGGCTCGCATGCCCTGGTGTCCGACCTGGAAGCGGTCGGTATCCAGGTCCTTGGCCGTACCGATGGGTGCGACAAACTGGTGCAGGAGGTGCTTCGCCAGGCCCCCGACCTGGTGATTTGTGACGACCCCTTGCCCGGTGAAGAGCTGTTCAGGGCCTTGCAAGTCATTGCCGAGACTGCGCCGCGCCCCGTCATCGTTTTCACCAGCGATGGCGATGCCGACAAAATCGTGCGCGCCATGGAAGTGGGGGTTCATGCCTATGTCATCAACGGCTATGCCCAGCAGCGCCTGCGCTCGCTGATCCATCTGGCGCGCGCCCGCTTCAACCGCGAGCAGGCCCTGCGTGCTGAACTGCTGGACGTGAGCAGCCGCTTCGAGGAGCGCAAGATGGTGGATCGTGCCAAGGGCATCCTGATGCGCGCGCGCCAGGTGTCCGATGACGATGCCTTCCAGATCCTGCGCACCGCTTCGATGCACAGCAACCAGCGCCTGGGCCAGGTGTCGCGGCACATCATCCATTCGGCCCGTTTCGCCGAGGATGTGAACCGCTCCGGCCAGCTGCGCATGCTGTCGCAGCGACTGGTCAAGCTGGTGCTGCTGCAGTTGGCAGGCGTGCAGCCGGCCCAGGCGAAAGAGCGCCTGAAGGAGTCCATGCTGCGCATTGATGGCAATCTGGCGGCCCTGGGAAAAAGCCTGTCCCAACCCACTTTTGGCGACCTGTTGGGGCAAGTCACGCACACCTGGACCCGGCTGAAATTTGCGCTGCAGGCTGAGCCCCAAGCCGCGGACATGGTGCAAATCAACGAACTGGCCGAGCTGCTGTTGCAGGAAGCCGAGCGCATGACCAGCAGCCTGGAAAGTGCGGGCGCCGCGCCGCCGCTGCACGTGCTCAACCTGGCCGGTCGCCAGCGCATGCTGTGCCAGCGTTTTGCCAAATACGCCTTGCTGGCGCTGGTGGGCGACAAGGCGTTATTGCCGCAGCATGAGGCGGGCATGGCCGAGGCCAAGGTGGCGTTTGAGGAAGCGCTGCGTTATCTCAACGAGATTCCCCTGACCAGCAAAGACATCCGCAGCGCGCTGGATGCGGCCGCCATCTGCTGGGCGCAGATGCTGGCCGGTGTTGCCGAAGGCCAGCTGCAGGGCCTGGCCAGCGCCAGCGAAGAGCTGCTCGATCTCTTTGAGCAGCTGTCTGCGCATTACGAGCGCAGCATGCAGATGCTGGTGGGCTAGTACTGCAACCCGGAAATATCGAAACATGAAAGCGCGTCTTCGCACCCATGGCAGCGTTGCAACCCTTGCGAAGGCGAATAGCCTTCGCTGCGGCTTGCGCCTTGCCCTGGGCACGAATCCATCACTTTCATTGTGTTCCGCTACTTCCGGGTTGCAGTACTGGGAGCTGTTTGCTGGGTGGTTTGCTGCGGCGCACCAAAATCAAGCATGAAACTTGCTTATCCTGGTGCATGGCATTTGACCTAGACATTGGCTTCGTATCGCTGGCGGGCCGCAAAGACATCAACGAAGACTTCTGCGCGGCCATGCTGCCGGAGCCGGGCCAAGAAGGCATGGGCTCCATCGTGGCGATTGCCGATGGCGTGAGCACCGGCGGCATGGGCAAAGAGGCCGCGCAAACCACGGTCACCAGTTTGGTGCGTGATTACTACGGCACGCCCGAAACCTGGGACACCACGGTCGCGCTGGACCGCATCATTGGCGCGCAAAACGCCTGGCTGGCAGGGCTGAACCGGCGCCGGCAGCCCGCACTGGGCCTGACCACCCTGACCGCGGTGGTGCTGCGTGGTCAGTCGTATGCGCTGGCCCATGTGGGCGACACCCGCGCCTATCTGTTGCGGGACGGCCAGCTGACACAGCTTACCCATGACCATGTGGTGGAGCACCCCGATTTTCGGCACCAGTTGCTGCGCTCCGTGGGCGCGCAGGACCGGTTGGTGGTGGATTATTCGCAAGGTGACTTGCAGGTCGGCGACGTTTTTATACTGCTCAGCGATGGTGTTCACGGCGTGTTGCCGCTGAAAAAGCTCAACGCCATGGTGGCCGCGGCGCCAGAGGGCCAGGCCGCTGCCGGCGCCCAGCTCATCAGCCAGCAGCTGGTGGATGCAGCGCTGGCGGCCGGCAGCCACGACAACGCCACGGCGCTGGTGGTGCGTGTGCTGGGTTTGCTCGATGCCACTTTGCAGGATGAAAATCGCCAGGCCCTCGCGTTGCCGGTGCCGGCGCGCCTGAAACTGGGCGACTCGCTCGATGGCCTGACGGTGACCGCCACGGTGGCCGACAACGGCATCAACGTGCTCCACCAGGTACGTGACCCCCAGACCCAGCGGCTCTATGCCCTGAAAACCCTGCACCCGTCGCGCGCCCACGACCCCGAAGAGCGCGCCATGCTGGCGCACGAAGCCTGGCTGGTCAAGCGCATGCAGTCATCGCGCGCGGCGGATTACCTGGTCAACCTCCATAGCCGCTTGCCCAATGGCAAGGAGCCGAGCGCGTTCTATCTGCTGTACGACTGGCATGCCGGTGAAACCCTGCAGCAGCAGCTGGACCGGCAGCAGCAATTGAGCTTGCCGCAGGTGCTGAGCGCAGCCACGCAGGTGGCCAAAGCGCTGGGACGGCTGCACCGGCAGGGCGTGATTCACCGCGACATCAAGCCTGCCAACCTGCACCAGGGTGAAGACGGTGTACTGCGCCTGCTGGACCTGGGCGTGGCTCTGTCCGGTCGCGAGCCCGAGTCGCAGCGTGCGCTGCACGCCGGCACGCCCAGCTACATCAACCCTGAGCAATGGGGTTTCAGCGGCAGGGGCGGGGCCTTGGGTCATGAAGGGCTGGTCGAGTTGCCCGATGCCCGCAGTGATTTGTTTGCGCTCGGGGTCACGCTCTACCAGTTGCTGACCGGCAAGCTGCCCTATGGCGAGGTGGTGCCTTACCAGGCTGGCCGTTACTGGCGCGACCCGGTTGCGCCCAGCCGGCACCGGCCAGAAATACCGATCTGGCTGGACCATGTGGTGCTCAAGGCTGTGGCGCGCGACAAGCGCCAGCGCTTTGAAACCGCAGAAGAGTTGCTGCTGGCGCTGGAGCGTGGCGCCTCGCGGCCGCTGACCGCCCCACCGGCCACGCCGCTGATGCAGCGCGACCCGACCGCGCTCTGGAAGCTGGCGCTGGGCATCAGCCTGCTGTTTAACCTGTTGCTGGTGTACTGGCTGCTGTTCTTGCCGAAGTAGTGAGAAAATAGGGTGCTAGCCCAGGTAGTGCGGGCGTGGGTAGCTATAAATTCGATAGCGATTCATGCGCCGGGTTTGCAGGCCTTTTGGGCGCACCCCGCTTTGAGTTGGCCGAAGCACTCGATCAGTTCGTGCGGGTTCCGTGAGTGACCCGCAAAGCGAAAGCAGTCGCTGGCATTCGGTCAGAAAGATGGGCCTGGGCGCCAAAAGCCGACGTGTACACTCCGCCCACTGTGAGGATGCGCTTTCGCCACGGATCAACACGAGGACACATGAAAATTAACCTGCGCCTGGCCTTTCACTACGGTCTGACCATTTTCCTCAGTGCGTTTTTGCTGTTCCAGGTGCAGCCCTTGATTGGCAAGATGATTCTGCCGTGGTTTGGTGGCTCGGCAGCCGTTTGGACAACGTGCATGCTGTTTTTCCAGTCGGTCTTGCTGCTGGGCTATTTTTATTCCCACTGGGTGACTCGCTTCCTCAGTCCTTCTCGCCAAAGCCTGGTACACGGCAGCTTGCTGTTGGTCAGTTTGCTTCTCATCCCCATCAGCCCGAGTTTGGACTGGAAGCCAATGGGGGCCGAGAATCCCACCTTGCGCATCCTTGGGTTGCTGACCGTGTCCATCGGTTTGCCCTACTTTGTGCTGTCAACCACGGGTCCCCTGCTGCAGGCGTGGTTTGCACGGGAGCGTTCGGGGCTGGTGCCCTATCGCTTGTTCGCCTTGTCCAACTTTGGCTCCATGCTGGCGCTGCTGGCTTACCCGGTGGCGGTAGAGCCCATTTTCCCGACCCTCTGGCAGTCGTATCTGTGGTCGGGTTTGTATGCCTGCTTTGCCGCCGCCTGCGCGCTCCTGGCCTGGCGTGGACGCAATGGCATTCCCATCGTGCAGCAAGCCCATCACGAAGGCCCCGCGCCGCGTTGGACTGACAAGGCTCTGTGGGCCGCGCTGGCGGCATGCCCGTCTATTTTGATGGTGGCCGACACCAGTTTCCTCACCACCAACATTGCGCCTATCCCCATGATCTGGGTCGCACCTTTGGCCTTGTATCTGCTTTCATTCATCTTGAGCTTTGAGCGCCACGGCTGGTACCAGCGCAAAGTGTTTCTTCCTTTGCTGGTTCTGGGGCTGGGCGCGCTGGCCTATCTGCCCACCGTGGGCATTAACGAACTGCCGCTCTCCGTCTCCATGGGGATCAACCTGACGGCATTCTTCGTGGCCTGCATGGTGTGCCACGGCGAACTGGCCCGCCTGCAGCCGCACGCCAGCCATTTAACCGGCTACTACCTGATGCTGGCGGTCGGCGGGGTGGTGGGTGGCTTTTTTGTCGGCGTCATCGCGCCCTATTGGTTTAACAGCAACTACGAGTTGTCGATTGGCATTTTTCTCACCGGGCTGGTCGCAGCCATCGCGGTCATTCCAAAAATAGAATTTTCACGCCCCCTGTGGCGTCGCGTTTCTATGGTCTTTACAGCGGCGGTGCTGTTGGCCTTGGCCTGGATTCGCATTGACGACCACGTGGAAGAGACCAGTGGCGCAGAAGTGACGGCGCGTAATTTCTACGGTACCTTGCAAGTCTTTCACAATGTCAAGGGTGAGTACCGCACCATGTTCCACGGGCAAATTACCCATGGGCGGCAACACACCGCACCCGGCAAGCTGGATCTGCCAACCACCTATTACAGCCCGGACGGCGGTGCTGGCAAGGCCATGCAGATCAAGGCCGCACAAGGGCCACTGCGGGTCGGGGTGATTGGTCTGGGCGTTGGCACGCTGGTGAGCTATGGGCGAAAAGACGATCACTTCAGGCTCTACGAGATTGATCCCATGGTGATAGACCTCGCCCACAAAAATTTCAGCTTTCTCGCGCGCACCGCAGCCGCCAGCGAAATCATTCTTGGCGACGCCCGCTTGCAGCTGGAGCGGGAGACCGTGCAATTGTTCGACGTGCTGGTGGTGGACGCTTTCTCTGGCGACTCCGTGCCCATCCATTTGCTGACGCGCGAGGCATTCGCCCAGTACTTCAGGCACCTCAAGCCCGACGGCGTGCTGGCGGTGCACATTACCAACCGGTTTTTGGACCTGCGGCCGGTGGTCAAGACCGCGGCCGACCATTTCGGCAAGAGTGTTCGTCTGGTGGATTCAGAGAGCATCCCTGAAAAATTGGTGTTGCGTTCACGCTGGGCGCTGGTCAGCAGCGATACCGCCTTTTTCAAAGACCCACAGCTCAGCAGTGCAACAACCATTGCCGATCCAGACGGCTTCCAGCCCTGGAAAGATGACTACAGCAGCATCTTCTCTATCCTGAAATAGGGAACTCGCCTGGCCGGCTGAACTGCGGTTCGCTGTGAAAAAGATAAAGCCTGAGCGGTAGTTGCCTGCGCCCTGTCTGGACAGGCCCATGGCGTTGGGCATCAGCCTGCTGTGTAATCTGCTGCGGGTATACAGGCTGCTGTTCTTGTCGAAATGGTGGTTGAATTGGGTTGTAGTCCAATTAGAACGGGCGCCAGAAGCTATCAATTCGATAGCAATTAACGCACTGGGATTGCAGGCCTTTTGAGCGCAAGGCGCTGATTGAGCTGGCCGAAGTGCTCGAAAAGTGATTGGGTCGCCGTGTCGATCTGGTGAATCCGCGTTGCATCCGCAACCGCTTTTTGCAATCCGTCAACAAGCGCCATACCGTCATCTATCACCGCCAGAGCGCCCCGAAGCTGCTGGTTGATGTTTGTACCGAAGCGGGGGCCAGGAATCGACGCTCGCACTCGAAGGATGCAGGACTTGCGACCGAATGGATGGCGTGTTCGTAGGCAGATAAGGCCCCTGGCCGGTGACAGCTTTCGACCCGCATCGGTAGGTTAATGCGGGCGCCGTGAGTGACCGGAAAGCAGCGTTGAACTAAACCGCTTCTACAAGGACTCCCCCTCCTGTCAAGACCTGAATTGAATTTGGTGTTGGTTGGTCTTTGATTAATCCACGGACGACCGGCGAGCGAAGTTGCATTAGCGACAGAGAACAGACTGCACATCTACAAACGGTCTTGTCGCACCAGTCAGTGCGGACCCAGATACGAACCGCTCAGCCGGGCTCCATTCGCGGTACGTGGTTGGGCACGATTGCCGCCACGCGCGGTTTATCGAGTTCACCGGCTGCCGGTCTGACCTGTCAAATGCATCTTCGAGAGCACGTCTTGGGTGGAGGGAATCGGACTTGGTTGTGGGGGGGTGATCGGTGGTCGTGCTTTGTTTCGGCACTCAGGTCGCGCAGGCGGCGGCGCTGAGCGGTGGATTCGCGATCGCTTGTCGGGCCGACTGCTTGGCCTGGGGCTTGACGCTGACGTGGTTGGGGTCGAAGCCTTCTTCGCGCGTCATCACCGCCCATAGGATGCGAGCGTTCTTGTTGGCCATGGCCACGCAGGCCTTCTGCCAGCCCACACGCGCCGTCAGTTGGACCAGCCAGCGCGAGGTCGGGTCGTCGCGTTTGTCGGCCCTCATCAATGCGGCCTTGGCGCCCTGGATCAGCAGCGTACGTAGGTAGTCGTCACCACGCTTTGTGATGCGCCCCAGGCGGATCTTGCCGCCGCTGGAATCCTGGCGTGGCACCACGCCCAGCCAGGCGCCGAACTGGTGGCCGCTCTTAAACTGCGTGAAGTCACCGACGCAGGCCGTCAGCGCCGACGCGCCGAGTTCGCCGATACCGATGACCTTGGCTGCACGTTTGGCTACTGGGCTAGAGCGCACGTGCTGGCCGACCTGCCGGTCGCACCAGCGAAGGTGCTCGTCGAGCTCGCGCCAGTGCTCGAGTGCCCGCTGCACGACCAAGCGCGCCGTCGCGCTGAGTTCATTGCTGGCATCTTCGATAACGTCGATCAGGACGGCGCGCAATACCTTTGGGCTCTTACCGAACACCAGGCCAAACTCGGTCAGGACGCCGCGGATCTGGTTGATGCAGGCGGTGCGCTCTTCTTTCAACCCCTCGCGCACGCGGTGCAGGCTCATCACGCCTTGCTGCTCGCAAGTCTTGATTGGCACGAAGCGCATGCTTGGCCGCGACGCCGCTTCGCAGATCGCTGCGGCGTCGGTGGCGTCGTTCTTGCCGCTCTTGCCTTCCATGCGGTACGGGGTGACGAAGTTGGCCGCAATCAGCCGAGCGTCCAACCCCAGCGCGCATAGCTTGCGGGCCCAATAGTGCGCGCTCGAGCACGCCTCCATCGCCACCAGGCATCCTCTTGGCAGCTGCGCGCACCAGGCGTAGAACTGATCGCGCTTGAACGCCCGCGCCACTACGCGGTGGCCCGACGCATCCACCGCGTGCACTTGGATCACCTGTTTGGCAAGGTCTGCACCTACCCGCGCTATCGGTGCTCGTGTAATCTCACTCATGGGCTTCCCCTTTTCAGTTTCAGATTGATGATCGAAACTCAATCTTGGTGCTTCGACACCGTTAATGGAAGGTGGGAAGTCCTTTCGTATTCGCG
>DASXRN010000123.1:0-2495 GCA_036506595.1 Polaromonas sp. | reverse complement strand
ACCACCGCCCGCTACCGTGCCCGCAACCCCGGCAGCGAACGGCTGCTGCGTGAGGCGGCCGACGTGCTGCCCGCGGGCAATACCCGCAGCGTGCTGTTTTACACGCCATTCCCGCTCTACATGGCGCGGGGCGAAGGCTGCCATCTGTGGGACACCGACGGCCACCGCTACCTGAACGCATTGGGCGAATTCACCGCGGGCATTTACGGCCACTCAAATCCGCTGATCCGGCAAGCCATCGTGGCCGCGCTGCAGGACGGCCTGAGCCTGTCTTCGCACACGGCGCGCGAGGCCGCGCTGGCGCATGAAATCCAGCGCCGCTTTCCCGGCATGGCGCTGCTGCGCTTCACCAACTCGGGCACCGAAGCCAACCTGATGGCGCTGGCGGCTGCCACCGCGCACACGGGCCGGCGCAAGGTGCTGGTGTTCAACGGCGCCTACCACGGCGGCGTGCTGTCGTTTGGCGGTGGCGGCTCGCCGGTGAACGTGCCGCACGACTTTGTGGTCGCACCCTACAACGACCTGGACGCGGTGCGCGCGCTGGTTCAGACGCACGGCCCGCAACTGGCAGCCATCCTGGTTGAGCCCATGCTGGGCGCGGGCGGTTGCATTCCCGCAGAGCCCGCCTTCCTGCACGGCCTGCGCGCGCTGGCCGACGAATGCGGCGCCTTGCTGATCCTCGATGAAGTCATGACCTCGCGCCTGTCCGGCGGCGGGCGCCAGGCGCTGCTGGGCTTGAAACCTGACCTGACCACGCTGGGCAAATACTTCGGCGGCGGGCTCTCGTTCGGCGCCTTCGGTGGGCGCTCCGATGTGATGTCGCGCTTTGACCCCCGCCGGGCCGACGCGCTAGCCCACGCCGGCACTTTCAACAACAACACGCTGACCATGGCTGCCGGTCTGGCGGGGCTGACGCAGGTGCTGACACCGGCCGCCCTCGACGCGCTGAACCAGCGCGGCGAGCGCCTGCGCGAGCGGCTCAATGGCGTGTTTAAACGCCACGCGGTGGGCCTGCAGTTCACGGGCCTGGGCTCGGTGATGCAACTGCATGCCACCGACCGCCCCCTGCGCAGCGCGGCCGACATGGCCGGTGCCGACGACCGCATCAAGGCACTGCTGTTTTTCGATCTGCTGGAGTGCGGCATTTTCCTGGCGCGGCGCGGGCTGGTGGCGCTGTCGCTGCCATTCGGCGACGCTGAAGCCGATGAGTTCGTGGCCGCGCTGGACGCCGTGGTCACGGCCCGCCGCGCACTACTGCCCGTTGCGGGCTGAATCATTTTCTTTACTTACGAGAGGTCATCATGCCAAGCACTTCAGACACTTCAGCCACTTTCTTCGACCCACTGCGCCGCGCGCTCATCGCCAGCAGCATCCTCTTTGCCGGACTCGCCTGCGCGGCGGGCTATCCCGAGCGGCCCCTCACGCTGGTTGCGCCCTTCCCTGCTGGCGGCGCGGCCGACGTGCTGGCGCGCCTCCTGGCCAGGAAGCTCGAGGAGCAGCTGGGCCAGCCGGTGGTCGTGGAAAACAAGCCCGGCGCCGGCACGGCCATTGGCGCTGCCGCCGTGGCCAACGCCAAACCCGACGGCTACACGCTACTCATCAGCTCCAACTCCACCTTCACGCTGAACCCGGCGCTGCAGGCCAAGCTGGCCTACGACCCGGCCAAGGGTTTTGAGCCCATCGGCATGGTCGGCTCGGTGGCGCTGGCTGTGCTGGCCCATCCGTCCGTCACGGCGAGCACCGTGCCGCAGCTGGTGGCCGCCGCCAAGGCCAACCCGGACAAGTTCCTCTATGGCAGCTTCGGCAATGGCACCAGCGCCAACTTTGCCGGGGCCATGTTCAATAACGCCACCGGCCTCAAAATGACCCATGTGCCTTACAAGGGCAGCGCGCCGCTGATGACCGACCTGATCGGCGGGCAGATTCCCCTGTCGTTCGATACCGTGGTGGCCGCCGCGCCGCAGCTCAAGACCGGCAAGATCAAGGTGCTGGCGGTGACGACGGCGAAGCGCTCTGCCCTGCTGCCCGACGTGCCCACCGTGGCCGAGTCGGGCTACCCCGGTTTCGACATGACCGCCTGGCTCGCGCTGGTAACGCCGCATGGCCTGCCGCCGGCCGTCAAGGCACGGCTCGAGAAGGCGCTGGCCACTCTGATGGCCAGCACCGACACCCAGGACAAGATGAAGGCTGCCGGCTTCGAGCCCGGCTACAGCGCCATTGCCGACTGGCCCGGCATGATCACTGCCGACATTGCCCGCATGAAAGCCATTGCCGAGCGCGCGCAGATTAAAGTGGACTGAACATGAACTCCAGCCTGACCGAAAAATCCGCCGTTGAACTACGCCGCCTGATCGGCGGCCGCCAGCTTTCGCCAGTGGAGCTGCTCGATGCCTGCATCGCCCGCATTGAAAGCGCCAACCCCGCCATCAACGCCATCTGTGCCACCGACTTCACGCGCGCCCGCGAGGCCGCACGCCAGGCCGAGGCGCAGGTGA
>DASXRN010000122.1:0-29201 GCA_036506595.1 Polaromonas sp. | reverse complement strand
CGTCGGCCTTGTCCAGGTAGTCTGCACGTGCGCTCCAGCGCGATGCGCGGCCCACGGCGCTGCCGACGCCGCGAATGCCCAGCGGCGGGTAGCGTGTGGCGCTGACGATGGCGCGGGCTTGCTCGGCCGTGTCGACCATGGGCACCAGCAGGTTCTGCGCGCCAATGTCGAGTAGCTGCTTGATCAAGGGCACGTCGCCGGCGACTGCGCGCACCACGGGTTGCGAGGGGTAGGGCGCAATCGCCTGAAGCGCAGCGAGCGTGCTGCGTAAATCGTTCGGCGCATGCTCGCCGTCAATCAGCAGCCAGTCGAATCCGGCCGTGGCGCTGACCTCTGCCAGATACGGATCGGCCATGGACAGCCACAGTCCGATTTGCTGTTGACCACTGGCCAGTGCGGCCTTGAAGGGGTTGCCGGAGATCATGGATTTATCCTTTGAAATGGGGGGCGGCTCAAAGCAGGCCGCCCTGACACAGGTACTTTATATGCTGGTAGTCATCCAGGCCGTGGCGTGAGCCTTCGCGGCCATAGCCGGACTCCTTGACACCGCCGAAGGGGGCAGCCTCGGCCGCCAGCGCGCCTTCGTTGACGCCAACGATACCGGTCTCCAGCTGGTCTGCCACGCGCCAGACGCGGGCTGCATCGCGCGAGTAGAAATAGGCGGCCAGGCCAAAGGGCGTGTCGTTGGCCAGGCGAATGACTTCGGCTTCGGTACTGAAGCGGAACACCGGCACCACGGGGCCAAAGGTTTCTTCCTGGGCCAGCGCCATCGACGTGTTGGCATGGGCCAGCACGGTGGGTGCAAAGTAGTGGCCCGTTGCGCCTGGCGTGCCAGACACCTGGGCCGCATCGAGCCGCTTGCCGCCCACGACCAGGCGGGCACCGTGTGCGAGGGCATCCTGTACATGGCGCTCAATTTTTTCGACGGCGCGGCCGTTGATCATCGGGCCGATTTGCGAGGCCTCGTGACTGGCGGGGCCTACGCGCAGGGCCGACACCCGTTCGCCGAGCTTGCGCACAAAGGCGTCATGCACGGACTCCTGCACAAACACGCGGTTCGGGCAAACGCAGGTCTGGCCGGCGTTGCGGAATTTGGACACCATGAGCCCTTCGACCGCGGCGTCCAGGTCGGCGTCTTCGAACACGATGAATGGCGCGTTGCCGCCGAGCTCGAGCGAGAGTTTTTTCAACGTGCCCGCCGATTCGCGGGCCAGGTGTTTGCCCACCGGCGTGGAGCCGGTGAAGGTGATCTTGCGCACGCGGCTGTCGGCCAGCCAGACGTCCACGACCTCGGGCGTGCGTTCGCGCGAGGCGCTCACGATATTGATGGTGCCGGGCGGCAGACCGGCTTCTTCGGCCAGCCGCACCAAAGCAAGGGCGGTGAGCGGCGTGTCTTCGGCGGGTTTGGCCACCACCGTGCAGCCGGCTGCCAGTGCGGGCGCAAACTTGCGCGCGATCATGGCCAGCGGAAAGTTCCATGGCGTGATGGCGGCGACCACGCCGACTGGCTCTTTCACGGCCATGAGCTTGCGGCCACGTACCGGTTCGGGAATCATGTCGCCGTAGGTGCGCGTGGCTTCTTCGGCAAACCATTCCACATACGAGGCGCCGTACAGCACCTCGCCGCGGCTCTCGGCTAGCGGTTTGCCCTGTTCGCTGGAGATGATGCGCGCCAGGTCGTCCTGGTTGGCCAGGATCAGGGCATGCCAGCGTTTGAGCAACTGGGCGCGCTCACGGCCGCTGCGTGCGCGCCAGCTGCCAAAGGCGGCTTGCGCGGCATCGACGGCCGCGCGTGCGTCGACGGCGCCGCTGTCGGCTACGTGGGCAAAAACCGCGCCCGTCGCCGGGTTGACGACGGCCAGTTGTTCGCCGCTCGCGGCAGGCAACCATTGGCCGCCAATGTAGTTGTGGGCGCGCAGCAACTCAGCGCGCGTCAGTTTCGCATGCATGGAAAGGTCTTTCGGGAAAATGGCGCATCCATCCGGGATGCGCAGCGGTTAGCTGACGATGCCCAGGTGCCAGGGCACGAACTCGTGGTCGCCCAGGCCCAGCGCCTCGCTCTTGGTGGGGTCGCCTGAGGCGTGGCGCAGGATCTGTTCAAAAATCTGCTGGCCCATCTGCGGCACGTCCAGTTCGCCATCGAGGATGGCGCCGCAGTTGATGTCCATGTCTTCCTCGAGGCGCTTGAACATCGGCGTGTTGCTGGCCAGCTTGATGGTCGGCGCGGGCTTGGATCCGAACATCGAGCCACGGCCGGTGGTGAAGCAGATCAGGTTGGCGCCGCTGGCGATCTGGCCGGTTGATGCCACCGGGTCGTAACCCGGTGAGTCCATGAACACAAAGCCGTTGCGGTCAATCGGCTCGGCGTATTCGTACACGGCCTGCAGCGGCGTGGTGCCGCCCTTCATGGCCGAGCCCAGCGACTTCTCGAAGATGTTGGCCAGCCCGCCGGCCTGATTGCCGTGCCCGACCACGCCGTTGAACTGGGCGTTCTGGCCTGTCGTGTATTTTTCCCACCAGGCCAGCCGGTCCAGCAGTTTCTGGCCCACTTCGGGGGTGACCGCCCGGCGGGTCAGCATGTATTCCACGCCGTGAATCTCGGGCGTCTCCGACAAAATGGCGGTGCCGCCGTGGCGCACCAGAATGTCCATGGCCGCACCGAGCGCCGGGTTCGCCGTGATGCCCGAAAAACCGTCCGAGCCACCGCACTCCAGGCCGATCTTCAGATGGCTGGCCGGCACAGGCTGGCGCCGGGCCGCGTTCGCTTCGGGCAGCATGTCCTGGATGGCGGCAATGCCGGCCTCGATCGTGGCACGGGTACCGCCGACCTCCTGCATCACCATGGTGCGCATAAGCTTGCTGGTCTCTAAACCTTGCGACTCCACCAGCGACGACACCTGGTTGCGCTCGCAGCCCAGGCCGACGATCAGCACGCCTGCGAGGTTGGGATGGCGCGCGTAGCCGGCCAGCGTGCGGCGCAGCACATCAAAATGTTCACTGGGCGAAGACATGCCGCAACCGCTGGTTTGCGCGAAGGCGGCCACGCCGTCCACATGCGGAAAGGCCGCCAGCCGCTCGGGCGTGAAGTGGGCCGCAATGTTCTTGATGACGGTGGCCGAGCAGTTGACCGACGACAGGATGCCGATGAAATTGCGGGTGCCCACGCGACCGTCGGGGCGCAGGTAGCCCATGAAGGTGGCACGCTCGGCTTCCAGCACATAGTCTACCGGCCGCACGTCCTGGCCAAAAGCCGGGTCGCGTTTAAAGTCCACCAGCTTCATGTTGTGCGCATGCACGTAGTCGCCCGGCTCGATGTCGCGCGCGGCCATGCCAATCACCGTGTCGTACTTCAGGATGCGCTCACCCTCGGCAATGGCGCGTGCCGCGATCTTGTGGCCGGCCGGCACTTGTGCGCGGGCGCGCGCCCCGATCTCGGGCAGATCCTGGCCCAGCGACAGCGCGGTTTTGGCCACCAGCACGTTGTCGTGCGCGTGCAGGCGGATGAGTGGACTGAGGGGGGTAGGGGTCATGGTGTTGGCCGGGCAGATCGCGTGCGATCAGCTTTTCATCAGTTCCCTGAGCTTGAGCTTTTCGATCAGGGTCGTTTCTTTCTGGTAGACGCTGGCGACGTACTTCTCGTAGTCAGGTCCGTCCAGATAGAGCACCGGCGCATCGATCTTGTCAGCCACCTGTTTGAACTCGGGGCTGGCCACGGCTACACGGAAGGCGTCGCGCAGCTTTTTGGTGATGGCCGGGTCCAGGCCTTTTGGTGCGCCAATGCCGTTGGGGGCATCGACCACGACGTTGTAACCGAGTTCCTTGAGCGTGGGTGCATCCTTGAACCGCGACGTACGTTGCTCGCCCCAGGTCGCCAGCAGCTTGAGCTTGCCAGCCTCTACGTGGGGTGCCCAGGAGCTGGAATCGGCCAGCAGGTCCACATGGCCGCCCAGCACGGCCTGCAGCGCCTCGGCGCCGCCCTTGTAGGGCACATGGTTGAACTGGATGCCCGCGGCCAACGCGAACTCCTCCATGCCCACGTGCGTGGCACCGCCAATGCCCGCATGGGCGTAGGTCACCTTGCCGGGGTTAGCCTTGGCAAAGGCCACGGCTTCTTGCAGCGACTTGAAGCGCGAGTCGGCAGGGGCGGCAATCCCGAAGGTCTGGCCCGAGGTGCGCGCCAGGTAGGTGAAGTCCTTGAGTGGGTTCAACTGCAGCGTGCCGAGTTGTGAGAAACGCGTGACGGAAATGGGGATCTGGCCAATGGTGTAGCCGTCGGGCTTGGCAGAGGCCATGGCCTTGGTGCCAATCATGCCGGAGGCGCCGACCTTGTTTTCAACCGCAATGGGTTGGCCCAGCGCGCGCGCGGCCACCTGGCACAAGGCGCGCATCGACTGGTCGGCGGTGCCGCCGGCAGGCCAGGGGCAGATGAAGGTGATGGGTCGCTCGGGATAGCCCTGGGCAAACGCGCGCAAGGGGCTCATCAGGGCTGCCGCAGCGGCACCGGCGGTGGCGATGAGCAGGCTGCGGCGCTTGCCGCTGGCTGGAAAACTGGACGGGTGCATTTTGTCTCCGCTGGGTGGATGGCGTGTTTGGATTGCCTGAGCGCCGATTGTTGCCAGCTTCTTCATAACAATCTATTCGAATAATGGAATCGCTTCATAGCTTTCCAGTTAACTTTGGTTAACATGGCCCATGGCCCAGATTGACCGCGTCTTACGCTCCAACATCAAATTACGTCACTTGCAGCTCATGGTTGCGCTGGACCAGTTTCGCCATCTGGGCCGAACGGCCGAGTTCCTGTCTGTCAGCCAGCCCGCTGTGTCAAAAATGCTGACCGAGGTCGAAAACATGTTCGACCTGGTACTGTTCGACCGCTCGACCCGCGGCACTGAGCCCACGACCAGTGGCAAAGCCATTGTCCGCTTTGCCCGTTCGGTGCTGGCCGAGTATGAGCGCACACGCGACGAGATTACGGCAGTGGCCAGCGGTGCGGCGGGGCGCACGCGTGTGGGTTCCATGGTGGTGGCCATGCCGGTGCTGCTGGCTGGCGCGGTCAAATTGCTCAAGCAACGCTCAGCGCAGGCCACGGTGCTGGTCGAGGAGGGCGACCTGACGCATTTGTTGCCCAAGCTGCGCCTGGGTGAGCTGGATATGTTTGTGGGCCGGCTGGAGCCCGGCTATGCCGCCCCTGACCTGGTGACCGAAGCACTGTTCAACGAACCCATGGTGGCCGTGGTCAGGCGTGGCCATGCACTCACGCGCAAGAAAAAGCCGGGCTGGAGCGATCTGGCCAGCATGCCCTGCGTGTTGCCCCCGCCCTGGGCTTCGCTGCGCGTGAAGATCGAGCAGACTTTCTACCGCTACGGCCTCAATCCGCCGGTCGACATTGTCGAAACCTCGTCCTTCCTGGCGCTCACCACGTTTGTCAAAGAGCGCGACGCGGCCGGCTTTCTGGCGCGTTCGGTCGGCCTGCATTTTCAGAAAGAGGGCTTGCTGGCGGTGTTACCGATCGAGGTGCCGATTGAACTGCCGCCCATCGGGCTCATCACCCTGCGGGGGCGGCGACTGACGCCGAGCAGCGAGCAACTGATGGACTGTTTGCGCCTGAGCGCCCAATCGAGTCAGCGGCCTGGCAAGACCATGGCCTGAGACTGCAGTTGCATCGTGCGCAAGGGCCGGCGTGTCGAATAAAGTCGGTGACCAACCCTGGTCAAAACCTCATTCAAGCCGACCCAGCAAAAGGAACTCCATCAACGCCTTTTGCACATGCATTCTGTTTTCCGCTTCGTCCCACACCACAGACTGCGGGCCGTCAATCACCTCGGCTTCGACTTCTTCACCGCGGTGCGCAGGCAGGCAGTGCATAAAGAGGGCGTCGGGTTTGGCGGCCTTCATCATCTCGGTGTCTACGCACCAGTCGGCAAAGGCCTTTTTGCGGGCTTCGTTCTCGGCCTCGTAGCCCATGCTGGTCCACACGTCGGTGGTGACCAGGTCGGCACCGGCGCAGGCCTGCATCGGGTCTTTAAACACTTTGTAGCTGTCGGCGGAGCGGATGCCGGCCACTGACTGGTCGACCTCGTAGCCACTGGGGGTGCTCAGGTGCACTTTGAAACCGAGGATTTCGCTGGCCTGCAACCAGGTGTTGGCCATGTTGTTGCCGTCGCCTACCCAGGCCACCGTCTTGCCCTGGATGGAACCCCGGTGCTCGATGTAGGTGAAGATGTCGGCCAGAATCTGGCAGGGGTGAAATTCATTGGTCAGGCCGTTGATGACGGGCACGCGTGAATGCTCTGCAAAGCGGGCAATCTTGGTCTGCTCATAGGTGCGGATCATCACCAGGTCAACCATGCGGCTGATGACCTTGGCGCTGTCTTCGATCGGCTCGGCGCGGCCTAGCTGGCTGCCTTCGGTGGTGAGATTGACCACCGTGCCGCCCAGCTGGTACATGCCGGCCTCAAAGCTCACGCGGGTGCGGGTTGAGGCTTTCTCAAAAATCATGACCATCGTGCGGTCAATCAGCGGCTGGTGCTTTTCGTAGGCCTTGAATTTTTTCTTGATGAGGGCGGCGCGCTCGAACAGGTAGGCGTACTCGCTGGCGTTCAGGTCGCTGAATTGCAGATAGTGTTTCAGGGGGCTAGTCATGATTGCGCATTTTCTTTCAGCAACTGTTTGATCAGTGGACACAAAATAGCCACCACTTCATCGGCCTCGTCTGTGCTCATGATGAGCGAGGGCACCATGCGGATCACCGTGTCGGCCGTGACGCTGAGCAGCAGGCCGTTGTCGGCGGCGCGCTTGACCAGTTCGCCACAAGGCTTGGCCAGATCAATGCCCAGCATCAGGCCGCGGCCGCGAATTTCCTTCACGCCTTCCACGTCTGCCAATTCACGCGACAGCGCGGCACGCAGATGCTCGCCCACTTTGACGGCATTCGCCAGCAGGCCTTCTTCTTCCATGATGCGCAGGGTCTCGACACCGGCCCGCATGGCCAGCGGATTGCCACCAAAGGTGCTGCCGTGGTTGCCGGGCTGGAAAATATGCGCGGCCTTGGGGCCCGCCACCACGGCGCCAATCGGCACGCCCGAGCCCAGGCCTTTGGCCAGCGGCATCACGTCGGGCTTGATGCCCGACCACTGGTGGGCAAACCATTTGCCGGTACGGCCCATGCCGCACTGCACCTCGTCAATCATCAGCAGCCAGTCGCGCTCGTCGCAGAGCTGGCGCACTTCGCGCAGGTATTCATCTTTCATGGTGTTGATGCCGCCTTCACCCTGAATGGCTTCAAAAAACACCGCGACCACATTCGGGTTGTTGGCGGTGGCGGCTTTGAGTGCGTCGATGTTGTTGAGGGGCACGCGGATAAAGCCCTCAACCAGCGGGCCAAAACCAGCCTGTACCTTGGGGTTGCCGGTGGCGCTCAGGGTGGCAATGCTGCGGCCATGAAAGGCTTTTTCGTAGACCACGATCTCGGGTTTTTCTATGCCTTTGTCGTGGCCGAACTTGCGCGCCAGTTTCAGGGCCGCTTCGTTGGCCTCCAGGCCGGTGGAGCAGAAAAATACATTTTCCAAACCCGACAGCTCCACCAGTTTGGCCGCCAGCGCTTCCTGCAGCGGCACATGGTAGTAGTTGGAGCTGTGGATGATTTTGCCGATCTGGTCCTGCAGCGCGGGCACCAACTTGGGATGGTTGTGGCCGACCGTGTTGACGGCAATGCCGCCCAGTGCATCCAGGTAAGACTTGCCGTTTACGTCCCAGACGCGGCAGCCCTGGCCATGCGACAGCGCTATCGGCAGACGGCCGTAGGTGTTCATCACGTGGGGAGAGGCGGCTTCGATATGGTGGGGCAGGGCAGCGGTCATGCGAAAACTCCGGGGAACATGGCTAAAAGAAGGTGGCCGCGCTAAAGTGGCGGGGCCTGAAGTGATTTTAGGCGCAGACTTCGCGGCCTTTTGTGACGATAGCGCATCACAGTCATGCTCGATTGTGGGACTCCAAAGACAGGAGAATGACAGGCGTTGAGTCTTATATAAGATAGAATATCTTGTGCGGTGCAGCATGGGGCTTATCCTCGCCCTTGGCACGCAAGAAAACCTCCACCCGATGGTCTCCTGATGGTCACTCATTCCGCCAAAGAAGTCTTCATTCAGGGCATCACCCGAGATGGCAAAACCTTCCGGCCCAGCGACTGGGCGGACCGCTTGTGCGGCGTGATGAGTCATTTCCGCCCGGGCGGGCCACAGCCTGGCAGCCACCTGACCTACTCGCCCTGGTGCGTTCCCACGGTTGTCAATGGCGTGAAATGCGTGGTCGTCAATGCCGAATTGCGCGAAGCCGAACCCATGGCCTGGGATTTCGCCATCAACTTTGCCAAAGACAATGATTTGCAAATGGCCGAAGCCTGTTTGATCCCCGATAAGCCATAAAGCGGAGCGAAAAGCAAAAAGCCGTCTTTCGACGGCTTTTTGCTTTGCTTGCAGCGCACCCTACAAAACGGCGGACTACCTTTTTAAGGAAGCAGTCCGGGCGGTTTGCCTAATTGATTAGGCGGCCTTAGGGGCAGCGAGTGCCAGGGCTTTCACCTTGGCGGACAGGCGGCTTTTATCGCGCGCTGCCTTGTTCTTGTGGAAGATGCCTTTGTCGGCAACCGTGTCCACAATGCTCTGGGCCTTGGCGAACAGGTCTTTGGCCTTGTCTTTGTCACCGGCTGCAACGGCTTTTTCGACGTTTTTCACAGCGGTGCGGTATTTGGAGCGCAGCGAGGTGTTCGCGGCGTTGAGTTTGATGTCTTGACGGACGCGTTTGCGGCCTGATGCAAGGCGGGGGTTCTTTTTCTTGGGTTTGGCGGTAGCCATATATAGTTTCCTTTAATCCTGGGAGGAGTCTGCGGATGTTGCGAGCGAAGCCTTCTATTATATGACGGTCTGCAAACTTGTCACCCAGGCCGGGCAGGGCGCGTTGTGAAACAGCGTGCAGGCCAGCGAACGCAGCGAAGGGCCGCTCAGAGCAAGTTCAACCCCTCGGGGGCAGAGAGCTGCACGAAATGAGCAAACGTGATTGAGGTGGCTGCCGCGCCGGAGCGGCCAAATACCCGGCGATGCTGGACTGGGGCTTGCCCATCGTGGCGCTGCTGGCCGTGCTCTGCGCGGTAACGATGTGATGGCCTCGGACTTTGCGCCGAACTTCGCGCGGGACAACGGTTGGACGGTGTTGAAAGCCTGTTTGGTCCCGGATTGATCTGGCGTCCGCACGAAGCACGGCGGCTACAGGCCTCACGGCAGCCGTATCACCCGGCCCAGATATTTAGGCAGCGGCAAGGGGCTGTGTGCCGCAGCGATGCCCTGCACATGCGCCATCACATCCGGTGGGAACACGGCCGATTTCGGCCTGCGCACATCGACATGGAGCAACATTTGCTCGCTAACCGCAACCGGCTCGGCCATGCCCGGCAACAACATCGCATGGTAAATATGCAAGCGCTTGGCGTCGTGCCCCACCAACTGGGTGGTCACTTGCACAGCGGCCCCCACTTTGACTTCCTGCAAATAATTGATGTGGCTCTCTAGCGTGTAGATTGAGCTGTGCGTGCGCGTGCGCCCGGCCTCATCGAGACCGATGTAGTCCATCAGCGCATCGGTGGCAAAGCTGAAAATCAACAGATAAAAGGCGTCCCGCAGGTGGCCGTTGTAGTCCACCCACTCGGACCGCACGGTATCCTGATATATCGGCAGCGGCGCGGCATGGCCCATGCCTGCAGCGGGTTCAGATGCCATGGCGTGATTTGGCACCGTTAACGGCATCCATCACGCTGAGGATGGCGTCATCGCGGTAGCGCTCTAGCTGTTTGATGGTGTGCGTGCCCAATTGCTCCTGGGTCCCCTCCACCACGCGGTCAATCAATGCATCGGTGAGTTGCGGCGCTACCAGCTTGGTCCAGGGCAGCTCCAGCGCGGGACCGAACTGCGCCATGAAGTGCCGCATCCCGGCATCGCCGCCCGCCAAGGTGTACGTTAAAAATGTGCCCATGAAGGACCAGCGAATGCCTGCGCCGAAGCGGATCGCATCGTCGATCTCGCCGGTGGTGGCCACGCCGTCGTTCACCAGATGCAAAGCCTCGCGCCATACCGCTTCCAGCAGGCGGTCGGCGATGAAACCCGGCACCTCCTTGCGCACCCAGAGCGGCCGCATGCCCAACGCGGCATAGATCTGCATTGCCGCTTCAATGGTGGCTGCGGTGGTCTGCTGGCCGCCCACCACTTCGACCAGCGGCAACAAATACACCGGATTGAACGGATGGCCCACCACGCAGCGCTCCGGGCGGGTGGAAGTGGCATAAAAATCCGAAGGCAGCAAGCCCGACGTCGAAGACGCAATGATCGCGTCCGGCTTGGCCGCCGCGCTGATCTGCGCATGCAGTGCGAGTTTGAGACTTTCGCGTTCAGGCGCGCTTTCCTGGATGAAGTCGGCATGCCGGACGCATTCTTCGACCGTCGCGACAAAGCGCAGACGTGCGGGCGTCGCCCCCGGCTTCAAGCCGATGCGCTCCAGCGCGGGCCAGGCGTTGGCGATATTGGCACGCAGCTGTTGTTCAGCGCCGGCCCCTGGGTCCCAGGCTACGACATCCAGCCCATGGGCTAGCGCGCGTGCGACCCAGCCGCTGCCGATGACGCCCACACCCAAGGCGGCAAACGTTTTAATGTTGGTAATGACGGACATGCTTCACTGGCTCCCTACGCTGTGTTTGACTGTGGTGGAGACGCTGCGCGTACCCCTGGCTTTTTCTCTATCTTTTTATCTCTATCCGCGCTTCTTCAGGCCCAGCTTTTTACGGCCCTCCTCGGGCGTGAGCGTGCGGGCACCGAGATGGCTGATGATGCTGTTCGCCCGCTCGACCAGAGAGCCGTTGCTGGCCGGAACCCCTTTGTCCAGCCACAGGTTGTCTTCCAGGCCAACGCGCACATTGCCGCCCAGCAAAACCGCCTGCGCCACCATCGGCATCTGCATCCTGCCGATGCCAAAACCGGCCCAGATCGCCCCGGGCGGCATGTTGTCGGCCATGGCTTTCATGGTGGTGGTGTCGGCTGGTGCGCCCCAGGGAATGCCCAGGCACAGCTGGAATAGCGGAGCATCCCCCAGCAAACCTTCTTTCAGCATCTGTTTGGCAAACCACAGGTGGCCGGTATCAAACACTTCCAGCTCGGCCTTCACACCCAACTCCAGAATCCGCTTGGCTCCGGCGCGCAACTGGGCGGGAGTGGACACATAGATGTAATCGCCATCGCCAAAATTGAGCGTGCCGCAATCCAGGGTACAGATTTCTGGCAGCAGTTCCTCGACATGCACCAGGCGGGTCAGCCCTCCCACCAGATCGGTTCCTGCGCCGAACTGCATCGGCGCCTCGCCGGGTCCAATCTCCAGGTCGCCGCCCATGCCCGCCGTGAGGTTGAGGACCATGTCCACCCCGAATGAACGGATGCGATCGACCAGTTCACGGTACAGGCTGGGGTCGCGGCTGCCCTTGCCGGTCTGCGGATCGCGCACATGGCAATGCACCACGGTGGCGCCCGCCTTGGCGGCTTCCACCGCCGCCTCGGCAATCTGCTTCGGGGTCACCGGAATGGCCGGGTGCCGCCCCACCGTATCGCCGGCGCCGGTCACGGCACACGTCACGATGACTTCATGGTTCACTTGGGAGTCTCCTAAGAAAAATCAAAAAGATGGGCGCATCGACCCAACCGCGTTACAAGCCGAGATACGCCTTGACCGCTGGCAAGCCTTCTTTGCCGTCATAGGTCTTAACGCCCACCAGCCATTTAGTCAGCACGTCCGGGTTTTGCTTCAGAAAATCCTTGGCGGCAGTTGCCGGCGCCACTTTGCCCATAATGGGCACCATCAGGCGGTTTTCCATATCTGTCGTAAATACCAAATTGGAAACCAGCTTGCCTGCGTTCGGGCAACGCTCCAGATAATCCGTGGCCACCAGGGTATAAACTTTCGCTTCTCCGTAATTGGGGCCATATACAGCGTCGCCGCCGGTCAAATAGGTGATGGGGAACTGGATATTCATCGGATGGGGTTCCCAGCCGAGAAATACCACCATTTTCTTTTGCCGTATCGCGCGCTGTACCTCTGCCAACATGCCCGCTTCGCTGGACTGCACCAGCTTGAAGCCACCCAAGCCAAAGGTGTTCTTGTCGATCATTTCCTGGATCTTGGCATTGGCGCTGCTGCCCGGCTCAATCCCGAAAATTTTGCCGTCCAGCTCCTTCTGGAACTTGGCAATATCGGCAAAGCTCCGCAATCCAGCCTCAGCAACATAGGTCGGCACCGCCAATGTTGTCTTGGCACCGCTTAAGTTCGGCGTGGGCAAAACCGCCATGCTCTTCGCTTTGGCCAGTGGCTCCACCATGGCATCTTGCAACGGGCTCCAATACCCTAGGGAAACATCAATCTGCTTGTTTTTCAGGCCCGCAAATGAAATCGGAACCGAGGCAATCGTGGTGGTGGTGGTGTAACCCAAACCCTCTAAAACGGTCGAGGCCAGCGCCGTGGTGGCAGTGATATCGCTCCAGCCAATATCGACCAGGCGCACTTTTCGGCAATTTTCCGAATCCTGCGCAATGGCCGGAAAAACACTTAAAGCAGCCATCAGCAGGCCTGCATATTTAATCAAAGTTTTCATATTTATCCTTTAGAAAAAATACCATTCAATACCTTGAATCAACTTGGACAGAAACTTCACGTCGCAAACCTTGTTAATGCCTTGCGATGCACATAATTTACATTCCCGTATTGCCCAAAAGCGACCGGTTGCGACACGTCATTGACCTGCTGCGACCCCCTGCAAAAATACCGGGTTGTGCACTCCATCAGCGCACCTCGGCTATGGATGGGCCCGCTGGACCAAGTGGGCAAGGGGTCGCTCCAGGTCTACGACGCGTCGTTCTAGTTCGCTTGTGCCAAGGCAATCGCTTGTAACTTGTGGTCCGGTCCATATGCACACAGGCCCGTGTCTGCAGTGACCGAATGGAGGAACCAACATGAACACATCCCATGCGGCCGTCGCCGATTGGCGGCACTTTCATACCACCCAAACGGTGGCGGCGGCGACCTTGTCGGACGATGCGCTTGTCGTGGAATGGTCGGACGGACGCCACAGTCCCTACCATTTCCCGTGGCTGCGCGACAACTGCCCCTGCCCCCGTTGCGTTTATGCGTTGACCCGTGAGCAGGTGTTTGAGCTGGCCGATGTGCCGGCCGATCTTGCGCCACAACACGCGGTGTCCGATGGCCTGGGTGGCCTGCTGGTGCGCTGGACGGACGGCCACGAAAGCCGGTTCCATCCCGGCTGGCTGCGAGCGCATGCCTATGACGACGCGTCGCGTGCCGAGCGGCGCAGCACCCAAGCCGCCATCCTTTGGGGCGCGGAGCGCCAGGAAGCCTTGCCCACCTTTGCTTTCGACACGGTACTGGGTGGCGACACAGCGCTGCATGCCTGGCTGGTGGCGCTGCGCGACGTCGGCCTGACGCTGCTACGCAATGTGCCGCTGGAGGAGGACACTGTGCGCCGCGTGGCGAATCGCATTTCGTTCATCCGGGAAAGCAACTTTGGCGTGATCTTCAACGTCGCCTCCAAACCCCAGCCCGATAGCAACGCCTATACATCCTTCAATCTACCGCCGCATACCGATTTGCCGACCCGTGAGCTGCAGCCCGGCTTGCAGTTCCTGCATTGCCTGGCGAATGACGCAACCGGCGGCGACAGCGTGTTTGTCGACGGCTTTGCCATCGCTGAGGCACTGCGCGTGCAATTCCCTGCGGATTTTCATACCCTGACGACCACCGTTGTCGAATTTCGCAACAAGGACATGTACACCGACTACCGTTGTGCGGCACCCATCATCGCGCTGGACCCCGAGGGTAAGCTCTCTGAAATCCGTTTTGCGAATTTTTTGCGCGGCCCTTTCGATGTACCGGCGGACCGCATGCCTGCGCTCTACCAAGCCTATCGGTGCTTTATGTCGCTGGCACGTGAAGCCCGGTTTCGCGTTTGCCGCCGTCTGGAAGCGGGCGATATGTGGGTGTTTGACAACCGCCGGGTACTGCATGCCCGAACGGAATTCGACCCCACGAGTGGGCGCCGCCATCTACAGGGCTGTTATGTAGACCGCGATGAATTGCTCTCGCGCATCCGCATCCTGGAACGTGGCGGTACGACAGGCTAAGCGCATGGACCCGTTTCGTTCTGGTACAACCACGGCCATGGACGTCGTTGCCGCCAGTGCCCCCGAAGATATCTATTTTTTACTGCTACCCGAATTTTCGGTGATGGGATTCGTGTCGGCGCTAGAACCTTTGCGGGTAGCCAACCGCTTTCGCGGCCCGCTGTACCGCTGGCATATCTTGAGCGCCGACGGCGGCCCGGTAACTGCCAGCAATGGCATGTCACTAAACGCCGAGGGCGCGTTGGAGACGCTTGCCAGTGCCCCTACCTTGTTCATCGTGGGCGGCTTCAACCCGCTGGACCATTATTCGCCCGCCTTGGGCAACTGGCTGCGCAAGCTGGACCGGGCGGGCACCGTGCTCGGTGCCATCGACACCGGTAGCTTCCTGCTGGCCGAAGCCGGTCTGCTGCAACGCCAGAAGCTCACACTGCACTGGGAAGCGATTTCGGCCTTCATTGAGCGCTACCCGGCCCTCTCCGCCTCGGTGACGCAAGAGTTATTTGAAATCGACGGCCAGCGCATCACCTGTGCGGGCGGCACCGCCTCGATCGACATGATGCTGGCACTGATCGGCCGAAAACATGGCTATGCCTTGGCGACCGCGGTGTCCGAACAGTTCGTTTTAGGCCGCATCCGCAACCCATCGGACCACCAGCGCATGCAAATCGCGGCGCGCTACGGGATACATAACAAGAAAACCATCCAGGTCATCAGCGAGATGGAGCGGCATATGGAAGAACCGCTCTCGACCGATGCACTGGCCAGCACCATCGGCGTCACGCGGCGCCAGCTGGAGCGGCTGTTTTGCGCCCACCTCAAAGACACGCCCTCCCACTTCTACCTGTGCCTGCGGCTCGACCGGGCACGCCAGCTACTGCAGCAAACTGAGATGCGCATCATCGAAGTCAGCGTGGCATGTGGCTTTGAGTCACCGTCCTATTTCTCGCGCGCCTACCGAACCCGGTTCAACAGCCCACCCAAACAAGACCGCGTGGGCTTCGACGCGCCCATGCGCACGTGACTCCGAATAAGGGAGCACCCATAAAAAACCGCCAGAACCCAAGCTCTGGCGGTTTTTTCACTTATTCCGGCGGCAACGCGCAGCAATTTCCCGACGGGCCGCCCCCTAGGGAAATTAGCCCCCTCGGGGGGCAGAGAGCTACACGAAGTGGGCGAACGTGGGGGCAAGTAAACTCTCGCGGTGTCACTTTTCAAAGCCGCCTCCACCGTTTCCCTGCTCACCCTGTTTTCCCGAATCACCGGTTTGGTGCGGGAACTGCTGATTGCCTCGACTTTTGGCGCCAGCGCCATGACCGATGCCTTCAATGTGGCATTTCGCATTCCCAACCTGTTTCGCCGGCTGTTTGCCGAAGGCGCCTTCAGCCAGGCCTTTGTGCCGGTGCTGGCGGCCAGCAAGGCCAAGAACGGTGAGGCAGAAACCAAATTATTGATTGACCGGGTCGCCACGCTGCTGACCTGGGTGTTGCTGCTGACCTGCGTGATCGGAGTGGCCGCCGCGCCGGTGCTGGTCTGGGCCATGGCCAGTGGCCTGAAGCAGGGGCCGCGCGGTTTTGAAGCGGCCGTGTTCATGACGCGCTGGATGTTTCCCTACATCGGCTTCATGTCGCTGGTGGCGCTGTCTTCCGGCGTGCTCAATACCTGGCGGCGCTTTGCCGTGCCGGCGGCCACGCCGGTGCTGCTCAATGTGGCGATGATCGCGGCCGCCTGGCTGGGCGCACCCTGGTTCAAGGCGCAGGGTATTGAGCCGGTGTACGCCCTGGGCGCCGGCGTGATGGTGGGTGGTGCCCTGCAGCTGGCGGTGCAGGTGCCGGCCTTGCTGCGACTGGGGCTGTTGCCAAAAATTGGATTCAATTGGGCCCTGGTCCAGCAGGCATGGGCGGACCCAGCTACCAAAAACATAGCAAAACTGATGCTTCCGGCCTTGCTGGGCGTCAGCGTGGCGCAAATCTCGCTGCTCATCAACACACAGATTGCCTCGCACCTTGCGCCCGGCAGCGTCAGCTGGCTGACCTATGCCGACCGGCTGATGGAGTTCCCGACGGCGCTGCTGGGCGTGGCCCTGGGCGTGGTGCTGATGCCGCAGCTGGCCGCCGCCAAAGCCGCCAATGACCCGGCCAAATACTCGGCGATGCTGGACTGGGGCTTGCGCATCGTGGTGCTGCTGGCCGTGCCCTGCGCGGTGGCCCTGCTGACCTTTGCCCAGCCGCTGGTGGCCACGCTCTACCACTATGGCGCATTCACCGACCGCGATGTGCAGCAGACCACGACGGCGCTGATGGGCTACGGCGCTGGGCTCTTGGGCCTGGTGGCCATCAAGGTGCTGGCACCGGGCTTTTATGCCAGCCAGGACATCAAGACGCCGGTGCGCATTGCGGTGGTGGTGCTGGTCATGACCCAGCTGCTCAATGTGGCGCTGGTGCCGGTGTTGCAGCATGCCGGGCTGGCGCTGGCCATTGGCATTGGCGCGCTGATCAATGCGCTGTGGCTGCTGCTGGGCCTGCTGCGGCGCGGCAGTTATAAACCTGCGCCCGGCTGGGGCCTGTTTGCGCTGCAGGTGCTTGCCGCCAGTGCGCTGCTGGCGGTGTTTTTGCTGTGGGCGGCAGGCAGTGTCAGCTGGACCGGCCTCAAGAGCGAGTATGTACAAAGAGTTGGGCTGCTGACCCTTGTCCTGTGTGCGTCAGCAGCTATTTATTTTGTAGCGCTTTGGGCTTCCGGTTTGAAGGTTCGCCAGCTTGTTCGGCGCTGATTCGCGACGACTCGCACGTTGCGCCGGTTTGTGAGAAAGTAGCTGTATGGAATTAAATCTGGCTGTCCCGTCTCCGCTGCAATACTTCTCCAGCCTGGTGCAAAGCGACGAGCATTTTCCACTGCTGGAAGCCGCCATCAGCCTGGCCCAGGACGAGTACCCCGAGCTCGACGTGCAGGAGGTGCTGGGCGATGTAGACCAGCTGCTGGCCCGCCTGAAGCGGCGCCTGCCAGCCGATGCGCCTGCCTTGCAGCGCCTGCGTGCGCTCAACCAGTTTTTCTTTCGCGACTTGAGCTTTGGCGGCAACATCAATGACTACTATGACCCGGACAACAGCTACCTGAACTCTGTGCTGCGCACGCGGCGCGGCATTCCCATCACGCTGGCGGTGCTGTGGCTGGAGCTGGCGGTGGGGCTGGACCTGAACGCGCGCGGCGTGGCCTTTCCGGGGCATTTCATGGTCAAGGTCAACTTGCCCAAGGGCCAGGTGGTGATTGATCCGTTCAGCGGCCAGTCCCTGAGCCGCGAAGAGCTGGCCGAGCGGCTGGAACCTTTCAGGCAGCGCGGCGACATGGTTGATGAATTCGAGGTGCCGATTGGCCTGTACCTGCAGTCGGCATCGCCGCGAGAGATCATCGCCCGCATGCTGCGCAATTTGAAGGACATTCATAAAACCCAGGAAGACTGGCAGCGCCTGATTGCCGTGCAAGACCGCCTGATCGTGCTGTTGCCCGATGCCTGGCCCGAATACCGGGACCGTGGGCTGGCTTGGGCGGCATTGGGCGAGGTGGTGCATGCGGTTGCTGACCTGGAAACCTACCTGGCTAATGCCGAAGACGCCCTGGACATTGATGCCATGACCGAGCGCCTGGCTCAGTTGCGCACAAAACGCCCCGATTGAGCTGGCTCTGCGGTGTTTCCGGATGTAAGGCGCATTGACGCGGAGGGTGGCGCTGGCTAAATTTCGCTTGCGCCAAACAGCGTTCAACCGGCGAGGGGGCATGCTCCGTCGCCATCTGTAGCCTTTTTACTCAATAACTAGAGGGATATTCATGAACCAGTTCAAACGCCTGGTGGCTTCCGTATTGATTGCCAGCACCACCCTGATGGGCATGCCGCTGACCGCGCAAGCCAGCATGGTTTCGACCACCGAAGCCATGTCGACTCAGGCTGGTGATGCCAACCGCGACAAGGTCACGGCCTTTCTGGCCCGCGAAGATGTACGCACTGCGCTGCAAGCTCAGGGTGTGAGCAGCGCTTCGGCGATCGATCGCGTCAAGGCCATGTCCGATGTCGAAGTCTCGCAACTGGCCTCCCGCGTCGACCAGGCACCGGCCGCTGGTGAAATTCTCGGTCTGATCTTCACGGTCTTCATCGTGTTGCTGGTCACGGATATTCTGGGCCTGACCAAGGTGTTTCCGTTCACCCGATCGGTTCGATGACCCGGCTGGGATCGTTGTTCCGGGCCCCCGCTGCTGCGGGGGTTTTTGTTTGTCTGTTGCTGGCGCTGGCGGGTTGCGCCACGCCGCAGGTCACCCAGCTCGGGCAGCAATGGCCAGCCGGTTTGCCGTCCACGGCACGGATTGAAAACGTCCCGTTCTTCCCCCAGGAGCAGTACCAATGCGGCCCCGCTGCTCTGGCCATGGTGGCCCAGGCTGCCGGGGTTCAGGTGCAGCCCGACGACTTGACCGAGCAGGTGTATCTGCCGGGGCGCCAGGGTTCGCTGCAGGTGGACATGCTGGCCGCCAGCCGGCGTCAGGGCCTGCTGTCTTACCCGCTGGCGCCGCGTCTGGGGGACTTGCTGCGCGAAGTGGCGGCGGGCCATCCGGTGCTGGTGCTGCAGAACCTGACGTTTTCGTTCGCGCCGCTGTGGCATTACGCGGTGGTCATTGGCTTTGACCGCGAACGCAACACCATCATGCTGCACTCCGGCGTGACGGAGCGGCTGGAGATGTCGCTGTTTACTTTTGAGCGGACCTGGGCACGCGGCGATTCGTGGTCCATGGTGGTGTTGCCGCCCACGCGCTTGCCGGTCACTGCTGACGCCGATGCCTATGCGGAGGCAGCGGCTGCGCTCGAACGGGTTCAGCCTCTTGCGGCGCAGACGGCCTATGCCACGGCCTTGAAGACCTGGCCCGACCACCGGGCGGCGCTGCTGGGCGCGGCAAACACGGCCTACACGCTAGGCCAGCTGGACCGCGCGACCGCGGCCTACCAGACGGCGACCAAGCTGCACCCGGATTTTGCCGACGCGTGGAACAACCTGGCGCAAATCCTGTTTGAGCGCGGTCGGCGAGCGGATGCGGCGGCGGCCATAGCGCGCGCGGTCGCGCTGGGCGGCCCCCGCGCGGCGCGCTACCGCAGCTTGCAGGCGCAAATACAGTCCGGTCGCTGAACGACGCCAGCAATCGGGCCGCTCATGCGCCCTGGAGGCGGATGCCGCGCCAGCGCCACAGCAGCGCCAGCGCCAGCAGGCTGAAGCAGGCGCCGGCGGCGAAGGTGACTGGCGCGCCCAGTTGGTCCCACAACACGCCGGCTACCGTGCTGGCCAGCAGCATGGCCAGGCCGCTCATCAGGTTGAAGAAACCAAACGCCGTGCCGCGCAGGTCAGGCGGTGCCGTTTCAGCCACCATGGTGGCCAGCAGCCCCTGGGTCATCGCCATGTGCAGCCCCCACAGCGCAATGCCGGCCCATACCCAGTGCCAGTGGCTGCTGGAGGCCAGCAGCACATCGGCGGCGACCAGCACGACCAGGCCGCAAGCCAGCAGCGTGGTGTGGCTCACGGAATCGGACAGCCTGCCAAACGGGTAGGCGCCCAGGGCATAAACCACATTCATGGCGATCAGCACCAGCGGCGTGTAAGCCACCGGCAGGCCACCCTGCAGCGCGCGCAGCAGTAAAAAAGCCTCGCTGAAGCGCGCCAGCGTGAACACGGCGCCTATGGTGACCACCCGCCAGTACGGTGCATCCAGGCGCTTCAGATTGTCTTTGCGGATGGGGTTGAGGCGCGGCGCTTCCTGGCTGGCGCGCTCGGGTTCGCGCACACCGACCAGCAGCAGGGCCACAGCCATGAAGCCCGGAATCATGGCCAGCCAGAAAATCGCCCGGAAATCGTTGGCCCAGAGCAGCATCAGCCCCATGGCGACCAGCGGTCCGACGAACGCACCGACCGTGTCGAGCGACTGGCGCAAGCCGAACGCCGCGCCGCGCATGCCGGGCGGCGCGAGGTCGGCTACCAGCGCATCGCGCGGGGCGCCGCGTATGCCTTTGCCGATGCGGTCGACCAGGCGGGCCGTGAGCACCAGCCCGGTGGTGGTTGCCAGGGCAAACAAGGGTTTGGAGAGCGCGCCCAGCCCATAGCCGAACACCGCAAGAGGTTTGCGCTTTCCCCAATAGTCGCTGAGCACGCCCGAGAACACCTTGACGATCAATGCCGTGGCCTCGGCCAAGCCTTCAATCAAACCAACGGCCCACATGCTGGTGCCCAGCACGGTGACCATGAAGACGGGCAGCAGGCTGTGGATCATCTCGGAGGAGATGTCCATGAGCAGGCTGACAAAACCCAGCGCCCAGATACCTGCGGGCAGGCGTTGCGAGGTGCTGGAGATTTCAGGCATGAGGCACGGATGCTCCAGGATCAGGCCAAAAGTGTAGTTTCATGAAAATCCTGGGAAAGCCCAGAGAAGACGGGTTTTAATAGCTATTATTATGATAGCAAATCAACGGTTGAAGGTGTGCCCGCCATACTGAACTGATGCCATGCGCGCCGCAGCTGGGTGTCCGAGCTAAAGCCGGCCATCTCGGCGGCCTGCGTGACGTTGTGTCCGGATTGCAGTGCCGTCTGAGCCACTGCAAGGCGGATGCGCCGCAGGTACTGCAAGGGCGCTACACCGGCATGCTCGATGAAAAGCCGTGCCAGGTGCCTGGGCGAGGTGTGCGCCACTTCGGCCATGCGCGGTAAATTCCAGTCCTGTGCGGGCTGTTGGCTGACGGCGTCCTGTACCCGGTGGATGGCTGCGTGCAGGTGGTTGCGGTAGTTCAAGAACGGCGAAAGCTCCGGGTCTTGCGGCCCCCGGCGCAGTGCCACCACCATGGTTTGCGCGACCTGCGCGGCGAGGGCCGGGCCGCAAATTGCGCCGATGCGGTGCAGCATGAGGTCAATGCCCGTCGTCACGCCTGCGCTGCTGTACACCGGGGCGTCTTCCACAAACACCCGGTTGGCGACCACCTGGCACGAAGGCTCTGCCGCCTGCAGTTCCTGCAGGTGATGGTGGTGCGTGGTGACCCGGCGTCCACTGAGCAGGCCGGCGTGTGCCGCCAGCACCGAGCCCGCACAGACCGTGACCAGCTCCAGCGTGTGCGTGGCCAGCCGCAGGCCGCGCAGCCAGTGCAGCAGGGTTTTTGTGGGTTCAGATACCACCGCAATGGCCTGGCCCGGCAGCCCCACCAGCACCACCCACGCCGGAGCCTGCACAGTGCTGGGCAGGGGCACCAGGCCGGTCAGTTTTAACCCGACCGAGCTTTCAGCGTCGGCACAGGGGCTGACAAAGTGCAGTTCAAAGCGGGGCGGCAAGCCCTGCGCGTGCAGCACCTGGTTGGCGATGCGCAAAGCCTCTGCCGGGCCGGCCCAATCCAGCACCAGGCTGTGCGGCAGCAGGGCAAACAGCACCTGGATGGGTGGGGTGAAGCCGGGCGGGCCGATCTTGCTTGAGTCTTCAGACTGACTCATCAATGTGCCACCGGTAGTCCATCTGGCGGGCTGTACGCTCGGCCAGCGCCTGCCCTGCAAGGCGTGCCACCAAGTGCAGGCTCATGTCCATTCCTGCACTGATGCCCGCTGAGGTCACCAGCGGTCCGTTGTCAATCCAGCGCGGGCCATCAATCACCGTGAGCGCTGGAAAGCGTGCGCGCAGATCGGCCACGTCTTCCCAGTGGGTGGTGACAGGGCCGGTGCGCAGCACACCGCTGGCCGCCAGCAGGAACGCGCCGGTACATACGGATGCGGTGATCTGCGACCCGGCCGCCATGTGGGCGATCCAGTCCCGTGTGGGTGAATCTGCCATGGCCGCGTCCACCACTCCGCCGGGCACGATCAGCACGTCGCAGGGCGGGCTGCTCGCAAAGCTGTGTTCGGGCAAGATGCGCAAACCCGCACGGGCCTGAATCGGCTGGCCCTCCCGCGAGACGCAAGCCACGTTAAACAGTGGGGCTGCATCGGGGTGGTTGCGGCCATGCACCCGGCTGGCGGTGGTGAACACTTCATACGGCCCGGCAAAATCCAGGGCTTCAACCGCATCAAACACGAGGATGGACACGCGAAAGCTCATGCCATTGCCTCGGTGCTATTGGTGCGCTCAAGTGCCTGCGGCACGGTGCAAATCGTCGCAAAGCGGTCTTTGAGAACCGCCGCCGTGCGCGCCTTGATGTCGGCGGCGGGCAACACCGAGCCGTCCAGGTGCTGCATGTCCCAGGTCAGCGTCGCATCCAGCACATAGTCCACGGCGTAACCCAGGTCTGATGCGTGGCGTGTGGTGGTTTCGCAGCACTGCTCGGTGCGAATGCCGCTGATGATGAGGCGGTTGATGTTGTTTTGCGTGAGCCACACGTCCAGCCCCGTACCCACCAGCGCGCTGTGGCGGCTCTTGTAAAAGGTGGCGGCGGCCTCAAACGCGCTGAGCTCGGCCAAGGGTTTCACATGGCCCGATTCGATTGCAAACGGGTTGGCCGCCAGCTTGGGGCCATCGACGTGAAAAACGCGCACCACGGGAATGTCGCGCGCCACGCAAGCTTCAATCAGCGCGTTTTGCGCCCGGACATAAGCCGGCAGGTCGCGCCCGGTGAAGTAAGGCCTTTGGCGGAAGGACTCTTGCGCGTCAATCACTATCAGACAGGTATTCATGGTTTGGACTCCTTTGTATCAAGGTCCTCATCATGCTGGCTGGCCTGACAGATGTCTGCCCGAAAGCGGACAGAAGTCGATCAAATCAGGACATTGCCCTTGTTCAGGCCACGATGACGGCAGCGCCTTCACCGCGCGGCGCGATCACGCCGATCTCGTACACCTGCTCACCGGCGTCGCGCAGGGTTTTGGCCGTAGCCTGGGCGCTGGCGGCGTCCACCACCACCACCATGCCGATGCCGTTGTTGAAGGTGCGGTTCATCTCAAAATCGTCGATGCCGGCGGTTTTCTGCAGCCAGGCAAACAGCTCGGTTTGCGGCCAGCTGCCTTTTGTGAGGTGCGCCGCCGTGCCTTCGGGCAGCACGCGCGGAATGTTTTCCAGCAGGCCGCCGCCGGTGATGTGGGCCAGCGCCTTGATGGGATGCGCCGCCAAAGCGGCCAGCACGTTTTTGACATACAGGCGGGTCGGCTCCATCAGCGCCTCTTTGAAAGGCTTGCCGTCCAGCGTGGCGGGCAGGTTGTCTGCTGTGCGCTCAATACATTTTCGAACCAGGCTGAAGCCATTGGAATGCACGCCGCTGCTGGCCAGGCCCAGCACCACGTCGCCGGGCAAGACTGTCTTGCCGGTCAGGATTTTTGACTTTTCCACGGCCCCCACCGCAAAACCGGCCAGGTCGTACTCGCCATCGGGGTACATGCCGGGCATTTCAGCGGTTTCACCGCCAATCAGTGCGCAGCCGCTCAGCTCACAGCCCTTGGCAATGCCGCCGACCACGGCTGCGGCCGTGTCCACATCGAGCTTGCCACAGGCGAAATAGTCCAGAAAAAACAGCGGCTCGGCACCTTGCACCAGCACGTCGTTGACGCTCATGGCCACCAGGTCTATGCCCACGGTATCGTGCATATTCCACTCGAAGGCCAGGCGCAGCTTGGTGCCGACGCCGTCGGTGCCGCTGACCAGCACCGGTTCCTTGTAGCGTTTGGGCACTTCAAACAGGGCGCCAAAACCACCAATGCCTGCCAAAACGCCTTCGCGCATGGTTTTTTTTGCCAGTGGCTTGATGCGTTCAACCAGCGCGTCGCCCGCGTCAATGTCAACGCCGGCATCTTTGTAGCTGAGGGGGGTAGAGGGGGTGGTGGTCATGGTATCTGGCTCTGGTGCTGTCGGATGGGCTGTCGGGTGGGCTGGGAACCGTCTGGATCAGCCCTGCAAGCCCGATAGAATTCAGCCTGAGATTCTAAAGGCAAGGAGCCTGTCGGACTTGGGGCGTCGAAAGCGAGAATGGACCGCTGCGGTCAATTTGCAGCCGACGACTCCCAAGTCCGACGGGCTCCTGGACCCCGCGACTCTTTCGGGCCGCTTCCTGGCCTCTTTCGGCAAGCTCAACGCAAGGCTTTATGCAATTCACACACACCCAAAAAAGCGCCGCCGCCTGGTGCCTGATTGCGGCCCTGGCCGTATTGGCGCTGTGGTTGCTGGGCCCGGTGTTGACCCCTTTTGTGGTGGCCGCCGTGCTGGCCTACGCGCTGACGCCGCTGGTGAACAAGCTCGACAGCCTGGGTAAAGGCCGGCTGCCGCGCGTGCTGGCGGTGGTGCTGGTGGAACTGTTGTTTATCGTGGTGTTGCTGGGCCTGTTTTTGCTGATTGTGCCCATCATGGCCAAGGAGCTGCCGCTGCTGCGTGAGCAGGTGCCGCTGCTGGTGGACCGCCTGAACACCGAATTGGCGCCCTGGCTGGCAAAGTTCGGCTTTCGGGTGTCGCTTGATGTGGCGAGCATCAAGGCCTTTGTGCTGAAGTACCTCAATGCCAATTTTGAGGACGCGTTCGGTTCGCTCTTGTCTTCGCTCAAGCTGGGCGGCAGCGTCGCGCTGGCCATTGTCGGCAATGCGGTGCTGATTCCGGTGGCGCTGTTTTACCTGCTGATGGACTGGGACGCATTTGTTGCCCGTATCCTGGAGCTGGTGCCGCCCCATTTGCGCGCACGCTATGACAGCTTTACCGATGAGGCCGATTCGGTGCTGGGCCAGTATTTGCGTGGTCAGTTGTTGGTGATGCTGATCATGGCAGTTTTTTATGCCGTCGGGCTGTCGCTGTTTGGCCTGGACCTGGCCGTGCCCATAGGCGTCTTCACCGGGCTGGCGATGTTCATTCCCTACGTGGGTTTTGGTATCGGCCTGATTCTGGCCTTGCTGGCGGGCCTGCTGCAGTTCGCGTCCATCAAGGCGCTGGTCATGGTGGCCGTGGTTTACGGGGCGGGGCAACTGCTTGAAGGTCTTTATCTCACGCCGCGGCTGGTGGGCGAGCGCATAGGCTTGCACCCGCTCGCGGTTATTTTTGCCTTGCTGGCCTTTGGCCAGATGTTCGGCTTTGTCGGCGTGCTGGTTGCGCTACCGACCAGCGCCGTGCTGCTGGTCGCCATTCGCCGCCTCAAGGTCAGTTACATGGCCAGCAGGCTTTACTCGGCTTGATGTAGCCATGATGGATGTGAAACCGGCATGAAACAGATTGCGCTGGATATCGGGCTGGCCTCAGTCCCTTCGTTTGCCAACTTTTTTGGCGGACCGAATGAGGCCGCAGTCAAGCACCTTGAACTCTGGGCCGGCAACAGCTTGCGCTCGCCGGTGCCGACTTATTTGTGGGGAGAAGCTGCCAGCGGCAAGACGCACTTGCTCAAGGCCGTTGCTGAGGCGTTGCGCGAGCAGGGTGCATCGGTGGGCTGGATGGACGCTGCGCGGCTGGAGCCGCCGGAGTTCAACGAGTCCTGGGCTGCCGTGATTCTGGACGACTGCCACCTCTACACGGCGGTGCAGCAGCAGGCCGCCTTTAACTGGTTCGTCAATGCCCTGAGCACCGCCGACGGCCACCCGCGCTGGGTGCTGGCCGCCGGCAATGTGCCGCCTGCCGATCTGGCCTTGCGTGAAGACCTGCGCACGCGCCTGGGCTGGGGCCATGTGTTCGCGCTGCAAGCCCTGACCGAGCCCGAGCGGCGTGCCGTGCTCAGGCGCGAAGCCGATGCACGCGGCGTGTTTCTGAGCGACGAGGCCATGGATTTCATGCTGACCCGCTTTTCGCGCGATCTGAGTAGCCTGATGCAGCTGCTGGATCAGCTCGATGGCTACGCCCTGCAAACCCAGCGGGCGATCACGATTCCGCTGATCAAGTCCATGCTGGAGAGTGAATGAAATCAGAAAAGGTGATGACCACAGCGGCCAGCTCAACCGGGACACAATTTTCCGCCGGGCCGCCCCAAGGAAAATTAGCCCCCTCGGGGGGCAGCGCAGTACGCGAAGCGACAAGCGTGGGGGCACGTAAAAAAATCGCCTTGTTCGATCTGGACCACACGCTGATCCCGATCGATTCGGATTACGAGTGGGGCGAGTTCACCATTGCGCTGGGCTGGTGCGACGCCAGCGAGTTCAAACGCCGCAACGCCGAATTCTTTGCGCATTACCGGGCCGGAACGCTCGATATCCATGACTACGTGCGCTTTGCCACGCAGGCCATTCGTGAGCAGGGCGCTATTAAATCAATAGCTGCTCACGCCCGTTTTATGGGGGATGTGGTGCAAAAATCCATTAAAAAGCAGGCTTTGGCGCTGGTTCAGGAGCACCGGGCGGCCGGTGACGAGCTGGTCATCGTCACGGCCACCAACGAGTTCGTGACCCGGCCGATTGCCGAGGCCTTTGGCGTTAAGGAACTGATTGCCGTGGAACTGGAGCGTGACGCTCTGGGCAATCTGACCGGTGAAATCAAGGGCACGCCCTCGGCCCGCGAGGGCAAGGTCATCCGCGTGGAACAATGGCTGGCTGAGCGGCAACTGGGCTGGGACGATGTGGAAACCACGTTTTATACCGACTCCATGAACGACCTGGCCTTGCTGGAGAAAGCCACGCACCCGGTCGCCACCAACCCGGACGAGCGGCTGCGCGCCCTGGCTGCTGAGCGCGGATGGCGCATACTTGACCTGTTTTAGTCAGTTGGGGACAGAGCTTGCTGCCTTGCAAACTGCGGTCTGTCCCGCAAAGTTTCAGAAGTTCATGATCAAAAAATTTATCGACAAGTTGTTTGGCAAATCGGGCAGCGCGGAATCCGGCACCAAGCGGGTCAAAAAATCACCTTTCGGCCAGCGCCAGGACGTGGGCCCCAAAGAGCACGGCATTGACCCCAAGCTGGTCGATGAGCGCGCCATGGATGTGGTGCACACGCTCAAACAAGCCGGTTTTGAAGCCTACATTGTGGGCGGCGCCGTGCGCGATTTGCTGGTCGGCCTGCGCCCCAAAGACTTTGATGTGGCCACCGACGCCACGCCAGAGCAGGTCAAAAGCCTGTTTCGCCGGGCCTTCATCATTGGCCGCCGCTTTCGCATCGTTCACGTCATTTATGGCCGCGGCCGCGAACATGAAGTGATTGAAGTCTCGACCTTTCGCGCGCACCTGGACAGCAGCCTGGCCGAGCAGGTCGGTGGCAACGAGCGCACCAGCAAGAGCGAGCTAGCTGGCATGAAGCACGCGGTGCACGCCTCCGGCCGGGTGCTGCGCGACAATGTCTGGGGCCCGCTCGAAGAAGATGCCGCCCGGCGCGATTTCACCATCAACGCCATGTACTACGACCCGGAAACGCAGATCGTGGTCGATTACCACCACGGTATTCGCGATGCCAAGAAAAAAATCATCCGCATGATAGGCAACCCGGCCGTGCGCTACCGCGAAGACCCGGTGCGCATCATTCGTGCGGTGCGTTTCGGCGCCAAGCTCAGTGCGCTGGGCTTCACCTTTGAAGACAAGACCGCCGCGCCCCTGCGCGAGATGACAGACCTGCTGGCCGACGTGCCGCAGTCGCGCCTGTTCGATGAAATGCTCAAGCTGCTGCAAACCGGCCATGCGCTGGCCAGTATTGAGCAGCTCAAGACCTTGGGCTTGGGCACCGGCATCTATCCGCTGCTCGACGTGGTGGTTGAAGCCGCCCATGAGCCCTTTTTGAACCTGGCACTGAAAGACACCGACCGCCGCGTTGGCGAAGGCAAACCGGTGGCGCCCAGCTTTTTGCTGTCGTGCGTGCTCTGGTCCGATGTGCGCGAGGGCTGGGCGCGCAGGCGCAAGCGCGGCGAGCATGTCATGCCGGCGCTGCAGGATGCGATTGACGATGCCTTCAATGCCAAGATTGGCGACGTGTCGGGCCGCGGCAAGCTGGGCACCGACATGCGCGAGATCTGGACCATGCAGCCGCGTTTTGAAAAGCGCGTGGGCAGCTCGCCTTACTCGCTGCTGGAGCAGCCGCGCTTTCGCGCCGGCTTTGACTTTTTGCGCCTGCGCGCTCAAACCGGTGAAATTGAGACCGAGTTGGCCGAGTGGTGGGAAAAATTCAGCACCGCCTATGACGACGAACGCCATGCCATGATTGAAGAGGCGCGCCAGGCGCAACTGCAAAAACCGCAGGCGCCCCGCGTTCGCGTGAAGCGGCAGGATGTGGAGGCGGGCGCGAGTGTCGCGTCCACAGCGCCAGCGCAGGAGCTGTCGTCTGAAACTTCTTCAGAGCAGGGAGATATGGCACCGGCCAAAAAGCGTCGTCGCCGCCGCAAGCCCGTGAACCGCGCAGGCGGTGCCGGCAGCGAGCAGCCCTCGCCGGATACGGCTCCGACCCTGGACTAGCACGCATGGTCAGCGCCTACATTGCCCTGGGTGCCAACCTCGGCGATGCCGCTGCGGCGCTCAGGCTGGCCGTCAAAGCCATCAATGGCTTGCCGCTTACGCAAGTTCGCCAGACGTCCAGCCTTTACAAAACCGCTCCGCTCAATACCGATTCAGGTGGCGAGGCCAGCGCGCCGGGTGGCGACTACCTCAATGCGGTGGTTGAGGTGGAAACAGGTTTGGTAGCGCCCGTGCTGCTGGATCACCTGCAGCAGATCGAGCAAGCGGCTGGCCGCGAAAGGCCTTACCGCAACGCGCCGCGCACGCTGGATCTGGACTTGCTGCTCTACGGCAGTGCGAGCATTGATTCGGCGCGCCTGACGCTGCCGCACCCGCGCATGATGCAGCGCGCCTTTGTGCTGGTGCCTTTGGCTGAAATTGCGCCTGACCTCGTAAGCGCCGAACAGCTCAAGGCCGTTGCGCACCAAACCATTGAGCGGCTTGGCGGCCTCCTCGCGTAAGGGGGCATAAGGGCGCTCAGGGTGCCAGGCGCTCGCGCAACCAGCTGGCATCGTCCTGCAGCGTGTAGCGCAGGCGGTCATGCAGCCGGCTTTTGCGGCCCTGCCAGAACTGCCAGTTGTCGGGCTTGAGCCGGTAGCCGCCCCAGTGCGGTGGGCGCGGCGGC
>DASXRN010000121.1:0-8366 GCA_036506595.1 Polaromonas sp. | reverse complement strand
AGGCCTGCGCGACCTCAGCGTGATTGCCACCGCACCGCAACGCCGGCTGGCCATCAAGACTTTTGTGCGCAGTGAAAACAATGGCGTGATCCGCGAAGCAGTGCTGCGCGAATTGAAGCGCGGCGGCCAGGTTTACTTTCTGCACAACGAAGTCGAAACCATCGAAAACCGGCGCCAGAAGCTCGAAGAAATCCTGCCCGAAGCGCGCATTGCGGTGGCCCACGGCCAGATGCCCGAGCGCGAGCTGGAGCGCGTGATGAAAGACTTTGTGGCCCAGCGCTTCAACCTGCTGCTGTGCTCCACCATCATTGAAACCGGCATTGACGTGCCCAGCGCCAATACCATTGTGATGAGTCGTGCCGACAAATTCGGTCTGGCGCAGTTGCACCAGCTGCGCGGCCGGGTCGGCCGCAGCCATCACCAGGCCTATGCCTACCTGATGGTGCCCGACATCGAAGGCCTGACCAAACAGGCCAGCCAGCGGCTCGAAGCCATTCAGCAGATGGAAGAACTGGGTTCGGGCTTTTACCTGGCCATGCACGACCTGGAGATTCGCGGCACCGGCGAGGTGCTGGGTGAAAACCAGAGCGGCAACATGCTGGAAGTCGGTTTTCAGCTCTACAACGAAATGCTCAGCGAGGCCGTGGCGTCGCTCAAGGCCGGTCGCGAGCCCGATCTACTGTCGCCATTGAGCGTGACCACCGAAATCAACCTGCACGCGCCGGCCCTGCTGCCCAACGACTATTGCGGTGACGTGCACCTGCGCCTGTCCTTTTACAAAAAGCTGGCCACCGCCAAGAAAACCGAGCAAATCGATGAGTTGCTGGAGGAAATCGTGGACCGCTTTGGCAAGCTGCCCGCCCAGGCGCAAACGCTGATCGACGTACACCGCCTGCGCGTGATCGCCCGGCCCTATGGCGTGGTCAAGGTCGATGCCGCACCGGGCATGATCAACATCACCTTCAAGAAAGACCCGCCCATAGAAACCATGGCCATCATGCATTTGATCCAGAAAAACCGGCACATCAAACTGGCCGGCAACGACAAGCTGCGCATAGAGCGCGAGCTGCCAGAACCCAAAGACCGTGCGCAAATGGTGCGTGACATCCTGCGCTCACTTGGTCAACCTAAAACGGAAGCTACTCCCGCATGACTTCAGTCGAAATCTCCCCCGGCCTCGTCGCCAATACCTTGACGCCTGACCTGAAACTCAGCGATTTCAAGCTGATTGCTTTCGATATGGACTCCACACTTATCAACATTGAATGCGTGGACGAAATTGCCGATGCGGCGGGCCGCAAGGCCGAGGTGGCCGCCATTACCGAAGCCGCCATGCGCGGCGAAATCACCGACTACAAGGACAGCCTGCGCCAGCGCGTGGCACTGCTCAAGGGTGTGAGCGTGGCCAGCATGGACGAGGTCTATCGCCTGCGCCTGAAGCTCAACCCCGGCGCCGCAGAACTCGTGCACGCCTGCAAGGCTGCCGGCATAAAGGTGCTGCTGGTCAGCGGCGGATTCACTTTTTTCACCGACCGCATCCGCGACGAACTCGGCATTGACTACACGCGCTCCAACATGCTGGGTGTTGAAAACGGCTTGCTGACCGGAGCGATGGTGGACCAGCCCTGGGGCGATATTTGCGATGGCGACGAAAAACGCAAGATGCTGCTTGAGACCTGCGCCCTGCTGGGCATCAAGCCCCAACAAGCAATAGCCATGGGCGACGGCGCCAACGACTTGCCCATGATGGGCGTGGCGGGCCTGTCGGTGGCCTACCACGCCAAGCCCAAAGTGCGCGAGCAGGCCATGGTCGCCATCAACCAAGGCGGGCTGGACCGCCTGCTTGAAATCCTGAAATAGGTCTTGCAACCAAGCTTCAGCGCAACATGCCCCTGTTCAAAAAATTCGAAAGGCTGCTGCACGCCTACCCCGAAGCCGAGCCCACCTTGCCGCCCAAAGGTTTCATGGCCTTCTTGTGGGCCTGCAGCCAGGGCGCGCGCGGCTACATTCTGGCGCTGGCCGTGCTGTCAGCCGCCATGGCGGCTTTTGAGGCCCTGATGTTTGCCATGCTGGGCCGCATCGTGGACTGGCTGGGAGCGACGCCGCCTGCGCGCCTGTGGGCTGAACAAGGCGCCACCCTCACCTTGCTGGCGACGATTGTGCTGGCCAGCATTGGGGTGGTGGCACTGCAAACCATCGTCAAGCACCAGACTGTGGCGATTAACCTGCCGATGCGTCTGCGCTGGAACTTTCACCGCTTGATGCTGGGCCAGAGCATGGCTTTTTACCAGGACGAATTTGCCGGCCGCCTGACCACCAAGGTAATGCAGACCGCGCTGGCGGTACGCGACACCTTGTTTGTGCTGGCCGACGTGCTGGTGGCCATGGCGGTTTACATCGCCACCATGACGGTGCTTGCGGCTGCCTTCGATATCAAGCTGATTGCGCCGTTTTTAATCTGGCTGGGTTTGTACCTTGCCGCACTGTTTTTCTTTGTGCCGCGGCTCGGCCACATCGGCAAGCGGCAGGCCGATGCCCGCTCGCTGATGACGGGCCGCATCACCGACGCCTACACCAACATCACCACCGTCAAGCTGTTCTCGCACACGCAGCGCGAGGCGGCGTTTGCGCGCTCGGCGATGAAGGAGTTCATGAGCACCGGCTACAGCCAGATGCGGCTGGTCAGTTCATTCGAAATTGTCAACCACGCCTTGAGCATGGGCCTGATTCTGGGCATGGCAGGCACCTCGCTGTGGCTCTGGAGCCTGGGCCAGGTGGGTGCCGGCGCCGTGGCGGCGGCCACTGCGATGGCGCTGCGCCTGCAGGGCATGTCGCACTGGATCATGTGGGAGATGACCAGCCTGTTTGAAAGCGTGGGCACGGTGCAGGACGGCATCAACACCCTGTCGCGGCCGCGTGCGATTGTGGACAAACAGGGTGCCCGCACGCTGGACGTACCGCGCGGTGAAGTGCGCTTTGAGCAAGTGGGTTTCAGCTACGGAGAAGGCCGGCGTGTCATTGACGGCCTCACGCTGACCGTGAAGCCCGGCGAGAAAATCGGGCTGATAGGCCGCTCGGGTGCCGGCAAATCCACGCTGGTCAATTTGCTGCTGCGTTTTCATGATCTGGATGCCGGGCGCGTGCTGATTGACGGGCAAGATATTGCCGACGTGACGCAGGACAGCCTGCGCAGCCATATCGGCATGGTGACGCAAGACACCTCCCTGCTGCACCGCTCGGTGCGCGACAACATCACCTACAGCCGCCCCGGGGCCAGCGAAACCGACATGCAGATCGCCGCCGGCCGGGCAGAAGCCGACGGCTTTATCGCCAGCCTGACAGACCCGCAGGGCCGCAAGGGCTATGACGCGCATGTCGGCGAGCGCGGCGTGAAGCTGTCTGGCGGGCAACGCCAGCGGGTTGCGATTGCGCGCGTGATGCTCAAAGACGCGCCTATCTTGCTGCTGGACGAAGCCACCAGCGCCCTCGACTCCGAGGTCGAAGTGGCGATTCAAGACAGCCTCAACACCCTGATGCAGGGCAAGACCGTGATTGCCATTGCGCACCGCCTCTCGACCATCGCCGCCATGGACCGGCTGATCGTGCTGGACCAGGGCCGCATTGTGGAAGAAGGCGATCACCGCAGCCTGCTGGCCAACGGCGGTTTGTACGCCCGGCTCTGGGCGCACCAAAGCGGCGGATTTCTGGCGGAGAGTGTTGAGGAAGCTGAAGTTTTTTAAATCAGGGTGCCGATCAGATTTTCTCAATCACCGCACGCCCGGCCTGCACCGAAAACTGCGCCAGGGTTTCGATGCTCGTGTCCTGTCGCGTGACGTCACCCACCACGCGCAGGGTGGTCGTCAACTGGCGCGGTGTGAGCTCCACCACGCCATAACCGCGGCGCTCCGAATCGGCAAACACAAAATGCGGGTTCTCGGCCAGGAACTCGGGGATTTTGGCGTTGCCGGCCGAACGCGAGGTGATGCTGGTGCCGCAAAACTCCACACCGATGGCGGGGCTGGCGGCATCGGCGTAGTCGGCCTTGACATGTCCCACCCAGTTTTCATGCACGTCGCCGCCCAGCAGCACCGGATTGGCCACCGCGTTTTTGCGCAGAGCGTCAGTCAGCCGTGTGCGCGCTGACGCATAGCCGTCCCAGCCGTCGTTCCACAAGCGCTGGCCCGGCCCCCGGTGAAAATCGCGCTGCCCGAACAGCGTGGTCTGGCCCAGCACGCTCCAGCCGGTTGACCTGCTGGCCGCCTTGCCCATCTCGGCCTCCAGCCAGCGCTCTTGCGGCTGGCCCAGCATGCTGCGTGCCGGGTCGCGCCATGAGGGACAAGTCGCCGGGTTCAGGTTGCCTGCTTGCCCTTTGCCGGGTGGCGTGCAGACCTGTGCATCCTTGTACTGCCGGGCATCGAGCATATACAGCGAGGCCAGCCGGCCATACTGAAGGCGCTGGTAAATCCGCATTTCTGCGCCCTGCGCCAAACCAGCCACCGCACGGGTGAGTACCGAGGCCCGAACCGGCATGTGCTCATAAAAAGCCTGGTAGGCCGCCGCCCGTTGGGCCGCAAAATCTGCTACCTGCGGGCCGCTGTCGCCTGCCGTCAAACCCGCGTAGTCGTTTTGCACCTCATGGTCGTCCCAGGTCAGCAGCCACGGGCAGGCCGCATGCATGGCCTGCAAATCCGCATCGCCTTTGTGCAGGGCGTAACGCTGGCGGTAGTCGTCCAGTGTGCGCACCCAGCCGCCCGTGGGCACGCGAACGGCGTTGCTGGCATTCGGGTATTCATAGATGTAGTCGCCCAGAAACAGCACCATGTCGAGGTTTTCATCACGCATGTGCCGGTAGGCGCTGAAATAGCCGTGCTCCCAGCGCTGGCACGAGGCATAGGCCAGCCGCAACCTTGCCACCACGGCATCGGGAGCCGGGAAGGTGCGCGTGTGGCCAGTGGCGCTTACCGCATCGCCCACGGCAAAACGGTAGAAATACCAGCGATCCGCCTCCAGCCCCTGCACCTCCACGTGCACGGAATGCGCCAGCCCGGCAAGCGCCTGGGATTGGCCGGTCTGGACCAGGCGGGAAAATTTTTCATCGTGCGCCACTTCCCAGCGCACCGTAACGGGCCGCTCCTGCAAACTGGCAAGCTGCGCGTTGTCAAAGACCAGCCGCGTCCACAACACCACCGAGTCATGTGTCGGGGAGCCGCTGGCAACGCCCAGCTTGAAAGGATGGGCATCGACGCGCGTCTGGGCCCATGCGCGGCGTGGCAAGCACAGGCTGGCGGTGCCGGCAATAGCCCATTGCAGCAATTGGCGACGCTCGGGCCACAAAAGAGGGTTCATGATTCCTTGCCTGCTTTATGGCCTGTATTACGCCTGAGCACCTGCCCCGGAGCCGCCGCCGAAGCCGGGACCCGGCCCGCTGCATGCCGCTGGCCATTGCAGACCTCATGGCTGATGGCCAGATTCTCCGCGTGGCTGTTGCCGCCTTCGCTCCGGGGTTGAATATGCTCCAGCGTGGCCGCCTCTGGCGTCACATGCTCGCCGCACACCCAGCAAGGCACCACGCCGTGGAGCTGCCGCGCCACGGTTTTGTACATCTTGTCCCGTGTATGCCCGAGCTTGCTCACACCGGCATTTTTTTGCGAAGACGACAGGAGGCGCAGCCCTGCCCCAAGCGGGAGGTTTCTTCCATACAAATGTGATTACTCAAGTTTGGCTGGCCGTGTGTCATGAGGATGAATGAAGGAGTCATCAAACGTCGGCTCGCCCCGACGGCCCGGCTTGTTCGTGCCCCTGATCGGACCCGTGCCATCGGGATTGAAACCGCCGCCGCGGTTTTGCGCAGCTTGCAAGGCATTTTGGGCTTCCTTGTTCAGCTCTTGCAGCGCCGCCTCTTTGCGGGCTTGAACCTTTTGCTTGGTAAAGGCGTCCAGCTCTGCATGAAAGCCGCTGTCGCCGCTGAGCGTATCCGGGTTCTCATCTATCTGATCAACCAGAATTTCCCCGAGAAAGGCGGCTCGCATGGCATTGCCGGTAGGCAGACGGGTGCTGCGAACGACGGTGTAGGCAATCCCGCAGTCAGACAGCAAATCCTCCTTCAGTTCACGGTTGGCCGTGCTCAATCCCCGTTTGCCTGGCACATCGACACAGCCCACCACTTTGCCATCCGTTGTGCAGACCGTGAAGGTCGTGTAAACGCCATTAAGCAATTCCAGCCATTGCATGCTTTTTACCTCTTCGCTGTCACGCGGAATGGTAAAGCGCGACACCGGGAGCTTGACCATCACCACATGGTCGCGAAACGTATGGCGCAGCCAGGTCCAGACCTCGTGTTCGGTAGTGGTCACCAGCCCACGTGCCCCCAGCGGCAGTTTGGCGGGCAGGCGCGGACGGTCGCCGGCTTTCTTGCGCCACCACCAGGCAGCCAACAAGGCGCCCACGAGCGCCCCAAGGGCCGCGGCCAGTCCACCTATCAGCAATGTCGTCGGGTTCAACATGGTGACATCCCTCCCTGCGGGTTTATGCGGCCATCGCAACTAGCGCCCGCCTCAACACTCCCAGTGAGTCATAGAACGTTCGGCCGGTCAAATCAGTTGCCAACATTCGACTGAAGCGCTACGGCATAAATTCGCCTTTTCCCCCTACAACTAAAGAAGTAAAAGATGTCATAACTCAATAAACACAGGCGTAGATAGCTCCTTTATTTATAGCAAAATACCCCCGCACTATTTCGGGAAGCTGTGGCAAAAAAGCATCAGGGGTTCTCTTTGCCAATCAGGCCATCAGTCGATATGCTGCATTTTTTGCAGGAGCCAGCATGATGCGCAAAACCGCCCAGGACTTTGACCAGGAACTGCTGATACTTTTCGACGCCTACGTACACGGCACCATAGACCGCCGCGGCTTTCTGGAGCGTGCCCAAAAATTTGCCACGGCCGGCATGACGGCCGGCGCCTTGCTGGCAGCCCTCAGCCCCAACTTCGCTGCGGGCCAGCAAATCGCCAGGGACGACAGGCGGCTGAAAACCGAGCTGCTGAGCTACCCCTCCAGCGCCGGTTCGGGCAGCGTCAAAGGTTATCTGGCCAAACCCGCCAACGCCTCGGGCGAATTGCCCGGCGTGCTCGTCATTCATGAAAATCGCGGGCTCAATCCGCACATCGAGGACGTCACGCGCCGTCTGGCACTCGATAACTTCATGGCCTTTGCGCCTGATGCCCTGACGCCGCTGGGCGGCTACCCGGGCGACGAAGACAAGGCCCGTGAGTTGTTTGCCAGGCTGGACCAAAAAAAGTGCACCGAAGATTTTGTGGCCGCCGCGCGCTTTCTGAAAGGCCGGGAAGACTGCACGGGCAAGCTGGGTGTGGTCGGTTTTTGCTATGGCGGCGGCATGGCCCATACCCTGGCCACCCGTCTGCCCGAACTCAATGCGGCGGTGCCGTTTTATGGCAACCCGCCCGCCCCCGAAGAGGCCGCCAAGGTCAAGGCACCGCTGCTGATTCATTTTGCGGCGGTTGACGAGCGCATCAATGCCACCTGGCCCGCCTACGAGGCGGCGCTGAAGGCCTCCGGAGTGAGCTACACCGCCCATCAGTACCCCGGTACCCAGCACGGCTTCAACAACGACACCACGCCGCGCTACGACAAGGCGGCCGCCCAACTGGCGTGGGAGCGAACCTTGGCGTTTTTCAACAAACAGCTGCGAACCGGCTGAGGCCCGGAGCCAGCCGGGCCTGGAAGCCGTCGGCACGGCTTTTGCTGGCGTTACCATAGAGGGTTTGGTTTTCGCCCTTTTTATCCGGGTTTTTAGACCTTTCTCCCTCACCCCCTCTTTGGATACCACCATGAAACTCCTGCACAAAATCGTGGCCTCGATCGGCCTGATCACACTCGCCACACTCACCGTAAGCAGCGCCCAGGCCCAGACCAAGGAGCTGGTGGTCGGCTCCAGCGCCACCTACCGCCCGTTTGCCTACGAAAGCCCGAGCAAGGAGATCGTCGGCTACGACGTGGACATGATCAAGGCCATCGCCCAGAAGGCCGGCCTCAAAATCAAGATCGTCAACACCCCCTGGACCGGCATCTTCGCCGCGCTCAACAACGGCGACCTCGACCTGGTCATCTCCGGCGTCACCATCAACGACAAGCGCAAGCAGTCCTACGACTTCACCACGCCCTACTTCGAGGCGCGCCAGCTGATCGCCGTGCACAGCAACAGCACGGCCAAGAGCCTGAAGGACCTGGCCGGCAAAAAAATCGGCGTGGTCACCGGCAGCACCGGCGACGACATGGCCTCGCGCGAGTTCGGCAAGACCAACCCGGACATCCGCCGCTTCGAGAGCACGCCGGTGGTGATCTCCGAG
>DASXRN010000120.1:0-12591 GCA_036506595.1 Polaromonas sp. | reverse complement strand
CTGAGCTACGCCTACGTGCAGCCGCTGGCCGACCCCGGCATCTGGAAGCAACTGCCCAAGCTGTTGCTGTCGCCCTCGTCACCCCTGACAATCCGGCCCCAGCTCGATGTTTATCAATGGCTGTGGGGTGCGCGATTCCTGGCGGCCTGCAATGCCAGCACCTCGCGCAACACCACGGCACAGCTGCTGCAACTGGCCGCCGAAAGCCGGCACGCGTTTGACGCCATGATGGCCGAAGAAACGCTGGACTGCGATTACTCTGCCACCGGCAAGCTGGTGCTGTATGCCGACGCGGCGTCATTTGCCGGTGCGCGCCGGCAAATGCTGCTGCAGCGCGAGCTGGGCAGCAGCCAGGAAGCCGTCAGCGCTGACCGCTGCGTGGAGATTGAACCCGCACTGAAAACCCACCATGCACAGATTGCCGGTGCCATTTACACCCCCGGCGAATGCGCCGCCGATTGCCTGAAAACCTGCAACACCCTGATGGCCGTGCTGCGCCGGCAAGGCGTGCGGTTCTTGCTCGACACGCCGATTGAACAACTGGTGCGGCACGGCAATTCGGTGAGCGCAGTGGCAACGCGGCAAGGCCACATTGAGGCCGACCGCTATGTGCTGGCGCTGGGTGCGGCTTCGGCGCCTATGGCCCGCATGCTGGGTGTGCAGCTGCCCATCTACCCGCTTAAGGGCTACAGCATCACGGTTGAAGTTGATGGGCAGCCTGATGCAGCACCGGCTGTGAGCGTGACCGACAGCGCCCGCAAAGTGGTGTTTGCGCGCATTGGCTCGCGCCTGCGCGTGGCCGGCATGGCTGAACTGTCGGGCCACGACAGCACGATTCGGCCCGCGCAGATTGCGTCACTCAAGGCCTCAACCCAAACGCTATTCCCCGGCTGCAGCGCATTTGCAGACCTCAGCCCCTGGGCCGGCCTGCGCCCCGCCACGCCGACCGGCCTGCCCGTCATCGGCCGGCACAGCCAAGGCCCCAACAATCTGCTGTTCAACACGGGCCACGGCGCCCTGGGGTTCACGCTGGCCTTTGGCTCAGCCCAGCGCATCAGCGGCTTGCTGGCCCGCTGAGCAGAGGTTTTCGCAGGCAATGCGCCGGTTCAGGCCGCATGGGCCAGCGCCTGCTGAAAGCAACGCACAAACGCCCTGACCGGCACAGATCCCGGCTTGCCCGCAGGCAACAAAGCCTTGATGGGCACCGGAATGAGCGGCTCCAGCGCCAGCACGTCCACCCGCGCCAAATCAGCCGAAGCGGCCGTGCAGGTGTCAACCACCGCAATGCCCAGCCCGTGGTGCGCCAACGCCAGTGCCGAGTGATAAGTCTGCACCGTGATATCGAATTTCAGGCCCACCTCGGCCTCGCGGCAGGCCTGGTTCAGGCTGCGGCCCATCGGGTCCAGCACATCGAGCCCGATCACCGGCACCTTGGTCAAGTCGGCCAGCGTGACACTGCCCCGTTTGAGCAGGCGCGGCGTCAGCATGCCTTTGGGCGCAATGCACACCATGCGGCCATCGGCCAGGTGCTCCTGCGCCAAGGCGGAGTGCACCACCGGGCTGAACAAAAACCCCACATCCGCCTCCTGCAACGCTAACGCCGAAACAATTTGCGGCGAATGCAGGGCCTGTACCGTGATGGCCACATCGGCATGCTTGACGCGAAACAGCTTGATGGCATGCGGCAGGATTTCATAACTCAGGGCCAGCACGGTCAGAATGCGCAACTCTTTGGCGCCCTCCCCTGTCTTGAGGTTGGCCGCCAGGCGCTGCACCTCGTCCAGCTGCGCAAACAGCCGCTCAATGTGCGGGTACAGCGTGAGCGCCTCAGCAGTCGGCGCAAGCCGCCCCTTGTTGCGCTGAAACAGCGCAAACCCCAGCTGTAGCTCGGCATGCTGAAGGATACGGCTGACAGCAGGCTGCGTCACGTTGATCAGGCGCGCTGCGCCGCTCACACTGCCGGTCAGCATGACGGCGTTGAAGACCTCAATGTGGCGCAGGCGCATGACGAATTCCGTTGGGTATTGGTTCAGGTGAACAAGACATGGGGATTATGCTGCGAGGCCGGTTCCAGAGCCCCAGCGCACCGACCGCCGAAGTCACCCCGTTTTTTTATCGGCCACTTCTTTCACGCAGCAATACTGATACCAGCCCTGGTGAAAGAAACCCGACTCCCTCAAGCCGGCCAAACGAAAAAAAGCCACCCGAAGGCGGCTTTTTGTCTTGGCGGAAACGGAGGGATTCGAACCCTCGATGAGGCTCTACACCCCATACTCCCTTAGCAGGGGAGCACCTTCGGCCACTCGGTCACGTTTCCAATAGCGAGATTATCTCACGACTTTTGAGCCGATTTTCAGGCGGCGGGCTGGTCCAGGTCAAAAGCTTTGTGCAGCGCGCGCACGGCGAGCTCCATGTACTTTTCGTCGATGACGACGGAAGTCTTGATTTCGCTGGTGGAGATCATCTGGATGTTGATGCCCTCTTCGCTCAGCACGCGGAACATCTTGCTGGCGATACCCACATGGCTGCGCATGCCGATGCCCACGATGCTGACCTTGCAGATCTTGGCGTCGCCGGTGACTTCCTGTGCGCCCAGCTTTGGCAACACGCTGGTTTTCAGCAGGTCAATCGCCTTGGCGTAGTCATTGCGGTGCACGGTAAAGCTGAAGTCGGTTTTACCCTCTTTGCTGATGTTCTGGATGATCACATCGACTTCGATGTTGGCATCGGCCACGGCGCCAAGAATCTGGTAGGCAATGCCCGGGGTGTCAGGCACGCCGAGTACGGAGATTTTGGCTTCGTCGCGGTTGAAAGCGATGCCCGATACGATGGCTTGTTCCATGTTTTCGTCTTCCTCAAAACTGATCAAAGTGCCTGATTTGGCTTCTTCATTGATGTCGATGTCCCATTCGGTGAAGCTGGACAGCACGCGCAGCGGCACCTTGTACTTGCCGGCAAATTCGACGGAACGAATCTGCAGCACCTTGGAGCCCATGGAGGCCATCTCCAGCATCTCTTCAAAGCTCACGGTGTGCAGGCGGCGCGCCTCGGGCACCACGCGCGGGTCGGTGGTGTAGACGCCATCCACATCGGTGTAGATCAGGCACTCATGGGCTTTTAATGCTGCCGCGATAGCTACAGCCGAGGTGTCCGAACCGCCGCGACCCAGCGTGGTGATGTGACCGCCTTCGTCCACGCCCTGAAAACCGGTGATGATCACGACCTTGCCGGCCTCCAGATCGGCGCTCACGCGCTCGTGGTCAATCGATTCGATGCGGGCCTTGGTGTGGGCGCTGTCGGTCTTGATGGCGACCTGCCAGCCGGCATAGCTCACCGACTGCATGCCTTCTGCCTGCAGCGCAATGGCCAGCAGCGCGCTGGAGGCTTGCTCGCCGGTAGCAGCCAGTGCATCGAGTTCACGGCTGTAGGCGTCACCGGGCTTGGCGGGCGAAAGCTCTTTGGCCAGGGCCAGCAGGCGGTTGGTTTCGCCACTCATGGCGCTGGGAACCACGACCATCTGGTGGCCGGCCCGCGCCCACTTGGCGACGCGCTTGGCCACATTGCGAATGCGCTCGGTCGAGCCCATTGATGTGCCGCCGTATTTATGAACGATCAAAGCCATTGCAGGATGTCAATCAGGGGTTGGTTGCGAACATTTGTTTTTTGCGGGGAATCGCTGTCCAAGCGCTCCGGTAGCGGGCCTTGGCCACCAGCAAAGACCTAAATTATACCTAGGCCTACTACCTGGTTAGCGCGTCTTATCCGCTTGGACGATGTAGTGCAAAACAGCCCCGGCCCGCGTGATGTGGCCGCGTCCGACTTTCAGGTGAATCTGGTGCCCGCGGGTGGTGCAGACGGCAATCTGGGACAGCAGTTGCTCAAGCTGTGCGGTGCTGGGCGTGGTCTGGTGTGTTTGCAGCAGCCAGTGACGCAGCAGGTTGGCTTGCCGCGGCATTGACAGGTTCTGCAGGATTTTGATCGCCGGTGGGTTGCCCGTGCGCACCAGATCCTCCTGGGCCACCTCCACCAGCAAGGCCTGCGCCTGGGCAGCATGCTGGGCGCTGCGCGCAAAGGTGTCGCGGAACTGCGGAAAGGCACTGTCCAGTGCCGGCAACAAGCGCGCGCGAATGCGGTTGCGGGTGTAGCGTTCGTCGGTATTGCTGGGGTCGTCGACAAAGGGTATCTGCTGCCGCACCAGCCAGTCGCGCAGGCTGGCGGCTGAAGTTTGCAACAACGGGCGGTAGAACACCGTACCGCCGCGTTCAAACTGCGCCGCCATGGCCGACAAGCCGGGCAGCCCCGCCCCGCGGCTCAGGGCCAGCAGCAGGGTTTCGGCCTGGTCATCGGCATGCTGACCGAGCAGCACACCCTGCAAGCCCAGCTGCGTCGCGGCGCGTGCCAAGGCCGCATAGCGTGCCCGCCGCGCCGCATCTTCAGGGCTGTCCCCCGGTGCATGGCCGGCATCGACCTGCACCACATGCAGCGGTACCTTCAGCCTGGCGCACACCAACTCGCAGACACGCACAAAATCATCAGCGGCGGCCTGCAGCCCATGGTGAACATGAAGGGCCTGAACCTGGCCGGGCCAGCGCTCTGCGGCCGCCAGCAGCAAGGCGCAGGAATCGGCACCGCCGCTGTAGGCAACGCCGAAGGGAGCAACAAATGGGATGCGGCCCAGCGCGGCCAGCGCCGGATTGGGCGGGTTCATGCCGGTCGCTGCTGCCAAATCTGCAGAACCTTCAGAACCTGCTGCGGGCTTATTTCGCGTCGGCTTTGGTGTCGGTAAAGCGGCCATAGCTTTGCAGGCGGTCGTAGCGGCGGTCCAGCAGCTCCTTGACCTTCAAGTCGCTGACCTGCCGGAACGCATCGTTGAGCGCCCGCTTCAAAAACGCCGCCATCTGTTTGGGGTCGCGGTGTGCGCCGCCCACGGGCTCGTTGACAATCTTGTCGATCACACCCAAAGCCTTGAGCCGATGCGCCGTGATGCCCAGCGCTTCGGCGGCTTCCTGGGCTTTTTCCGAGGTTTTCCAGAGGATGGAAGCACAGCCTTCGGGGCTGATGACGGAGTAGATCGAATACTGCAGCATCACCACCTGGTCGGCCACCGAAATCGCCAGCGCGCCGCCGGAGCCGCCTTCGCCAATGATGGTGGTGATGATGGGCACTTCGAGCTGCGCCATTTCAAAAATGTTGCGGCCAATGGCTTCGGACTGGCCGCGCTCTTCGGCGTCAATGCCGGGGTAGGCGCCCGGCGTATCGACAAAGGTGAACACCGGCAGCTTGAACTTCTCGGCGGTTTTCATCAAGCGCAGCGCCTTGCGGTAGCCCTCGGGCTTGCTCATGCCGAAGTTGCGCAGGCCGCGCTCCTTGGTGTCGCGCCCTTTCTGATGGCCCAGCACCATGCAGGCCGTGCCATTGAAGCGAGCCAGGCCGCCCACAATGCTCAGGTCATCGGAAAAATGCCGGTCACCGTGCAGCTCGACAAAATCGGTGAAGAGTTCGTTGACGTAGTCCAGCGTGTAAGGCCGCTCGGGGTGGCGGGCGATCTTGGTGATCTGCCAGGGGCTCAGATCGCTGTAAATGTCTTTGGTGAGCTGCTGGCTCTTTTTGGCCAGCTGGTCAATTTCTTCCGAGATATCAACCGCCGACTCGGTCTGCACGTAACGCAGTTCTTCTATTTTCCCTTCAAGCTCCGCAATCGGCTGCTCGAAATCGAGGAAGGTCTTTTTTGCCATGTACTGCTCCTCAAGGCTTCTTAAAATTCAGGGCTGCCAACACTATTTCTTCTCGGCGCCCAGAACCGGTAATGGGTCCAGCGAACGCCAAATATACCAAGTTGCCACACTGCAATACGGTGCCCAGGCGGCGGCCACCTCGCGTGCATCGCTGCGGCTGACGGATTCACCCGAAAAATAATTCTGGCTGATGCCACTGATCAGGCCCACATCGTCCAGCGGTAGCACATTGGGGCGCATCAGGTAAAAAATCAGAAACATCTCGGCCGTCCAGCGGCCAATGCCGCGAATGGCCACCAGCTCGGCAATGATGGCCTCGTCGTCCATGGCCTCCCACTGTTTGACGTGGACCGTGCCCGCGTCAAAGTGAATCGCCAAATCGACCAGGTATTCCACCTTGCGCGCGCTCAGGCCCGCGGCCCGCATGTCGTCGACCTTGAGCTTGAGCACATTGCCCGGTGTCATTTTTTTGGGCAGCGCCGCAAAACGGTGCCAGACGGTCTGGGCCGCCTTGACGGAGATCTGCTGGCCCACAATGCTGCGGGCCAGCGTGCTGAAGGCGTCGCCGCGCGCTTGCAGGGCGCCGTCACCAGACTGCGGAATCAGCCGTTTCATGACCCGGTCTTTTTTGACCAGGTGCCTGCAGGCCTCGGCCCAGTATTCGGGAACCGTGGTCACGGGCTCGGGTACGTCGACCAGTTCGACGCTGGCCGGGCCGCTCTTTACTATCTTTTTCATAGCTGCCTGCACCCGTCCTGCATGGGCTGTAGGCCTGAATCTCTTAAAAATTTCAAGATTGAGCCTCCCAGGTGGTGCCTGTGGGCGAGTCTTTCAGCACAATGCCCTGGGCCAGCAACTCGTTGCGGATGCGGTCGGCCTCGGCGAAGTTTTTCGCGCTCTTGGCGGCGGCGCGCTGTGCAATCAGGTTCTGGATGCTGGCATCGTCCAAGCCCACGCCCGCCTGGAGGTAAGCGCCCGGTGCGCCTTGCAGCAAGCCCAGGCAGCCGCCCAGGCTTTTCAGCAAGCCCGCCAGCTCGGCAGACCGGGTTTTGTTGACCTCGCCAGCCAGCTCAAACAACACGGCAATCGCCTCTGGCGTGCCAAAGTCCTCGTCCATGGCCGACTTGAAGCGGACGGCAAATGGATTGGCCCAGTCAATCGCCACATCAGCAGGCTTGACGAGGTCCAGCGCGGTATAGAGGCGCTTGAGCGAATTGCGGGCGTCGTCCAGATGCGCGTCGCTGTAGTTGAGCGGGCTGCGGTAGTGCGCACGGACGATGAAAAAGCGAATCGTCTCGGCGTCGTATTTCTGCAGCACTTCACGGATGGTAAAAAAGTTGCCCAGCGACTTGGACATTTTTTCGTTGTCCACGCGCACAAAGCCGTTGTGCACCCAGAAGCGTGCGAGCGGCTTGCCGTTGGCGCCTTCGCTCTGGGCAATCTCGTTTTCGTGGTGCGGAAACTGCAGGTCGGCGCCGCCGCCGTGAATGTCGAAGGTTTCGCCGAGCGTCTGGCAGCTCATGGCCGAGCACTCAATATGCCATCCGGGCCGCCCCATGCCGTAGTCGTGGCCCAAGGCGGCGCTGTCCCACTTGGCGTCCTCGGGTTCGCTGTCCTTGGCGGACTTCCAGAGCACAAAGTCCAGCGGGTCTTCCTTGCCTTCCAGCACCGCCACGCGCTCGCCGGCCCGCAGCTCGTCGAGCGATTTACCCGACAGCTTGCCGTAGCCCTTGAATTTACGGACGGCGTAGTTGACATCGCCGCTGGAGGCCCGGTAGGCCAGGCCTTTTTCCTCCAGCGTGCCGATCATGGTCAGCATTTGCGACACATACTCGGTCGCGCGCGGTTCCAGGCTCGGCGGCTCGATGCCCAGCGCACCGATGTCCTGGTGCATCGCGTCAATCATCTCGTCGGTCAGCGCACGAATGGTGATGCCGCGCTCGACCGCCCGCTTGATGATCTTGTCGTCAATGTCCGTGATGTTGCGCACATAGGTCACGCGCAGTCCGCTGGCCCTGAGCCAGCGCTGCACCACATCAAAGGCCATCATCATGCGCGCATGGCCAATATGGCAGAGGTCGTAAATGGTCATGCCGCACACATACATGCGGACATGGCCGGGGACCAGGGGAGAAAAATCCTCTACGTCACGCGACAGCGTGTTGTAAATGCGAAGGCTCATGAATTGTCTGGGTGGGTGGCCTGACGTCAATCGGTCTACCGATCAATGGTCAGAAGGGAATACTGAAAGCTCCATCTCACGGGCTTGATCGGCGCCAAGCAAGGACAAGGGCAAAAAAACGAATGCGGGAAGCGTGCGATAAAACGAAAAGTACGAAATCCGGGCTATTACGGGTTGTGACGGGCTATTACAAAGGGCTGTGAACTATACCCCCTCAGCTACAATCGTTCAGTATATCCAGCCGGCCAGACACTCTGCAGCAGCGCCTTCAGGAAACTGACAAGCCAACTGACAAACTGCCAATCCGACCCGTTTTATAGACTGACTTTCCATCCAGTGGCCATTACACGTGCCAACACGCTGCAAAGCCTCAAAACAATAGCGAGAGTACTTATGCCCATGCCCGCATTCTTTTCACGCAAGCCCTTGTCCGCGGCCCTGCGCATGTTGTTTCTGGCTGCCACGCTGTCGGTGTCTGCGGCCCATGCCGACGACTACGCCGACGTCAGTCGCCTGATGCGCGCCGGCCAGTACGCTGAAGCGCTGGCCAAGGCCGACCAGTACCTCGCCAGCAAGCCGCGCGACCCGCAAATGCGTTTCATGAAGGGCGTCATCCAGACCGAAAACGGCAAGGCCAGCGAAGCGATTGCCACGTTCACCCAAATCACGCAAGACTACCCCGAGCTGCCCGAGCCCTACAACAACATGGCAGTGCTGTATGCCGGCCAGAGCCAGTTCGACAAGGCCAGGGCCGCACTTGAAATGGCGATCCGGACCAACCCCAGTTACGCCACCGCGCACGAAAACCTCGGCGACGTGTACGCCAGGCTCGCCAGCCAGGCTTATGGCAAGGCCCTGCAACTCGACGGCAGCAACGCCGGCGTGCAGCCCAAGCTGGCCTTGATCCGCACCCTGTTCTCGGCCGACACCAAGGCCCCGCCCAAGCCCGCCGCAGTTCCCGCGCCGGCTCCCGCTCCCGCTCCCGCACCTGCTGCGGCCAAACCAGCCCCCGCCCCTGTAGTTGCAGCGGCCCCGGCTGCGGCGGCCAAGCCCGCGCCGGCCGCGAGCCCAGTCACCAGCAATGGCACCGAAAAACAGGTGGAAGCGGCCGTGCGCGCCTGGGCCGACGCCTGGGCCGCCAAAGACGTGAGCACCTACCTGGGCAGCTATGGCCAGAACTTCGACACCCCAGGCAAACAGTCGCGCAAAGGCTGGGAAGAAGATCGCCGGGCACGCATTGTTGGCAAATCGCGCATTAGCGTGAAGCTGTCCAACCTCGCCATTGCCGTTCAAGACAGCAAGGCCACCGCCAAATTCAAGCAAGACTACAGCGCTGACTCGCTCAACATTTCCAGCCGCAAGACGTTGGACCTGGCCAAGGTCGGCGAGCGTTGGGTCATCGTCAGGGAATCCACGGGCGGTTGATGGCGCGCGGCAGACCTGACCAGCCTATAGCACCCTTGCTTCCCGGTAGTTTTTCGTGAGAGTCCCCATGAAAAGGGCGGCAGTAGCTCTCTTTTTTATAGCACCCTGCCTGGTGCTCGGGGTACCGTGTGCGCGCGCAGAAAGCAGCGCCCAAGCCAAAGCACTGGCCCAGGTACAAATTCCGGCGGCAGAAAAACGCCCGGCTGCAAACCGTAGCGCCGGCCAACGCGAAGTCCGCGACGGTGAGGCCGAAGCCCGGCTGATTGAGGTTTACAAACTGATAGGTCAGGCCAACGGCCGCGAAGCCCTGCGCAAGGCAGAAAGCCTGGTCAAGGACCATCCCAACTTTCAGCTGGCGCAGCTGGTTTACGGCGATTTGCTGGTCGGCCAGACGCGTCCGGTGCGCACGCTTGGCGATGTGCCCGACACCACGGCCAAGGCGGCAGCGCCGCAACTTGCCGAGTTGCGGCAGGAGTCGCAGCTGCGCCTGCGTGCGTTGCGCGAACGCCCGCCGGCTGGCTCGGTGCCGTCCCAGTTTCTGGCCTTGTCGCCACGTACCCGGCATGCCATTGCCGTTGACACTTCACGTTCACGGCTGTATCTGTTTGAGAACACCACGGCCGGCCTCAAGCTGCTGGCCGACTACTACGTATCGGTCGGCAAATCCGGCATTGAAAAATCCGTCGAAGGTGACCTGCGCACGCCGCTGGGGGTGTATTTCATCACCAGCAACCTCGACCCCAAGTCGCTCAAGGACTTTTACGGTTCCGGTGCGCTGCCCATCAACTACCCCAACCAGCTGGACATGAAGCGCGGCAAAACCGGCAGCGGCATCTGGCTGCACGGCACGCCGTCCACGCAGTTTTCACGCGCGCCACTGGCCACCGATGGCTGCGTGGCGCTCGCCAACCCGGACCTTGAACGCATCATCAAGACCGTGGAGATCCGCAGCACGCCGGTGGTGATTGCGCAAAGCCTCAAATGGGTGGCACCGCAATCGCTGAAAGCCGACATCAAGTCCTTTGACGATGTGCTGCAAGGCTGGCACAGCGCCAAATCAAGCGGCGACGTGGCGCGGCTCAGCGCTTGGTATGCCCCCGACTTCACCAGCTACGGCAAAACGCTGGCCGAATGGACGCCCGCACTGCAAACCGAACTCAAACATCTGGGCGGGCGCACCATCGAAATAAAGGATGTGTCCTACCTGCGCTGGACCGACAGCCACGACACGATGGTGGTAACCTTTGCCGAGCTGGTCAAAGGCGCCAAAACCGGCCGCAACAAGCGCCAGTACTGGAGCCGCCAGGGCAGCCAGTGGAAAATATTCTTTGAAGGGGTTGTTTGATGGCCTTTACCAAGCCTTCCGCGTTCGTCACGTTTGCCTCGCTCATCTCGTTCGGGGCTTTGCGCCGCGCAGTGCTTGCTGCCGCAGCCGTCTCCCTGGCGGGCCTGGCCAGCCCGGCACTGGCCCAGAACGCACCCAAAGTGAAGTTTGTAACCAGCGAAGGCGACTTCGTGGTCGAGGTCTACCCCGACAAAGCGCCCAAGACGGTCGAAAACTTTTTGCAGTACGTCAGGGACAAGCACTACGACGGCACCATTTTTCACCGCGTGATCAAGAACTTCATGGTGCAAGGTGGCGGCTTTGACGCCAGCTACGCGCAAAAGCCCACGCGTGCGCCCATCGCCCACGAAGGCCGGGAAGCCCTGGCCAAGGGCGGCGCCAAAAACGTCGTCGGCACACTGGCCATGGCCCGCACCAGCGACCCCCATTCAGCGTCATCGCAGTTCTTTATCAACGTCAAGGACAACGACTTTTTGAACCCGACGCTGATTCCACCGGGCGACCCCGTGCCCCGGTTTGAATACCAGGGCCAGGTCTATGAAAACACGCCACGCGCGCAACTCGTCAATGCACCCCAGCTGTATGGCTACACGGTGTTTGGCAAGGTGGTGAGTGGCATGGACGTCGTGGACAAAATCAAATCGGTGCCCACCGGCGCCGCTGGCCCCTTCCCCACGGACGTGCCGAAAACGCCCGTTCTCATCAAATCTGCAACCCTCGTCAATTAATCAATTGACTCACTGATACAGGACTCCCCATGAGCAACCCCCAAGTAGAACTCCACATTACCGGTTACGGCGTCATCACGCTTGAACTTGACGCCGTCAAGGCGCCCAAGACCGTCGCCAACTTCTTGAACTACGTCAACAAGGGCCACTACGCCAACACCGTGTTTCACCGCGTGATCCCCGGCTTCATGGTGCAGGGCGGCGGCTTTGAAGTCGGCATGAAGCAAAAACCCACCGACGCGGAAATCGAGAACGAAGCCACCAACGGCCTGAAAAACGACAACTACACCGTGGCCATGGCGCGCACCAATGCGCCGCACTCGGCCAGCTCGCAGTTTTTCATCAACGTGGCCAACAACGCCTTTTTGAACCATACCGCCCCCAGCGCTTCGGGCTGGGGCTATGCCGTGTTTGGCAAGGTGGTGTCGGGCATGGATGTCGTCGACAAGATCAAGGCCGTCAAAACCGGTCGCAAGGGTTTCCATGACGACGTGCCACTGGAAGACGTGATCATCGAAAAGGCCGTGGCGCTCTAAGCCACAGCCTTCTGCCTGTCATGGCTGCGACCGTGCCCCAGATGGCGGAGCTCCACGCCCCACCCGCCTGGCGCACGGTCGATTTCATTTCAGACCTGCATCTGCAGGCCGGCGAACCCGCCACCTTCTCGGCCTGGCAGCATTACCTGCAGAGCACCCCGGCCGACGCGGTATTTATTCTGGGCGACCTGTTTGAAGTCTGGGTCGGTGACGACGCAGTGAACGCCAACTTGTCAACATCCACCGGTGGCTTTGAAGACCGCTGCGCCCGCGTGCTGGGTGAGGCGTCGGCCCGGCTGGCGCTCTGCTTCATGCACGGCAATCGCGATTTTCTGGTGGGTCAGGCCTTGATGGACCTGTGCCACACCCGCTTGCTGGCCGACCCCACCGTGCTGGTGTTCCAGGGCCAGCGCTGGCTGCTGTCGCACGGCGACGCGCTCTGCCTGGGCGATGTGGACTACCTGCGGTTTCGCCAACAGGTGCGCAGCGCAGAATGGCAGCAGGATTTTCTGGCCAGGCCTTTGGCCGAACGTCAGGCCTTTGCGCGCAGCCTGCGGCAACAAAGCGAGGCCAGAAAAAAATCCGGGGTCAGCTACGCCGACGTGGACACTCCCGCGGCCCGCCAATGGCTGGCGGCCGC
>DASXRN010000119.1:0-7794 GCA_036506595.1 Polaromonas sp. | reverse complement strand
AGTCCCCAAAGCTGTCAACTTGGGGAAACTACCCAAAAAATCAGCGTCGAATTTCAAATCGGCACCAAATCAATTCGGCCCGCAACCCGCACCAGTGCTTGCTCTGGCGCTCGGCGGGCGGGATTTAACCGGACAGTAGTGATCGACTTTAATGAAACGAATTACTAGGACCCGCAGACCTCAGCAGCAGCGCCCCACCCGTCCCTTGCCGCCGTAGCGCGCTTCCTGGCGTTCGCGGAAGAAGGCCTCGTAGCTCATCACCGGCTGGTCCGGGTGCTCGCGGCGCTGGTGCGCCACATAGGTGCCGTAGTTGGGCACGCCGACCATCAGCCGGGCGGTCTGGCCCAGGTACTGGCCGAGGCTGGCTATTTCTTTCAGCATCGCGGCCTCAGGCGGTAAGCAAGGGGCCGCCGGCCTCCTGTACCGTCGGCTTGTGGCTGCGCCGGGCCACCAGGCAGGCGCGGATGCCGAACACCAGCACGCTCAGCACCACAAACATGAAGAACACGCACAGGCCGGCATCCAGGTAGTCGTTGAAGACGATGCGCTGCATCTGGCCCAGGGCCTTGGCGGGCGCCAGCAGCTCACCCTTGTCCAGGGCAGCCTGGTATTTGTGGGCGTGGGCCAGGAAGCCGATCTTCGGGTTCTCGTGGAACACCTTCTGCCAGCCGGCCGTCATGGTGCAGGCCAGCAACCAGGCGGTGGGCAACAGCGTCACCCAGGCGAAGCGCTCGCGCTTCATCTTGAACAGCACCACGGTGCCCAGGATCAGCGCCACGCTGGCCAGCATCTGGTTGGAGATGCCGAACAGCGGCCACAGCGTGTTGATGCCGCCCAGCGGATCGACCACGCCCTGGTACAGGAAGTAGCCCCAGGCCGCCACGCACAGGCCGGTGGCCAGGCCGTTGCTGATCCATGAATCGGTGCGCTTGAGCGCCGGCACGAAGGTGCCCAGCAAATCCTGCAGCATGAAGCGGCCGGCGCGGGTGCCGGCGTCCACCGCAGTCAGGATGAACAAGGCCTCGAACAGGATGGCGAAGTGGTACCAGAAGCCCATCATGGCCTTGCCGCCCAGCATCTGCGAGAAGATTTGCGCCATGCCCACGGCCAGCGTGGGCGCGCCGCCGGCGCGGGCGATGATGGTGTGCTCGCCCACGTCCTTGGCGGTCTGCAGCAGCATGTCGGGAGTCACCACAAAGCCCCATTGCGAGATGACCTGCGCGGCGCTTTCGGCCGTCGGGCCAAGCACGGCCAGCGGGCTGTTCATGGCGAAGTACACGCCGGGCTCGATGATGGACGCGGCCACCAGCGCCATAATGGCGACGAAGGATTCCATCAGCATCGCGCCGTAGCCGATGAAGCGGGCGTGGCTCTCGTTCTCGATCAGCTTCGGCGTGGTGCCGGAGGAGATCAGCGCATGGAAGCCCGACACCGCGCCGCAGGCGATGGTGATGAACAGGAAGGGAAACAGGCCGCCGGCCCACACCGGGCCGCTGCCGTCGATGAAGCGCGTGGTGGAGGGCATCTTCAGGTCCGGCGCCACCAGCACGATACCGATGGCCAGCGCCACGATGGCGCCGATCTTCAGGAAGGTCGACAGGTAGTCGCGCGGCGCCAGCAGCAGCCACACCGGCAGTACCGAGGCGATGAAGCCGTAGCCGATCAGCATCCAGGTCAGCTGCTTGCCGTCAAAGGTGAACAGCGGCGCCCACTCGGCGCTCTGCGCCACCTGGCCGCCCATGACGATGGAGAGGATGAGGAACACCACGCCGATCACCGACACCTCGCCGATGCGCCCCGGGCGGATGTAGCGGGTGTAGACGCCCATGAACAGCGCCAGCGGAATGGTGGCCGCCACGGTGAACGTGCCCCAGGGGCTGTCGGCCAGCGCCTTGACCACGATCAGCGCCAGCACCGCCAGGATGATGACCATGATCATAAAGGTGCCGAACAAGGCGATCACGCCGGGTATCGGCCCGAGTTCGGACTTGATCAGGTCGCCCAGCGAGCGGCCGTCGCGCCGGGTGGAAATGAACAGCACGATGAAGTCCTGCACCGCCCCGGCAAACACCACGCCGGCCAGTATCCACAGCATGCCCGGCAGGTAGCCCATCTGCGCGGCCAGCACCGGACCGACCAATGGGCCGGCACCGGCAATCGCCGCAAAGTGGTGGCCGAACAGCACAAACTTGTTGGTCGGCACATAGTCCAGCCCGTCGTTGTGGCGCATCGCTGGCGTGGCGCGCTTCGCGTCCAGCGACAGCACATGCTTGGCGATGAACTGGCTGTAGAAGCGGTAGGCGATCAGGTAGACCGCCAGCGCCGCCACCACCACCCACAGGGCGTTGACGGTTTCGCCGCGGTGCAATGCGATGGTGGCCAGGGCGCCAGCGCCGCCGAGGGCGATCAGCGCCCACGAAGCCGTGCGGGCCAGGGGATTTTTGGTAAGGATGTCCATTGTCTCTTTGCTTTTTGGGTGGAATGGAGGGGTGAACCGGCAGTGTGCAGCGCACCGCACGGCGCCGCATCTGTGTGCTTGCGGGGCGGCCGCCGTGTCATTACGTAATGGTTTTCCCGCAGCGGCCATGGGGCAAAATCGCCCTATGGGCGAACAAGGTTTCAGATTGCATTTACGGGCGATGGTGCTGCTGCTGGCGGCCGTGCCGCTGCTGCTGGCGATCGCCGCCGTGGTCTGGGTGGTGCGCCAGCAATCCGACCGGCTGGCGCAGGCGCAGATCGCCGCCATGCAGCCCATCCTGCTGCAGGCGCGCAAGGACGAGCTGCAGCACTTTGTGCAGATCGGGCGCCGCGCCGTGGCCCGGCTGTACGAGCAGACTGGCCACGATCCACAGGCCCGGCAACAGGCGCTGGAACTGCTGCGCCGCATGGACTTTGGCAACGACAACTACTTCTTCGTCTACGACCTGCAAGGCAACAGCCTGATGCACCCGCGCCTGCCCGACCTTGAAGGCCACAGCCAGTGGGAGTTGCGCGACAGCGCGGGCGCGCCCATCATCCAGCAGCTGGTACGCCAGGCCCAGGCCGGTGGCGGTTTTGTCGACTACATGTGGAACCGCCCCTCCACCGGGCGCGATGAGCGCAAGCTCGGCTACGTGGAGCTGGTGCCCGAATGGGGCTGGGTCATGGGCACCGGCCTGTACCTCGACCACCTGCAGGAAACCCAGGCGCTGATCACCCGCTCCACCGCCCAGGCCGTGCAGCAGACGCGCCAGCAGATTCTGCTCATCGCCTCGGCCGCGCTGCTGCTGGTGGCTGGCGGTGGCCTGGCGCTGAACCTGTACGAGCAGCGCGCCGCCGACACCAAGCTGCGCGCCATGGCGCAAAAAGTGGTGCATTCGCAGGAAGACGAGCGCTCGCGCGTGGCCCGCGAGCTGCACGACGGCATCAGCCAGCAGTTGTTGTCGGTGAAATTTGTCGCCGAGTCGGCCCTGCTGCAGCTGGAGCGCGGCAACGCCGATGCGGCCCCCACGCTGCGCCAGGGCGTAGCCATGCTGCAAGGCCTGGTGCGCGACGTGCGCCGCATCTCGCACGACCTGCGTCCCACCCTGCTGGACGACCTGGGCCTGGCCAGCGCGCTGGCGCAGATCGCCCGCGAGTTTGGCGAGCGCAGCGGCATCCAGGTCGAAACTCAGGTTGCCAGCCTGCCGCCCATCCCCGAAGCCGTGGCCACCGCCGTGTTTCGGGTGGCGCAGGAAGCCCTGGGCAATATCGAAAAGCACGCCGGCGCGCAGCATGTGCAACTGCAGCTGTCCTACGGCGATAGCGGGCTGGCGCTGCAGCTGCGCGACGACGGCGCCGGCTTCGACGTGCCGGCCACGCTGCGCCAGGCCCGCTCCGGCCTGGGCCTGACGAATATGCGCGAGCGCATCGAGATGCTGGGTGGCAGCTTCAGCCTGGCTTCCGCCCCCGGCGCCACCCTGCTCCGCGCCCACATGCCTGGCGCCGTGCTGAAAGCTTGAATACCATGCCCACCCCTGCCTCCATTCGCCTGCTGATCGTTGACGACCACCCCATCATGCGGCACAGCCTGAGCGCCCTGCTCGGCGCCTACGGCCCGCCCATGCAGGTCGTGGCCCAGGCCGGCAGCGCCGAAGAAGCCCTGGTGCAGGCCGAGCAGACCCAGCCCGACATCGTGCTGACCGACCTGCAGATGAAGCCCACCAGCGGCATCCAGTTGATTGAGCAGCTGAGCCAGCGCCAGCCCGCCATCCGCTACGTGGTGTTCACCGCCTCCACGCAGGACGAGCACATGCTGCAGGCCTTCGATGCCGGCGCGCAAGGCTTTGTGGTCAAGGAGTCCGAAGCCGGCGAACTGGTCAAGGCCATCGAAGCCGTGATGGGCGGCGCCACCCACTTCCCCGCCGGGTTAAAGCGCGCGCTGGACCGGCGCCGGCAGCAGCCCGCGCTGACCGTCCGCGAAACCGAGGTGCTGGCGCTGGTGGCCCAGGGGCTGACCAGCAAGGCGATTGCCCGCGCATTGAACATCGACTCGCGCACGGTGGATGCGCACCGGGCGAATATCCGGCAGCGCTTTGGGCTGGAGAGCAGTGCGGCGCTGTTGCGATTTGCCATGGAGAACTGCGGAGGGAAGTAGCGGGTTAGGTGCTGCTTTAGCGGGCAGGCTGCTGGATGATCGTAGGTGCCACTTGCGCCGCTGGCCGGGATATGCGCCCGGCCAGGCATCTCCAGAACACCTGCGGCAGGTGTTACCAATGATGCTAAGTTTTTTGGCGCCAAGCTAATCCGAAAACAAAAGCCTGCAAGAGAATGCAAACTCCATCAGCGGCTACCAAACACATAGCAATCATCGGCCTCACCCTGCTCGCCCAGAATAAAGCTAGGGGTAATCGTACTTTCGGTGCAATTTGGTGCGCTTCAGAGCAAAAAGTCCAATTCCGAGAGGCGCTTACGATTGCCACGCGATTTGAAAAGCATGAACATTGCAAGTCGCGGATTAGAAAAGAGTTTTTACCACTGACCGTGTCAATCTGCATCGAAAGTACGACTACCCCAGTATCCGCAATGAACTGGCCTTGGGGGAGTCGCAGTGGACGTTCTTTGAAGCGGCCATCAGCCGCAAACCCGACCCCGATTCTTTGCAAATCGTGGCAACAACGAGTGAGCGCTTGCTGGAAGTGACGAACAACCTCACCGCGCTTTACGACGCTGCGCTCAAGGACTTGCTGGGGCAGGTCTGAGCGTCCTCGCCGCAAGCTGGGATGGTGCCCGTCACGAATGCCTCATGACTGGGAGTAAATTGGGCAACCATAAAGCCGACGTTGGTGACCGGCTGCAAACGCTGCATAACGGAAGTCGGGTTCCTGAGCTTAGTAAATCTCGTTTTACACGGAATAGTGTTCGAAACAAGCAACAGCGCTTCAACGGCGAAAGCCCGCCGCAATCATTTTTGGCGCCTGTTTGCCAGAATGCTGAATTACCCATTGATTTGCTGTACAGCAAATCAATGGGTAATTCAATGGGAATACGCCCCGCGGGTCGGCAAGGACAGCCATGTACATTTCACAGGATGCAATTCGTAGCTGACGGACCTGAAATTCCTGAAAACCTTCTGTTGGCACACGAAGAAGGTCGTGTGGTCTTCTTCTGCGGTGCAGGTATTTCGTACCCAGCTGGTCTACCCGGGTTCAAAGGACTTGTGGATGATATCTACCGGTGTGTAGGCACTGTTCGCACTCCTATCGAAAAAGAAGCCTACGAGCGCAATCAGTTTGACGGGACCCTGGATTTGCTAGAGCGGCGCATACCTGGGCAGCGTATTGCAGTGCGCAAGGCTCTGGCGCAAGCCTTGCAACCCAAATTGCGCAAAAAGGGGGCGACTGATACCCACGCAGCATTGCTGCAACTGGCCCGCTGTCGCGAAGGCGCACTCCGCCTGGTGACCACCAATTTCGACCGGGTTTTCGAGCGCGTGGGCAAACGCACCAAGCGGGCGTTCAGCACTTACGCGGCGCCGATGCTGCCCATCCCCAAGAACAGCCGCTGGAACGGGCTGGTCTACTTGCACGGCCTGCTACCCGACAAGGCTGACGATAGTGCGCTGCACCGGCTGGTGCTTACCAGCGGCGACTTTGGCCTTGCTTACCTGACCGAACGTTGGGCGGCTCGTTTCGTCAGCGAGCTGTTCCGCAATTACGTGGTTTGCTTCGTTGGTTACAGCATCAATGATCCGGTGCTGCGCTACATGATGGATGCCCTGGCCGCCGACCGGATGCTGGGCGAGGTCACCCCACAGGCCTACGCGCTGGGCGACTGCGAGCCCGGACAAGAACACGGCAAGACCATCGAATGGGAGGCCAAGGGCGTTACCCCCATCCTCTACGAAGTGCCTGCTGGTAGCCACGACCACCAACATCCATGCCATCTAGGCTGGTAGCAAACGCCCACTTCATGTGGGCGTTTTGCTTTGTGTCGAGGTTTGTGACGAGGTCTGTGTCGTCACAAACCTCGTTGCATTTCGAGTTGACCATTGGGCATGTGACGGGTTTCGGCAAGATCTGGCATCAAATATGATTCTTTCGATTACCCGTTCCAGACCGCATGACTTCATTCGGCGTTAAGTTGTTGGCGCCGACCGAACATTGATCACCTGAGCCGTTCTCCACGTGAGCAGGGCAGTTTTCCGAATGGCCATAGCCAGCAAGCTTTTTCAAGAAAATAAAAAAAGTGATCAGCTAATCGTCGGCAGATGCCATATTGAATGATCAATTCGACATTGGCGGACGCAGCCGATGCACAGGATGTGGAACACGCCGCGACCGTTTCAATGCGTGATGACCACCAGCACGCTGCAGGGCGCCTGTTCGATCAAGGCCTTGGAGACGGAGCCCCGCCACCAGCGGGCTGCCCACTCATTCAGATGCTTGTGACCCACCACGATCAGGTCGGCCTCGATCCGACGGGCACAGCGTGCAATCTCCGTCACCGCATCCCCAGTTACCACTTCGCCGCGCGCGGTCAGCCCGGCATCGGCCAGCTTGCGCACGCCCGTGTCGAGGATCGTTTGGTAGTCTTCCTGCAGCGCCTCGGCGTACACGCCGCTCTCGGGCCCGAGAGCGGTCAGGGGTGGCGGCATCACGGCGATGAGAGTCAGCTCCGAATGGCTCCACTGCGCGATTTCATGGCCGTCCAGCAAGGCCTGCTGTCCGGGAGCGGAGCCGTCGTAGGCCAGCAAGATTCGTTTGTACATGGCAGACCTTCAAGCCCTTGCGCTGGCGGCTACTCCAGCGTGAATCCGATCTTCAAGGAAACCTGCCAGTGCGCCACCTTGCCATCGACCACATGGCCGCGGGTCTCGGTGAGGGTGAACCACTGGATGTTCCGTACCGTCTCATGCGCCTTGGCGATGGCGGTGCTCACAGCATCTTCAATACTGACGGGGGAGGAACCTGTAAGTTCAAGCAGCTTGTAGACATGGTTGCTCATCGCATTGCTCCCAAGAGTTGTTCGGTCTGTCTCATGAAATCTTACGTGTTTTGCGTTGGAACCACAAACACAGAGGCACGGGCAAGATGCCGCACGCTGGCGTAATGGCGATGAATTGCGGGCACAGCAACCACTTCTGAGATGCTGGCCCTTTGGTTGAATGTCGCCTTTGTCGAGATGATGTCGAGCGTTCGGTGCTGGTCGAGAGCTCCAATCTAATGATCGAACTGGAACGACGGTCTACGGCCAAAAGCCGACGCCCGAGTTGCATGGGACCAGACATTCATCAGCCATCGACTCCACAAGTCCCGGCACTTGTGATTGAAAGCT
>DASXRN010000118.1:0-3915 GCA_036506595.1 Polaromonas sp. | reverse complement strand
CTTGTAAATGATAGCGCTACCAGTTTGCAGCTGGCCCGGTGCTGCTATTGCCCCAATTTTTAACCGCTCAACAGAAGAGATGCCCATGACCACCCCGCAAGAACTCAAACAGACCATTTCCTCAGGCCTGTTGTCGTTTCCCCTGACCGACTTTGATAAAGAACTGAACTTCGCGCCCAAGCCCTATGCCGAGCGCCTGGAGTGGCTCATGCCTTACGGCGCCACCGCCTTGTTTGCCGCGGGCGGAACCGGCGAATTTTTCTCGCTGGAGCCGCAAGAGTTCAGCGAGGTGGTGCGCACCGCCGTCGAAACCTGCCGCGGCCGCATGCCCATCATTGCCGGCGCGGGCGGCGGCACCACGCTGGCCATTCGCTACGCACAAGAGGCCGAGCGGCTGGGCGCACAAGGTGTTCTGCTGCTGCCGCATTACCTGACCGAAGCCACCCAGGAAGGCCTGGTGGCGCATGTCGAGGCGGTGTGCAAGAGCGTGAAATTCGGCGTCATCGTCTACAACCGCGGCGCCTGCCGCCTCACGCCCGCGTCGCTGTTGACGCTGGCGGAGCGCTGCCCCAACCTGATCGGTTTCAAGGACGGCTTCGGTGATATCGAGTCCTTCGTCGCCATCCGCCGCGCGCTGGGTGACCGTTTTGCCTATCTGGGCGGCCTGCCCACGGCCGAGCTGTTCGCCGGGGCCTACCAGGCCATGGGCTGCCCGGTCTACTCGTCGGCGGTTTTCAACTTCATTCCGCGCACGGCCATGGAGTTTTACAACGCCCACCACGCCCGCGATACCGCCACCACCAACCGCCTGATCGACGAGTTCTTTCTGCCCCTGGTGGCGCTGCGCAACAAGGGCCAGGGCTATGCCGTGAGCATCGTCAAAGCCGGTGCCACGCTGGTGGGCCACAGCGCCGGACCGGTGCGCCCGCCGCTGTCGGACCTGAAGTCGGCCGAGGTGGACCAGCTCGCTCAATTGATTTCGAGACTGGGCGCGCAGTAAGCGTCACGCCTTAAGCGCCATTTCTAAAGGAGACAAACACCATGAAAAAACTGTTGACTGCCCTCGCGACCTCTCTCGCACTGGGAATCGCTGCCATGACGGGCGCTCATGCGCAGGCCTGGCCTGAAAAGACCGTGACCTTGCTCGTGCCGTTTCCGGCTGGCGGCTCCACCGACTCGGTGGCCCGTGCCCTTAGCTCCAGGCTCAGCGAAAAGCTCGGCAAGACCTTCATCATCGACAACAAGGCCGGCGCCACCGGCACCATAGGCGCGGCGCAGGTCAAGCGTGCGCCCGCTGACGGCTACACCTTCCTGGTCACCTCGCTCGGCCCCCTGGTCATTGCGCCGCACCTCATCAAGGGCATGCAGTACGACGCGCTGAGGGACTTCGACCTCATCACGGTGGCGGTGCAGGCCCCCAACGTCCTGGTGGTGCCTGCCAGCTCTTCTTTCAAGACAGTCGCCGATGTGGTCGCGTACCAGAAGGCCAACCCCGGCAAGATGACATTCGCGTCGTCCGGCAACGGATCGAGCGACCACCTGACGGTCGAGCTGTTCTGGCAGCAGACGGCCACGTCCGGCCTGCACGTCCCGTACAAAGGCGGGGCACCTGCGATTTCTGATTTGCTGGGTGCGCAGGTGCAGGCCTCGTTCCAGAACGTCAACGCGGTGCTGCAGCACATCAAGAGCGGCAAGCTCAGGGCGCTGGCCATCACCAGCGCGAAGCGGTCTGCGGTTCTTCCTGAGGTCCCAACCTTCGGTGAGGCGGGGGTGAAGAATGTCGAGGTCTACTCCTGGCAGGCCGTGGTCGCGCCCAAGGGCTTGCCGGCTGACGTGCGCAGCAAGATGCACGCGGCGGTGGTTGCCGTGATGGGCGAGCCGCAGGTTAAGCAGCAGTTTGAATCCCAGGGCTTTGAAATCGTCGGCAACACGCCGGCCCAGTTCGCCGCCTTCCAGAGCCAGGAATCCGCACGCTGGAAGAAAGTGATAGAAACCGGAAAAATCACCGCTGACTGAGTGCCCGCTGGGTGCCAGCAGCTGCCGCCCCCATCATACGAACCGTCCTTCGTCAACATCCTGAATAAGCCCCCATGCCAACCAACTCCACGCCACTGATCACCGATTTGCGGGTGATCCCCGTCGCCGGCCGCGACAGCATGCTGCTCAACCTGAGCGGTGCCCACGGCCCTTTTTTCACGCGCAACCTGCTGATCCTCACCGACAACGCCGGGCGCACCGGTGTGGGCGAGGTGCCGGGCGGCGAAAAAATCCGCCAGACCCTCGAAGACGCCCGTGCGCTCGTCGTCGGCCAGCCGATTGGTGCCCACCAGCGCGTGCTGCAGCAGATGCAGCAGCAGTTTGCCGACCGTGACAGCGGCGGGCGCGGGCTGCAGACCTTTGATTTGCGTACCACCATCCACGCCGTGACGGCCGTGGAATCCGCCCTGCTCGACCTGCTGGGCCAGCACCTCGGGGTGCCGGTTGCGGCGCTGCTGGGCGAAGGCCAGCAGAGGGACGCCGTCGAAATGCTCGGCTACCTGTTTTATGTGGGCGACCGCAGCAAGACCGACCTGCCGTACCACAGTGAGCCGGATGCCGACAACGCCTGGTCGCGGGTGCGTCACGAAGAGGCCCTGACCCCTGAGGCCATCGTGCGCCAGGCCGAAGCCGCGCATGAGCGCTACGGCTTCAACGACTTCAAGCTCAAGGGCGGCGTGCTGCGCGGCGAGGAAGAAATCAACGCCGTGACAGCGCTGCACGAGCGCTTTCCGCAGGCCCGCGTCACGCTCGACCCGAACGGCGGCTGGCTGCTCAAAGACGCGATTCGCCTGATGCGCGACATGAAAAATGTGGTGGCCTACGCCGAAGACCCCTGCGGCGCCGAAGACGGTTTCTCGGGCCGTGAGGTCATGGCCGAGTTCCGCCGCGCCACCGGCCTGCCCACGGCCACCAACATGATCGCCACCGACTGGCGCCAGCTGAGCCACGCGCTGTCGCTGCAGTCGGTCGATATTCCGCTGGCCGACCCGCATTTCTGGACCATGGCCGGCTCGGTGCGCGTGGCGCAAACCTGCCGCGACTGGGGCCTGACCTGGGGCTCCCACTCCAACAACCACTTCGACGTGTCGCTCGCCATGTTCACCCATGTCGGCGCCGCCGCGCCGGGCAGCGTGACGGCCATTGACACGCACTGGATCTGGCAGGACGGCCAGCGCCTGACCAAGGAGCCGCTGCAGATTGTTGGCGGCCTGGTCCAGGTGCCCCAGAAGCCCGGCCTCGGTGTCGAGCTCGACATGGTTGAGGTCGAAAAAGCCCACCAGCTCTACAAACAGCATGGCCTGGGCGCGCGCGACGACGCCGTGGCCATGCAAAGCCTGATCCCCGGCTGGAAGTTCAACCCCAAGCGCCCGGCGTTTGACCGCTAAAACTTGACCGCTGAAAGATTAATCAAAATGTTTAAAAACCTCATCAATGGCGAATGGGTCGAAGCCCCGGGCGTCACGCGCAACATCAACCCCTCGGACACGCGCGACCTGATAGGCGAATACGCCAAGGCCGACGCCGCCCAGACCAAGGACGCCATTGCCGCCGCGCAGGCCGCCTTCCCGGCCTGGTCGCTGAGCACGCCGCAGCAACGCTTTGACATCCTCGACGCCGTGGGCAGCGAGATCCTGGCGCGCCGAGCCGAACTCGGCGACCTGCTGGCCCGCGAAGAAGGCAAAACCTTGCCCGAAGCCATCGGCGAAGTCGCCCGCGCCGGCAACATCTTCAAGTTCTTTGCCGGCGAGGCATTGCGCCCCGGCGGTGAAGTCCTGCCTTCGGTGCGCCCCGGTGTCGGCGTCGAGATCACCCGCGAACCGGTGGGCGTGGTCGGCATCATCACGCCGTGGAATTTTCCCATCGCCATTCCGGCCT
>DASXRN010000117.1:0-2514 GCA_036506595.1 Polaromonas sp. | reverse complement strand
TCGCCGTAGCCCGGCGCATCCCACGCGATCACATGCAGTTGCTCACCGGCCAGTAGGGCCGGTTGCAGCCACGAGGCGGCCCCGGAACTGATACCGTGCAGCAGTACCACGGTGGGGGCGTCGCCGCGCGCACCGCATTCGCGCAACGCAACGCGTGCGCCCGAAGGCAGCATCACGATGCGCTGGGGGAAGCGGCGATCGAGCAGCGCGAGTGGCGCCTGCAGCAAATCGTCGTCGGTGCGAGACACGGCGTTCATGGCTGGAAGGCTCAGCGCTTGATCTTGGCCAGCGGGTGCTCGGCCGGGTAAGTCGGAGTGATGGGCTTCTTGGCGCCCAGCATCACGCACATCAGCGCATCTTCGTCGCCGATGTTGATTTCCTCGCGGTACACGCCAGGCGGCACCGACACCACGTCGCGGTCGGTCAGGATGGTCTCGAAGCGCTCGCCGTCCTTTTCCAGCACCAGTTTGAGCTTGCCGCGGATCAGGAAGAACACCTCTTCGACATCGGTGTGCAGATGTGACGGGCCCTCGTGGCCGGCCGGGATCACCATGGTGGAGAAGGTGAAGTTTTCCGCCGGTATGGTGCTGCTGTCAGCCGCAACGCCGGTGCCGCCCGTGCCGATGTAGCGCATCTGGCCGCGGCGGTATTTGGGGTCAAAATCCGCCTGGAACTTCAGCGCGTCGAAGTCGTACTTGCGGGTGGAAAAACGCGCAACGCGGCTTTCCATCCAGGAGGCGAAGCTGGCGCCCTCGGGTTGATCCCAGCTCTTGGGAAGTTGCTGCTGTTCAGACAGATCGCTCATTGTTTACTCCTTTGAAATTTCGTTTAGCGCATGACGAAGCCGCCGTTGACGGCAAGAACCTGACCAGTGACAAACCGGGCCAAATCGGACAGCGCATACAGCACGGCCCCCGACACGTCCTCGGGCATCTGCTCGCGCTGCAGGGCGCGCTGGTCGATGTATTGACGGTGCCGCGACTCGGGCACGTACTGCGTAGCCTCCACCAGCACCAGGCCGGGGGCGATGGCATTGACGGTGATGTTGTCGGGACCCAGCTCGCGTGCCAGCGAGTGCGTCATGGCAATCACGGCGCCCTTGCTGGCCACATAGGCCAGCAGGTTAGGGGCACCCCACATGGCGGTGTCGGAGGCGAGGTTGACGATGGCACCGCGTCCGCTGGCGCGCAGCGCGGGGCGGCAGGCCCGCGTCATGAGCCAGGTGCCGCGCACGTTGACGTTCATGACCTGGTCCCACTTGGCAATCTCGATGTCGTCCATGCCACGGCCACCGGAGTCGGTCACGGCGGCGTTGTTGACGAGACCGTCCAGGCCTCCGAGCTTGACCACCGCCTGTTCGGCGCAGCGCTGGATTGATGCAGGATCTTCGACGTCTACCGCGATGCCGCTGACGTCAAAGCCCTGGTCGCGCAAGGTCGAAACGGACTGCTGCAGCAACTCTTCGCGCAGGTCTGCCAGCACTACCCTGGCACCGCTCTCGCACAGCGTGCGGGCGAAGGAGAAACCCAGACCGCGGGCGGCACCTGTGACAAGGATGCGGCGACCGGCCACCAGACCTGCCTGGCTAGTGGCGACCATCATGCGCCCTTCGCACAGATTTTTGCGAAAGCGTGATGTCCTGAAATACGAGGACGATCTTTGATGCACGTAACTTCAATCATGAGAAAACCCGCTAGAAGTGGTCCTATAACGTTTTATAGGTGAAACAATGATTAATGTATGAAACGACAAACGAAGCTTAGGCCTGTTTTTCGGGTTCAACATTAGTAAAAACCCTAATAAATTGATGCGAACGAAGGCTCATCCGGGAATGGTTGCGTCGCCCAGGCTTCCAGACGGCGGGGCTGGACAGGCTGTTGCTCAACGCCCTGACGATGGACAAATACACCAGGCAAGGCCTTTTGTTCATTGAGCGACGGGATCACCGCGCAGAAGGGCCTATCGCCTGCCATGGGCAGCAAGATCGAGGTTCACATGGACGGCGGCATTCGCTCGGGCCGGGGGGTGCTCAAAGCCGCTGCGCTGGGCGCCAAGGGAACCACATTCCGCGACCGGACTGCCATCAATACCGTGAGCGAAGGCATTCAGTTGCCCGGCACTTTTGAACCGGCTCAACGCCCCATGAGCACCTGCATGAGCGTGGGGTCGAGTGAGCCTATGAACGACTCGACGGCCGCGGTGTAGCTTTCTTCCGCGCCCAGTTGCTGATTGATCTCGCCGTGGGAAAGCGGGCGCGGCAGAGCCTCGGCCCTAAGCCCCAGCGCGGCAGCCCGGGCCACAAAACGGCTCGCCTGCGGGCACGAATCGCTGCGCTTGCTGGAACACACCGCCAGCACCGGCATGGCGCCGGCAGAGAGCTGGTGGTAGGGCGAGGCGGCCGACCAGAATGCCGCGTCGCTGCCGAAGACGCGATCATAAAAACCGGCGTGTCGCCCGCCCATGATCTGCGCCACATCCAGGGCCGCACTGTCGAGTGCAACCGTGCCCAGCCAC
>DASXRN010000116.1:0-6204 GCA_036506595.1 Polaromonas sp. | reverse complement strand
CCGCCAGCACGCCGACCACGGTGTATGGCGTCTGGGCGTGCACATCACCGCCGCCGCCCAGCCCGTGCGTGCCGGCAAAGCTGTCGCCCAGCTTCAAGCCGGTTTGTTTTGCCACCTGTGCGCCTATCACGGCCTGCATGGGCTGGCGCCACAGCGCGCCTTGCGCCAGCTGCGCGTCGTAATGCGCGATGTAGCCGGGCGTGGTGCCGACGATGCGAAAGCCGCGGAAACTGTCGCCCAGACTGATGGGAATGATCCTGGCCACCTGCGGATGGCTTTCCAGCGCCTTGACGGCAGCCAGCGGCACATTGCCGGTCGGCACATCGAGGTGGAACACACCCGAGAGAATCAGCTGCATCGGACTGCCCTTGGCGCCGACCACCACATCGATGCCGGCCAGGTCGCGTTCAAAGGCCCGGCTGATCTGGTGGCTGACCAACAGCAAAAAGGTGATGGAGGCCAGCCCCAGGCTCAAGAGCAGCAGGTTGAGTGCCGCCGCCAGTGGCCTGGACCACAGGTAGCGCCAGGAAATAGCTATTGTTTTCATAGCTGCTTGCGCCCTATTTGCAAGGACTGCAGGCCTTTTTCATCCTCGAACAAGGCACTCACACGGGCGTCGTGCGTGGCAATCACCAGCGTCGCGCCCTGCTGCTGCGCCGTGGCCCGCAGCAAGGCCAGCGAGGCCGCCGCCGCCTCATCGTCCAAGCTGGCGGTCGGTTCGTCCGCCAGGATCACGCGCGGCTTGAGCAGCACGGCCCGCGCCAGCGCCACGCGCTGCGCCTGCCCGCCCGAAAGCTGCGCCGGTTTGCGGCTGGCCAGCGTTTGCACGTCGAGCGCCGTCAAGGCTTCGGCAATGCGGCCTTCATCGGGTGCCTGGCCGGCAGCCCACTGCGCCATCGCCAGGTTGTCATGCACGCTGAGTGCCGCGCTCAAATGAAGCCTCTGCGGCAAGAAGCCGATGGTTTGCGCCCGCCATGCATCGCTGGCCGCGTTTTTCAACGCGCCAAGCGGCTGGTCGGCCACCGTCACCTCGCCTTCTGTGGCGGCCAGCAAACCGGCCGCCAGTGCCAGCCAGGTGGACTTGCCCGAACCCGACGCACCACGCAGCACGAGCACACCGCCCTGCGGCACGTCCACATCGTCAAAACCAAGCGCAGGACCTCCGGTGTAACGGTAGGCCAGCTGCCGGGTGCGGATCATGCCGGCGCGCCCGTAGCGCAGTCGGCACACACCCCACGCACGGCAAAGTCCATGCTCATGCCCTGGTAGCCCAGGGCCTTGAGGGCTTCCAGCGCGGTTTGCGCGGCACGCTCAATGTCATGGGCACTGGCCCGCAACGCGCCCAGCAAAGGGCTGTCGCGGTGACAAGTCTGGCATTCAAAGTGCGGGATGGCGTGCACGCTGCTGGGCATGGCCTGGTAGCGGCGCACCCGGTTGGCGTCCACCCGGCACAGCAGCAGGCCCACCTGCGTGAGCCGGTCAATCAGCCGGTATAGCGTCACGCGGTCGAGGGTCACGCCGTGGGCCGGGTCGCCGTCGCTGGCCAGCGCCGCCTGCAACTGCGCGTGGGTGTAGCTGATGTCGGGGTGGGCCAGCAACCAGCCCAGCACCAGCCGCGCCGCAGTCGTGCGGCGCAAGCCGTGCGCGGTGAGCAGGGCGTCGATGGGGTCTGCGATGAGGCTGCTTTTGGGGAGAACGGAGGCCATGTTTTTGGGTGACTAAATGTTTTACCGGCTTTGCGCCGTAACGCAGCCGAGTTGCATTAAACCATACCGCAATTCGGTTGCAGTATTTTCACGACTCAGCGTCGCGCCCAGTTCATCCGCCAGATTCAGCGCAAGAAAGTCAAAGCCGTGTGGGTAGAGAACATGCGCAAGCCCAAGCGCCTAACGAATGAAACGGGCTTCCCCGTCCCGAGCTAGCCGCGTATTGCGGCGACCGGCAACCAAGTGCCACGCTGGGAAGTGCGAATGTCTCATCAACTGACTGGGAAGGGGAAATCATGACCATTATCACCACGCGAACCGCTGTATAAACAACTCCATGAATGACACGATCAAGGGCGGCGCATTGCATGCGCCCCGACAACGCCCCAACCACCTGCGCACCCATACCTACCACGGCCTGGCGCCCGGCCCGCGCCTCTTGGTGCTGGGCGCGGTACATGGCAACGAAGTGTGCGGCACGCGCGCCATCACGCAGCTGATTGAAGAGCTCGACAGCGGCGCGTTAGCCATAGCCCGCGGTACGCTGACGCTGGTGCCCGTCACCAACCCGCTGGCCTATCAGCGGAGGCAGCGCATCGGTGACCGCAACCTCAACCGCAACATGGCGCCCAGCGCGATTCCGCAGGATTTTGAGGACCGCATTGCCAACGTGCTGTGCCCGCTGCTCGACACACACGATGCGCTGCTGGACCTGCATTCGTTTCACACGGGCGGCGCGCCTTTTGTGATGATCGGCCCGCAGAACAACCAGGGCGAGCTTGAGCCTTTTTCAAGGGCGGCGGAAGAAATGCAGCTGGCCCTGCACACCGGGCCGCACCGCATTGTGGAAGGCTGGCTGGACGCCTACGCGCGGGGCGTGCAACGCCGCGCAGCCGCCCCACACGCAGAGGGAAGCAGTCGTGCGCAGGCGCTGGTGACCGATACCAACTACGGCGTAGGCACCACCGAATACATGCGTTCACGCGGCGGCTATGGGGTCACGCTGGAGTGTGGCCAGCACGACGACCCCGAAGCGGTGCAGGTGGCCCGGCACGCCATTTTGCAAACGCTGGCGCTGCTGGGCCTGGCTTCCTTGCCGCTGGTTGCCGCATCGAAAGACCGCGAAATCCTGCGCCTGGTCGACGTGACCGACCGCGAACACGGTGGCGACCGGTTCAGCCGCGAATGGCGCAGCTTTGACGCGGTGAAAGCCGGCGAGGTGATTGGCCTGCGCCACAGCGGCGAAGCCGTCAAAGCGCCGGCGGACGGCTTTGTGGTGTTTCCCAACCCCGGCGCCGAAACGGGGCAAGAGTGGTTTTACTTTGCGCAGCAGCGCGGTTGACCGGCGGGCTTGGCGAAAACCGCGAATTCATGCATCAAACAAGGCTGTAGCCCAGTAAAAATGGGCGCAATAAGCTATCAATTTAATAGCAAATTCTGCGCCTGCACCGGCTCATACAGATTCAGTCTTTGACCCGCGAGGCAAAGGTTTTGCGAAACTTCTCGACCTTGGGCGCGGCCACGGCCATGCAATAGCCCTGGTAGGGGTTTTTCTCGAAGAAGTCCTGGTGGTAGTCCTCGGCCGGCCAGTAATTGGTCTGCGGCAAAACCTCCGTGACGATCGGTTTGCCAAACAGCTTGTCCTGGCTCATCTGGCGAATCATGTCGTCGGCCACCTGCTTTTGCTCAGGCGTGGAGTAATAGATGCCACTGCGGTACTGCGTGCCTGCGTCATTGCCCTGGCGGTTGAGCGTGGTCGGGTCATGGATCACGAAGAAGATTTCGAGGATCTCGGCCAGCGTGATGTCGGCCGGGTCATAAGTCAGTTTCACGACTTCATTAGAGCCGGTGCGCCCGGTACACACGTCCTCATAACTTGGCCGGCTGGCTTGGCCGTTGCTGTAGCCGGATTCGACATCGGTGACGCCGCGCACCTTGACATACACGGCCTCCAGGCACCAAAAGCAGCCGCCGCCCAGGGTGATGGTTTGCAGGTTTTCCATGGTTTTCTCCAAAAGTATTCAACCCAGTAGTCGTCGGTTCAGGTCAGACCTTACACCGCAGCGGCGCGCACCGCGTCCAGGAATGAGCTCAATGCCGCATTGTCGCGCGCCGTCTTCCACAGGCAATAGGTGTCATAGGGCGTGGTTTCGCGGTCCAGCGGAACAAAGGCGGTGCCGGCCAGGCCGGACTGGCGCAGCGCCTGCGGCACCAGCGCCACGCCCAGGCCTTGCGACACCAGCGACACCACGCTGAGCCAGTGCCGCAGCTCGTAGCGGATTTCGGGATGAAAACCGGCCTCGGTGCAGAGGGACAGAATAGCCTCGTGGTAGTCGGGAGAGACGGCACGGGCAACCATCGCAAACGGCTCGCCTTGCAACTGGCGCAAGGCGAGCTTGCGTTTTTTCGCCAGCGGGTGCGTTGTGGGCAGGCAGCACACAAAGGGCTGGCGCGCCACCAGGATGCGCGACAAATCAGGCGGCACGCGGGTGGTGTGGACGAAGCCCAGGTCCAGGCGCTCATGCGAGAGTTCAATGAGCTGGTCTTGCGAATTGAGCTCCCTCAGCAGCACACGCAGCAAGGGATGCTGCGCCTGAAACTGGCGCAGCATTTGCGGCAAGCCCCGGTACAGCATCGCACCGACAAAGCCGATGTGCAGTCGGCCCACCAGCCCCTGCTCAGCATCGCGCGCATGGCGTCCGGCTTCCTGGGCCTGCTCCAGCAGCGCGCGCGCCTTGGGCACAAAGGCCTGGCCGGCTGCGGTCAGGCGCACCTCCCTGCTGCTGCGGATGAAGAGCTTGGCACCCACCGAGGCCTCGAGTTGCTGGATGTTCAGGCTCAGCGGCGGCTGCGAGATCGACAGGCGGCGCGCCGCCCGGCCGAAGTGCAGCTCTTCGGCCAACACCAGAAAGTAGCGTAGATGGCGAAATTCCATGATTAAAAAATTATATCGATCAAGTCATATTCAATATTAGACAAATATTGTCCCGGCGCGAACAATGCAGCGAGGAGACCAGCCAACCATGTCCATGCCCCAGACAGAAACATCCAGCCACCCGGTGCCCGACCAGCACGGCGCCAACCTGTACACCACCGACCCCGGCCTGCGCGCGCTGTTGCAGGTCTACCTGCCGCCCGAACTGGTGACGCACCTCACGCCGCATCTCGAACGGCTGGGCGCGCTGGCGGGCGGCACGCTCGACGCGCTGGCGAACACCGCCGACAAGAACCCGCCCGAGCTGCAGGTCCGCTCGCGCAGCGGGCGCGACGAGCAGAAGGTCATCAAGCACCCGGCCTATGTCGAGATGGAGCGCCTCGCCTTCAGCGAATACGCGCTGGCGGCGATCTCGCACCGCAGCGACGTGCTGGGCTGGCAGGGCCAGATGCCGGCCATGGCCAAATACGCGTTGACCTACCTCTTCGTGCAGGCCGAGTTCGGGCTGTGCTGCCCGGTCTCGATGACCGACTCGCTGACGCGCACGCTCAAGAAATTCGGTGCCTCCGAGCTGGTGCAACGCTACCTGCCCTCGCTCACCAGCCTGGACATGGATGAGCTCTCGCAAGGCGCGATGTTCATGACCGAGCAGGGCGCGGGCTCCGATATCGCAGCGACCGAAACCACGGCAAGGCCAGACCCCGACCATCCCGGCGCCTGGCTGCTGACGGGCGACAAATGGTTCTGTTCCAACCCCGATGCCGCGCTGGCCATGGTGCTGGCGCGCGTGGATGACGGCAAGGGCGGCCAGCCCGGCCTCAAGGGTGTGTCGCTGTTCCTGCTGCCGCGTGAATTGGACGACGGCACGCACAACCACTACCGCATCATCCGCCTCAAGGACAAACTCGGCACCCGCTCCATGGCCAGCGGCGAAATCTGCCTCGAAGGCGCGCGCGCCTGGCTCGTCGGCGAGCAAGGCCGCGGCTTTGTGCAGATGGCCGACATGGTCAACAACTCGCGCCTGTCCAACGGCGTGCGCGCCGCCGGCCTGATGCGCCGTGCGGTCAGCGAAGCTTTCTTCATCGCACGCAATCGCCAGGCCTTCGGCAAGAAGCTGATCGAGCTGCCGCTGATGCGCCGCCAGCTGATGAAGCTGCTGCTGCCCAGCGAGCAGGCGCGCACCATGGTGTTCCAGACCGCCGAGGCGCTGCGCCGCGCCGACGCGGGTGATGCCGAGGCCTTGCGCCTGGCACGCATCCTCACGCCGCTGATCAAGTTCCGCGCCTGCCGCGATGCGCGCAAGGTCACCGGCGACGCCATGGAAGTGCGTGGCGGCTGCGGTTACATCGAGGAATGGAGCGATCCGCGCCTAGTGCGCGACGCGCACCTGGGCTCGATCTGGGAAGGCACGAGCAACATCGTGGCGCTGGACGTGATCCGCGCGATCCGGCGCGAACAGTCTCTCGACGCGCTGATGGTCCACCTGGGCCAACTTCTTGAAGAAACCCCGCTGGACGACGCCCTGCGCGCCAGCCTGCAGGACGTGATGGCGCGCGCCGTGGC
>DASXRN010000115.1:0-9499 GCA_036506595.1 Polaromonas sp. | reverse complement strand
GCGTGCCCATGGCCAGCACTTCGCCCTGGTTCATGGCGAGCACGCGGTCGGACACCTTGGAGACCAGCGACATGTCGTGCTCCACCATCAGCACGGTAATGCCCAGCTCGTGCTGGATGTCCTGAATCCAGAAGGCCATGTCGCCGGTTTCCTCCACGTTGAGCCCGGAGGATGGCTCGTCGAGCAGCAGCAGTTTGGGTTCGGTGCACAGGGCGCGGGCCAGCTCAACGACTTTGCGCACGCCATAGGGCAGGCCCGCCACCATGGAGTCGCGGTGGTGCTGCAGATCGAGAAAGTCGATGACCTGTTCAGCTTTTTCGCGCGCCAGTAATTCTGCGTCCCGCGTTTTGCGGGTAAAAAACAGGTCATGCAGCAAACCGGTTTGCCGATGTGTGTGGCGGCCTATCAGCAAGTTGTGCAGTACCGAGGCGTGCTCGAACAGCTCGATGTTCTGGAAGGTGCGCGCAATGCCCAGCGACGCAATCTTGTGGGGCGGTTGGGCCGTGAGCTTTTCACCCCGGTATTCAATTTCGCCGGTGGTGGGTGTGTAGATGCGGCTGATCAGGTTGAACACGGTGGTCTTGCCCGCGCCATTGGGCCCGATCAGCGTGAAGACCTCGCCTTGCTTGACGTCAAAGCTGACCTTGTTGACGGCCAGCACGCCGCCGAAGCGCACGCTGAGGTTTTTGGCGGACAGGAGAATCTTCCCCGTTCGCCCTGAGCTCGTCGAAGGGTTCGCGGGACTTGGGTAAGGGGCTTCGACAGGCTCAGCCCGAACGGTGGTTAGCTGGGTCATTTCAATCGGTCCGATTTCTGGAAGGACTTTTGCCGCTTGAACATGCCCTTGCGGTAAAACGGAAAGAGCTGCAGGTAGGTGCGAATCTTCAGCCAGCGGCCATAGAGGCCGAGCGGCTCAAACAGGACGAAGGCAATCAGCACAATGCCATAGACCGCCGCCTGCAGGCCGGGCGCCTGGCCTATGGCGGCCGGCAGGTAGTCTTTGGTCAGGGCGATCACCTGCGGCATGGAGATCAGGAAAATAGCCCCCAGAAAAGCGCCGTGCACCGAGCCCACGCCACCAATCACGATCATCAGCAGCAGGTCAATCGATTGCAGGATGTTGAACTGGTCGGGCGAGATGAACTGCAGCTTGTGCGCATACAGGGCGCCGGCAATGCCTGCCAGCGCGGCCGAGAGGGCAAACGACAGGGTCTTGTAACGCGCCAGGTGAATGCCCATGCTCTGGGCGGAAATCTCTGAGTCCCGAATGGCCACAAAGGCCCGGCCGGTGGGGGAACGCAGCAGGTTGAGAATGCCCAGCGTGGCCACCACGGTGATCAGCAGGCAGAGAAAATAAAAGGCCCCGCCACTGGCCAGCTTGAAGCCGAACAGGTCCGGGGACTTGATGTGGATGCCGGCATTGCCACCGGTGACGCTTTCCCAGCGTGCAAACACCTCTTCGACAATAAAGCCAAACGCCAGGGTGGCCATGCCCAGGTAAATGCCCTTCACGCGCAGCGCCGGCAAGCCGACGACCACGCCCACGGCGGCCGACAGCCCCGCTGCACAGGCCAGCGCCACGGGAAAGGGCAGGCCCGCGTTGGTCAGCACCGCCTGGGTGTAGGCACCCACCCCCAGAAAGGCCGCATGGCCCAGCGAGAACAAACCCGTGAAGCCCGCCAGCAGCATCAGGCCCAGCCCGGCAATGGCGTAGATCAGCACAAAGGTCAGCTGCGCCAGCCAGTACTCGGCAAACAGCCAGGGCGCGGCCAGCAGCAGCAACAGCAGCGCACCGTACCAGAACACATGGCCGGGGTGTTTGGCAAGCTTGATGTCTTGCGCGTAATCGGTTTTGAAAATGAAGCGCATAGGTTTTTATCAATCAGACTTTTTTGCGCAGCTTTTCGCCGAAGAGACCATTGGGCTTGACCATCAGCATGATCAGCACCACGATATAGGCCGCAACGTCCTTGAAGCCATCGGGCAGGTAGAACCCCGAGAGCGATTCCACCAGGCCAATCACCAGGCCGCCGACAATCGCGCCGGGCAGGCTGCTAAAGCCGCCCACCACCGCGGCCGGAAAGGCTTTCAGACCGATGAAGCCCATGTTGGCGTGAACAAAGGTGATCGGTGCCAGCAGCAAGCCGGCAATCGCCGCCACGGCTGCGGCCAAGCCCCAGACCAGTCCGTTGAGCCGCTTGACCGGAATGCCCATGTAGTAGGCGGCCAGCTGGTTTTGCGACGAGGCCTGCATGGCGATGCCCAGCTTGCTGTATTTGAAAAGCGCAAACAGCATGAGGCACAACACCGCCGTGCTGCCAATGATGGCGACTTGCTCGACGTTGATCACCAGCGCGCCGACGCTCCAGATCTGGTCTTTGTAGGGCACGGGCAGCACATAGGTTTCGGTGCCAATGCCGGGAATCATGGTGATCAGGCCGCGCGCGGTGTAGCCCACACCAATCGTCAGCATGACGATGGAAAACGCGGGTTGCCCGAGGATGGGGCGTATCACCAGCCGCTCCAGCAGCATGCCGAAAAGCGCCATGCCGGCAATCGCGCTGAGCACCGCCAGCCAGAAGGGGAAACCCAGCAAGCTCATGCAGGCCAGGCCCACAAACGCGCCCAGCATCATCAGCTCGCCCTGGGCAAAGCTGACGGTTTCGGTGGCCTTGTAAATCAAGACAAAGCCCAGCGCGATCAGTCCGTAAATACAGCCTTGGGCAATGCCGCTGATGAGCAGCTGCAAAAATTGCACGTTGCGGCCTCCCTGGTAATGAGCCTTGGTTATAGCTGTCCCCCATGGGTCTGTCGCTAGGGGTTGTTCCGAATACGAGTCACCTTCGCGATCAAGCGTAATCAAGGCATGCCAGAAAAAGTTCGAATCGGCGCCGGCCTCGGGTTTTACGGCGACGCGTGGGAGCCCGTCGCCGCCAGCATAGTGCGCGGCGACGTGCAATACATCGCCAGCGACCATCTGGCGGAGCTGACACTGGCCATTTTGCAAAAGGACCGGCAGCGCGATGCCTCGCTGGGCTATGCGCGCGATGTACTGCCCATGCTGATGAAGCTGTGGCCGCTGATGCAGGCGCGTGGCGTGAAATTCATCTGCAACGCAGGCGGGCTTAATCCGGCAGGTGGCGCGGCCGCCTTGCGTGCGGCCTTTGCGGCCAAAGGCTGGAAGGCCCGCATCGCGGTGGTGACCGGCGATGAGGTCCTGACGCAACTGGCGGCCCTGGCGCCGCCGCATCTGTTCAATGGCCGGCTTTTCGACACCGTGCAGGGGCGCATGGTGTTTGCCAATGCCTATTTAGGCGCCAGGCCCATCGTCTCGGCGTTGCAGCAGGGGGCCGACATCGTGATCACCGGGCGGGTGGCCGACGCGGCGCTGTTCCTGGCGCCGCTGGTGCATGAGTTCAACTGGAAACTTGAAGACGCGCAGACGCAGCCAGAACTTGACCGGCTCGCGCAGGGCCTGGCCGTCGGGCATTTGCTGGAGTGTTCGGGCCAGGGCAGTGGCGGCAACTTCGGCAGCCAGCAGGCCTGGAAAGCCATTCCCGACCTGGCGCATATTGGTTACCCGATGGCCGAGGTCAGTGAAGACGGCACGGCGTTGATCACCAAAGCGCCGGGTACGGGTGGCCGCATCAACTTTGACACGGTGCGCCAGCAGCTGCTGTATGAGGTGCATGACCCGCACCGTTATCTCTCGCCCGATGTGGTGCTGGATTTGTCCCAGGTGCGGCTCGACGACCTGGGCCATGACAGGGTGCGCATGAGCGGTGCGCGTGGCCAGCCGCGGCCTGCGCAGCTCAAGCTGGTGGGCGGCTTTCGTGATGGCTTCAAAGCCGAGGTCACCTGGGGCTTTAGCTGGCCCGATGCCTATGACAAGGCGCTGGCTGCGGTCGAGATGGTGAAAACCCAGCTGGCCGACAAGCGCCTGCCCCATGAGGCCTTGTTCGTCGAATTCCCGGGGCTCAATTCAGCGCATGGCCCGCTGGCGACCCTGCCTTCGCCTGAAGCCCTGGCGGAACTCAACGAAGTCTGGGTGCGCATGGTGATTCGAACGCCAGACAAGGCCGTGGCCGACAACTTTGGCCGGTTGTTTCCGTGGATGGCGCTGAGCGGCCCGGCCTACACCTGCGGCTTTCACGGCCTGAACAACAGCACCGAGCTGCTGGGCATCTGGCCCGCGCTGATAGACCGGCAGACGGTGGAGGCGCAGGTGCGCGTGGACATCATTCCGACATGGGTTCAGTCATGAAGATACAGCTTGTGAAACTCGCCCATGCCCGCAGCGGCGACAAGGCCGACTGGGTGGACTTTGGCCTGTTTGCCTGGAACGAGGCCGGCTACCGGCTGATTGAACGGGAAGTCACGGCGGAGCGCGTCCAGGCGCACTTTGCCCCCTGGCTGCCGGGCCGTGTGGAATGCTGGCCCTTGCCCAACATCCTGGCGCTCAAGCTGGTGCTGCATGACGCGCTGCAGGGCGGTGGGGCGCGCAACCTGCGCATGGACAACCTGGGCAAAGCCATGGCGGCGGCCTTGCTGCGCATGGAAATTGAGGTCAGCCCCGCCGAACTGGCCGAAGCCAGCGCCCAGCCCCGGGTCGGCTGGTGGGGGCCGGCTTGAGCTGTGTTTGTGAGCGAAATAGGACTCTAGCCCATATCTAACGGGCGCAAACAGCTATCAAATAAATAGCAAAAAGACCGGCAATCAGTTTCCGGCAATCTTGCGCGGCTTGCCAAAATCATCAATCGCCACATAGGTCAGGCTGGCTTCGGTGACCTTGATGTAACGCCCCTGGCTGCGAAAACGCTCGGCATAGACCTCGACCTGGACCGTGATCGAGGTCGTGCCTATGCGCGTGACGCAGGCAAAAAACGACAGGATGTCGCCCACCCGGACCGGCTGCTTGAAGACGAACTGGTTGACCGCCACGGTCGCCAGGCGGCCGTCGACATGGCGGGCCGGCACGACCGAGCCGGCCAGGTCCACCTGGGCCATGACCCAGCCGCCAAAGATGTCGCCGTTGGCATTGCAGTCGGCCGGCATGGGGATCACCTTGAGCACCAGTTCCTTGTCGTCGGGCAGCTGGACATTGAGGGAGGACTCTGCCGCGCTTGCGGCGGCATGGCTCTGGATACCCTTATGGGCGCTGGTTTCGGAAGACATAGGCACAATCTTGATAAGAAAATTTAAACAACTTGAATGATTGTCCCCCATGCGCTCCCGAGCCTCCACCGCTGATTCCGCCTTTCCTGTGCCCGCCGCTGCGGCGGGCGCTCCTGCCGGCCCCGCGCCCGCACGTTCGGACGGGGACACCTTGAGGCGGCTTTTCCCCTATTTGTGGGACTACAAATGGCGCGTCGTGGCGGCACTGAGCTTTATGGTGGGCGCCAAGCTGGCCAACGTGGGCGTGCCGCTGCTGCTGAAAAACCTGGTGGACACCATGAACCTCAAGACCGGCGATGTGCAAGCCGTGCTGGTGGTGCCGGTGGCCCTGCTGCTGGCCTATGGCCTGCTGCGGCTGTCCACCACGCTGTTCACCGAGCTGCGCGAGCTGGTGTTTGCCAAGGCTACCGAGGGCGCGGCGCGCCGCATCTCGCTGGAGGTGTTCCGGCACTTGCACGCGCTCAGCCTGCGCTTTCATCTGGAGCGGCAAACCGGCGGCATGACGCGCGACATCGAGCGCGGCACGCGTGGCGTGCATTCGCTGATTTCGTACTCGCTGTACAGCATCATCCCGACCCTGATCGAGGTGACGCTGGTGCTGAGCCTGCTGGCGGTGAAGTTTGATGTCTGGTTTGCCGGTATCACCGGTGCCGCGCTGGTGTTTTACATCTTCTTCACGGTCACGGTGACCGAATGGCGCACGCAGTTCCGCAAGGCCATGAACGAGCTGGACTCGTCGGCCCACAGCCGCGCCATCGACTCGCTGCTCAATTACGAAACCGTCAAGTACTTCAACAACGAAGAGTTTGAAGCCCAACGCTACGACGAAAACCTCAAGCGCTACCGCAAGGCCGCCATCAAGAGCCAGAACACCCTCTCCCTGCTCAACACCGGGCAGCAGCTGATCATTGCCTTTGGCCTGGTCGCCATGCTGTGGCGCGCCACGCAAGGCGTGGTCGATGGCCGCATGACGCTGGGTGACCTGGTGATGGTCAACGCCTTCATGATCCAGCTCTACATTCCGCTGGGCTTTCTGGGTGTGATTTACCGCGAAATCAAGCAGAGCCTGACCGATCTGGACAAGATGTTCACGCTGATGGAAAAAGAGCGCGAAATCGCCGACGAGCCCTCGGCCCAGCCGATCCGGATTGACGGCACGCCGGCGGTGCGTTTTGAAAACGTCAGCTTTGCCTATGATCCCGCGCGGCCCATCCTGCACAACGTCAGCTTTGAAATTCCGCCCGGTAAAACCGTGGCGGTGGTGGGCTCCTCGGGCGCTGGCAAGTCCACGCTGGCACGCCTGCTGTTCCGTTTTTATGATGTGCAGCAAGGCCGCGTCACCATTGGCGGGCAGGACATCAAGCATGTCACCCAGGCCAGCGTGCGCCAGGCCATAGGCATCGTGCCGCAAGACACGGTGCTGTTCAATGACACGGTGGAATACAACATTGCTTATGGCAAGCCTGGCGCCAGCCACGCCGAGGTCGAAGAAGCCGCCCGCGCGGCGCGCATCCACGGCTTCATTGCCTCGACGCCGCTGGGCTACCAGACCATGGTGGGCGAGCGCGGCCTGAAACTCTCGGGTGGTGAAAAGCAGCGCGTGGCGATTGCCCGCACCCTGCTGAAAAACCCGCCGGTGGTGATTTTTGACGAAGCCACCTCGGCGCTGGACTCGGCCAACGAGCGCGCCATCCAGGGCGAGCTGCGCACCGCCGCGCAGAACAAGACCACGCTGGTCATCGCCCACCGACTCTCGACGGTGGTGGACGCGCACGAAATTCTGGTGATGGATGGCGGGCGGATTGTGGAGCGCGGCACGCACGCGCAGCTGCTGGAAATGCAAGGCGCTTATGCGCGCATGTGGGCACTGCAGCAGAGTTCTGCCGAGGATTAAGAGTCGAGTCGTGGTTCTGCCCAATACCCACCGTCGCTGGTAGCTATTGAATTGATAGCGAAGGATGGTCCGATCGGCAGGAGGCCAGGCCGCCCGGGTCGTGCAGCCATGGGAATCCCCGTAGGCCGGAGCACCCGCCAAACTCGCATAATCCCTCCCATGGAAACCAAATGGCTGGAAGATTTCGTCAGTCTTGCTGAAACCCGCAGTTTCAGCCGTTCTGCTCAATTGCGGCATGTGACCCAGCCGGCGTTTTCGCGGCGCATCCAGGCCCTGGAAGCCTGGGCCGGCACCGATCTGGTGGACCGCAGTTCCTACCCGACGCGCCTGACACCGGCCGGCCAGACGCTGTACAGCCAGTCGCTGGAAATGCTGCAAGGCCTGCAGTCGACACGGGCCATGCTGCGCGGCCACAACTCGGCCGGCCAGGATGTCATCGAGTTTGCCGTGCCGCACACGCTGGCCTTCACGTTTTTCCCGGCCTGGGTCAGCAGCCTGCGCGAGAAATTCGGCCCCATCAAAAGCCGTTTGATCGCCCTCAATGTGCACGACGCGGTGCTGCGTCTGGTGGAAGGCAGTTGCGACCTGCTGATTGCCTACCACCATGACTCCCAGCCCTTTCAGCTGGACCCCGACCGCTATGAAATGGTGACGCTGGGCCAGGAAGTGCTGGCGCCTTTCGTCAGGGCCAATGCCGCCGGCGAGCCGGAGTTTCGCCTGCCCGGCCGTGCCGGGCAACCGCTGCCCTACCTGGGCTACGCACCCGGGGCTTACCTGGGCCGGGTGGTGGACCTGATCCTCAAGCAGTCCAGTACCGCCATCCACCTGGACCGGGTCTATGAAACCGACATGGCCGAGGGCCTGAAAGCCATGGCGCTGGAAGGGCACGGCATTGCCTTTTTGCCGCTGAGCGCCGTCAAGAAAGAGCTCAGGGCCAAAAAGCTGGTCAGTGCCGGCCCTGATCTGGAGATGACCATGGATGTGCGCGTTTACCGCGAGCGGCCGAGCTCTCCGGAAACGGCCAAAACCCATGCGCAGGCGCTGTGGACCTATTTGCAGTCCCAAACCAGCCCGACCAGCGGCAAAGACAAGGCGTCAGGCCGGGGCGGTGTTCAGGCGACCACTAAGTAGTAACCCTTGGCTCTTATAAATAAAACGCATAGTTGAGCGCGCAAACAGCATTGGTGTTTTCAAGGCTGCAAACTTACAGTGCGTCACGTTCAAGGCAGGTGCAACCGGCGGTGCATCCGGCTGACAGGCATGGATTGAAAGGCCGCGGCGAAGACTGGCATAAAGACTGCTTACATTAACGCTATAGTTCTGGGTTTTTATGCGTGCACCATTTTGGAAGCTCCAAAACCGTATTTTTTACTGCGGGCCATGCCTGTCACTTTGACCGCTCGTCTTCGGGCGCGTGCCTTGCTGGCAGTCCAGGCTGTGCCGCTCTGAAGAGACCGGGTAAACCTAGGCTGGGCCGAGTGGCCAACTCTCTAAAATAGTTCAATAACCGTTTCATTTCATTACAGGAGATTCCATGAAACTCAAGCTAATCGCTTTGTCCGTCGCCCTGCTCGCCTGCGGCGCTGCATTTGCGCAAGGCGCCGACACGCTCGCCAAAGTCAAGGCCTCGGGCGTTGTGACCATGGGTGTGCGTGACTCCTCTGGCGCACTGTCCTATACGCTGGGCGATGGCAAGTACACCGGCTACCATGTGGAGATCTGCCAGAGCATTCTGGCCAATCTCGAGAAGGCTGCCGGCCGCAAGCTCGAAGTGAAATACCAGCCGGTAACCTCGCAAAACCGCATTCCGCTCGTGCAAAACGGCACGGTTGACATTGAGTGCGGCTCCACCACCAACAACCTGGCGCGCCAGAAGGATGTTGCCTTTGTGGACACGACGTTCGTGGAAGAAGTCCGCATCGCCGTGAAGGCCAGCTCCGGCATCACGTCCGTGGCCCAGCTCAACGGCAAGACCGTGGCCACCACCACCGGAACGACGTCGGTGCAGACGCTGCGCAAGAACAAGCGCGCTGCTGGCGTTGAGTTCAAGGAAATTTTCGGCAAGGACCACTCCGACAGCTTCCTGCTGCTCGAATCGGGCCGCGCCGATGCCTTCGTGATGGACGGCTCCATCCTGGCCGGCAATATCGCGACGGCCAAAAAGCCGTCCGATTTCAAGCTCGTCGGTGAAGTGCTGAGCGTGGAGCCCATTGCCATCATGATCCGCAAGGACGATCCCTTGTTCAAGCGCCTGGCCGATGACACGGTCAAGGGCATGATCAAGTCGGGCGAGATGAACAAGCTGTGGACCAAATGGTTCCTGCAGCCGATCCCTCCGAAGAACACCAAGGTCGGCCTGGCATTGAGCGCCAGCACCAAGGCTGCCTGGGACAATCCGAACGACAAGCCCATGGAAGAATACGTCCAGAA
>DASXRN010000114.1:0-1700 GCA_036506595.1 Polaromonas sp. | reverse complement strand
AACTGCAGCAGGTCGTCGCCGCTCAGGGCGTTGTTGTGGTCGAGCTTGCCGTCAGCGGTTTTGGGGGCGGCCCAGCTTTCCCAGCGGTAGGCGTCGTCGAGGATGGTTTTGTACTTTTTGCCTTCGAGCGCGGCTTCGGTGGCCTTGTCGGCTTCCAGCGCGTCGAGGTATTTGAGGAACAGCAGCCAGGAGGACTGCTCGGTGTAATCAAGTTCGCTGGTGCAGCCCGCATCCTTGTGCAGGATGTCGTCGATATTTTTGAAGGTCTGTTCAAACATGCGCGGATTCTTTTTGCGGTGCTTAGGGTGCGAAAGACAAGAAAACACCCGTCTTCAACCACAGGAAAGAATCGGGCCGGAATTTGGCTGCGCTGGGCGCCAAAACACCTCAAAACTGCTTTTTTATGATCATTTAGGCCTGTAGCCCTTATGTATCGGGCGCAGGCAGCTATTAAAATAATAGCGCTTGGTACCACCAACAGGAATCGAACCTGTATCTAGCGCTTAGGAGGCACTCGTTCTATCCATTGAACTATGGCGGCGTTTCCTTGCGGAGCCCTGAATTGTATTCTGTGGCCGGGCGCTACCGCGGCACCTGAAATAGTACTCAGTCATACGGTACGGTAAAGATCAGGTCCACCGCGCTCTGCTGGCCCGTCTGCGCACGCACGGTGAAGCGTTGCGACAGGTCATAAAAGATATACAGGGTGCCCAGCGCCCCTGAAATGCTGCGCTCATAGGCCGCGTAAAAATTGCGCGAAAAGCGCTTGCCCAGCGTCACGGCGCCTTGGGTGGTGCTGCCATCGGCCTTGCTCGATGCCCCGCGGTACGACAGGTCATCGAGCCCAAGCGAGGCGGCCAGCCCGCCCGACATGCCACCGCTCTTGCTGCCCAGCAATGCGAGTGCCGCCTGCTGCAGCAGTGCGGCTTCGGCGCCGCCGGATGCCGACGCGCGGCCGACTACCAGCCAGGACAGCTTTTCGGCATCAGGCAGCTCGGGCTGGGCATAAAGACGCACCCGCGGCAGCAAGGCCGTGCCGGTGATTTGCACGCCCACGCGCTGCGTGAGGTTGGGTCGGATGGCCAGGATGTCCAGCGCCGGGTTGTCGATGGGGCCGGTGAAGCGCAGCACGCCTTGCTCCACATCCAGACGCTGTCCGTAAGCGCGGTACTGCCCGCCGTCGGTACTGATGGTGCCGACCAGCCGGGGCGCGCGCAGTGACTCGCCGGTGAGGGCCAAGGTGCCGCGAACCCGCGTGTCAATGCCCTTGCCCTGAATCCGGAAGTCACGGCCCAGATCGAGTTGCACCGCCAGTTTGACGGGTCGGCTTTCTTTTTCGGGAAGGTTTGCGGCACTGGTTTCGGCCGGGGCCTGCTGGCCCGCAGCGGCGCCGCTGGCCGTGCGTACCACCACATCCTCGCCCAGCTGGGGCGTACCTTCCTCGGGCAGCATGATGCGCGCCTGGTCTACCACCAGCTTGCCATTGAGCTCGGTCTGCTCACCTTTCAGGCTGGCCTGCACCTCGCCGGAAACGGTCAGCCGCCTGTCGGTGCGTATGCTGGCGCGCAGCCGTTCCAGCCTGGCGTTCAGAGTTACCTGTGGCCGGCCATCGACCCAGCCGGCTTCGCCCTGCGCCGTGAGCGTGCCGCCCGTGCCTTTGTCGCCCGCACCCTGCAAGCTGAATTCGTTGATGCGCAGGC
>DASXRN010000113.1:0-13740 GCA_036506595.1 Polaromonas sp. | reverse complement strand
TGCTGCTCAACGCCGCCGCCCAGTTGCTGCTCAAGGCCGGCGTACGCCAGATTGGTCACTTCGATTTCTCCCCAGCCAACATCACGCCGATCGGCTGGGCGCTGGCCACCAATCTTCCCATCATTGGCGGCCTGTCGTGCTATGTCATCAGCGTGGTGGTGTGGATCCTGGCCTTGTCGCGGGTCGAAGTCAGTATCGCCTATCCGATGCTGTCGATTGGTTACGTTGTCAACGCGGTGCTGGCATACTGGCTGTTCGGCGAGGCGGTCGGCCCGCAGCGATTGTTGGGAATTGCGATCATTATCATTGGCGTCGTCATCGTCGCCCGCAGCCAGTGAGCCTCTGAATTGTCATGGATTTTCTGCCTTTTACCCGTCCCTTTCTGGATGAGGAAACCATCGCCGCCGTGACCGAAGTGCTGCGCTCCGGCTGGCTCACCACCGGGCCAAGAGCGCGCGAACTGGAAGCCGCGCTGTCGCACTATGTCGGCGGCCGCCCGGTGAGAGTGATGAGCTCCGCCACCGCCGCGCTGGAAATCGCCCTGCGCATCGCCGGCATCGGGCCGGGCAACGAAGTCATCACCACGCCCTTGAGCTGGGTGGCGACCGCCAACGTGATTCTCGCCGTCGGCGCGACGCCGGTATTCGTCGACGTCGATCCGTCGAGCCGCAACATCGACCTGAACAAGCTGGAAATGGCGATCACGCCGCGTACGCGCGCGCTGCTGCCTGTCGATCTGGCCGGCCTGCCTGTCGATCGCGACCGCCTGTACGAGATCGCCCGCCGCCACGGCCTGCGCGTGATTGAGGATGCCGCCCAGTCCTGCGGCGCCAGCTGGAACGGCCGCCGCGTCGGCAGTCTGGGCGACCTGGTGTCGTTTAGCTTCCATGCCAACAAGAACATGACCAGCGGCGAGGGCGGTTGCCTCGTGCTGAACAACGAGGACGAAGCGCGCCTGTGCGAAAAGCTGCGCCTGCAGGGCGTCACCCGCGCGGCCGACGGGACCATGGATGTCGACATGCTCGGCGGCAAGTCCAATCTCACCGATATCGCCGCCGCGATCGGCCTGGGCCAGCTTAAGCAGCTCGAGCGCTTCAACGGCCGCCGCCGCGAACTCGCCGGCCTTTATTTTGAGCATTTCGACCGTACGCTCGGCTGCGAGTTGCCGCTGGCAGACTTCAACAACGGCAACTGGCACATGTTCCAGCCGTTGCTGCCGCTGCAGCGGATGGCGCTGTCGCGTGGCAATTTCATCGATGCGATGCGGGCCCAAGGCATCGGCGTCGGCGTGCATTACCCGGCCATGCATCTCTTTACCCTCTATCGCCGGCTCGGCTTTGCCGAAGGCGACTTCCCGGTCGCGGAAGACATCGGCCGGCGCACCGTCACCCTGCCGCTGTTCCCGGCGATGCACGACGCGGACGTGCTGCGCGTGTGCGAAGCCGTCGCCCGCATCGTTAAACCCGCTTTGCTCTGATTGCCTTCATGCCCGCTCCGCTCGCGCTTTCCGTCGTCATTCCCGTCTACAACGAAGAGGCCGTGCTGCCCGCTCTGTTTAGCCGGCTCTACCCCGCGCTCGACGCGCTGGGCGTGAACTACGAGGTCGTGTTCGTCAACGACGGCAGTCGCGATCAGTCGGTCCGCTTGCTGTCGGAACAGTTCCATCGAAGGCCGGACGTGACCCGGGTCGTGCTGTTCAATGGCAACTTCGGCCAGCACCGCGCCATTCTGGCTGGCTTCGAGTACAGCCACGGCGAGCGGTTGGTCACGCTCGACGCCGACCTGCAAAACCCGCCCGAGGACATCGGTGCCCTGCTGGCGCAGATGGATGCCGGCCACGACTACGTCGGCTCGATCCGTCGCCAGCGCCATGACAGCTGGTGGCGTCACGCCGCCAGCCGTGCGATGAACCGCCTGCGCGAACGCATCACCCACATCAAGATGACCGATCAGGGCTGCATGATGCGGGCCTACAGCCGCCGTATCGTCGACACGATCAACCAGTGCAATGAGATGCACACCTTCATCCCGGCGCTGGCCTACCAGTTCGCGCAGAATCCGACTGAGATCGTGGTGGGGCACGAGGAGAGGCGCGCCGGCGAATCGAAGTATTCGCTGTACAGCCTGATCCGGCTGAACTTCGACCTGATGACCGGCTTCTCGCTTGTACCGCTGCAGCTGTTCTCGTTGGTGGGCATCGTGGTGTCCCTGTTGTCCGGCCTGCTGGTGGTCTACATGGGCGCGCGCCGGCTGATCCTGGGGCCGGAAGAAGGCGGGCTGTTCACTCTGTTCGCGATCGCCTTTCTGCTGATCGGCATTGCACTGTTCGGCATCGGTTTGTTGGGCGAGTACATCGGCCGTATCTATCAGGAAGTGCGCCGGCGACCGCGCTACGTGGTCGCGGCCGTGCTGGAACGCAAAGCAGGAGAGGGGGCATGAGCCGCGCCGTCGTCTTCGCCTATCACAATGTCGGGGTGCGCTGCCTCAAGGCACTGCTCGGGCGCGGGGTCGATGTCGCGCTGGTCGTGACCCACCGTGACAACCCGACCGAAACCATCTGGTTTAGCAGCGTGGCCAAGCTCGCCGCCAGCTACGACATTCCGGTCATCACGCCGGACGACCCGAACGCCGATGAGGTGGTGGCGCAGGTGCGCGCGGCCCGCCCCGATTTTCTCTTCTCCTTTTACTACCGCCACATGCTCAAGGCGCCGCTACTGGCCGTGGCGTCACGCGGTGCCTTCAACATGCACGGCTCGCTCCTGCCCAAGTACCGCGGCCGGGTGCCGGTCAACTGGGCGGTGATCCACGGCGAAACCGAGACCGGCGCGACCCTGCATGTGATGAACGAGAAGCCAGATAACGGCGCCATTGTCGATCAGTTGGCCGTGCCTATCCTGCCCGACGACAGCGCTCAGGAAGTGTTCGACAAAGTCACTGTTGCCGGCGAACTGGTGCTGTGGCGCAGCCTGCCCAGCCTGCTGGACGGCACGGCAGGCTTCACTGCGCAGGACCTCGGCCAGGGCGGCTATTTTGGCGGGCGCAAGCCGGCGGACGGCCGCATCCCGGCGAACTTGACCGCCGCACAGCTGCACAACTTCGTGCGGGCGCTCACCCATCCCTATCCCGGCGCCTTTGTCGATCTGGCCGAGGGGCGCTTGCAGATCTGGCAGACGCGCCATGTGGGCCGTGTGATGCAGCGTTCCGCCGTCGCCGAGTTGTCCGTCGCCAACGGGCAGTTGCAGATGGTGTGCGCCGATGGCGGCGTGCTTCGCATCACCGACGCCACGCTCGCCGGCGAGCCGCTGACTGCCGAGGCCTTTGCCGCCCGCTTCAAGCAGCGCACCGTTTCCCTGGCCAGCTAGTCAAGCTACGTGGACAGACACGACGACTATATTCAACACAGAGAAAACGCCATGAAAAAAGTCCTGATTCTTGGTGTGAACGGCTTTATCGGCCATCACCTGACCTGTCGCATCATCGACACCACCGACTGGCATGTGTTCGGCATGGACATGAACACCGACCGGGTACAGGAATGGCTGGATCATCCACGTTTCCACTTCTTCGAGGGTGACATCACGATCAACAAGGAGTGGATCGAGTACCACGTCAAGAAGTGCGACGTGGTGCTTCCGCTGGTCGCGATCGCCACGCCGTCGACCTATGTGAAGCAGCCGCTGCGCGTGTTCGAGTTGGATTTCGAGGCCAATCTGCCGATCGTTCGCCAGTGCGTGCAGTACAAGAAGCACCTGGTCTTCCCGTCGACCTCCGAGGTCTACGGCATGTGCCACGACGAGGAATTCGATCCGGAAAACTCGGAGCTGATCTGCGGTCCGATCAACAAGCCGCGCTGGATCTACTCCTGCGCCAAGCAGCTGATGGACCGGGTGATCCACGCCTACGGCTTGGAAGCCGGCCTCAACTACACGCTGTTCCGGCCGTTCAACTGGATCGGCGGCGGGCTCGACAACATCAACACGCCCAAGGAAGGCTCGAGCCGGGTCATCACCCAGTTCCTCGGCCATATCCTGCGCGGTGAGCCGATCAAGCTGGTGGACGGCGGCGAGCAGAAACGCGCCTTCACCTATATCGATGACGGCATTGCCGCGCTGATGAAGATCATCGAGAACAGCGGCGGCAAGGCCTCGGGCCAGATCTACAACATCGGCAACCCGGCCAACAACTACTCGATCCGCCAGCTGGCGACGATGATGCTGGCGTTGGCGGCCGAGTACCCGGAATACCGCGTCAATGCCGGCCAGGTCGAAATCGTCGAAACCACCTCGGCCGCCTATTACGGCAAGGGCTATCAGGACGTGCAGAACCGCGTGCCCAAGATCGACAACACCAAGGCCGACCTGGACTGGGCGCCGACGGTGGCAATGCCGCAGGCGCTGCGCGGCATCTACGACTACTACCGCGACCAGGTCGTCGCCTCGCGCGACCTGTCCGTCTGATGGCACTGCTCGCCCTCAAGATCGACGTAGACACCTGGCGCGGCACCCGTGATGGCGTGCCGAGACTGGTCGAACTGCTCAAGCGCCACGGCGTCGGGGCGACCTTCCTGTTCAGCCTCGGGCCCGACCATACCGGCCGTGCGATCAAGCGCGTGTTCCGGCCGGGCTTCTTGCGCAAGGTGTCGCGGACCTCGGTGGTCGAACACTACGGTATCCGCACCTTGCTGTACGGCACGGTGTTACCGGGTCCCGACATCGGTCAGCGCGAGGCCGCGCTGATGCGGCGGGTGCGCGACGAGGGGTTCGAGGTCGGCATCCATACTTGGGACCACATCAAGTGGCAGGATTACGTCGCCGGCAAGGACCCCGTGTGGACCCGCCGGGAAATGGCCAAGGCGGTCGCGCGCTTCACCGACATCTTCGGCGTCGCGCCGCGCACACATGGCGCCGCCGGCTGGCAGATGAATGAAGCCGCCTATGCGCTGGAGCGTGAGTTCGGCTTCGACTACGCCTCGGACGGGCGCGGTACGCATCCGTTTGTACCGGTGGACAGTCGCGGTCAGCCCTTGGGCGTGCCGCAATTGCCGAGCACGCTGCCGACGCTGGACGAACTGATTGGCGTCGATGGGCTGACGCCGGCCAATGTGCACGAACATCTACTGGCGTTGACCGCTACCCCGCCGGCGCAAGGCCATGTCTACACGCTGCATGCCGAACTGGAGGGGCTGAGGCTGCTCGACACGTTCGACCGCCTGCTCGCTGGCTGGAAGGCGCAAAGCTATCGGCTGGTGTCGACCGCCGAGCTCTTCGCCTCGCTGGACCCGGCCACGCTGCCGCGTCACCACGTTCAGATGGGCGAAATCGCGGGGCGCAGCGGTACGCTGGCACTGCAGGGCGATTCGCCCCGTTGAAATTCCAACAAAGGTTATTGAATGAGCCAGTTTCCAGGCCACCGCATTTCCATCATTGGTTCGGGCTACGTTGGCCTCGTGACCGGGACCTGCTTTGCGGAAATGGGCTACCAGGTCTGCTGTATGGACATCGACGCAGCGCGGGTCGCGCGTCTGCAAGACGGCCAGGTGCCGATCTACGAGCCGGGTCTGGAGGAAATGCTGCGCCGCAATTTGGCGGCCAGGCGCTTGCAGTTCACCGCTTCCATTGCTGAGGCTGTCGGGTTCGGCGAGGTGATCTTCATCGCCGTGGGCACGCCGCCAGACGAGGACGGCTCCTCCGATCTCCGCCATGTGATTGAGGTGGCGCGCGACATCGGCCGCTATCTCGACAGCTACAAGGTCGTGGTCGATAAGTCGACCGTGCCGGTGGGCACGGCCGACAAGGTCAAGGCGATCATCGAGGCCGAACTCGCTGCCCGCGGCTTGGGCATTCCGTTCAGCGTGGTGTCCAATCCAGAGTTCCTCAAGGAAGGTGCGGCCATCGGCGACTTCATGCGGCCGGACCGGATCGTGTTGGGCGTCGATGACGAGCGCGCGACCGGGATCATGCGTCGCCTGTACGAGCCGTTCCAGCGCAATCACGAACGCATGCTCGTCATGAGCGTGCGCTCGGCCGAGCTGACCAAATATGCCGCCAATGCGATGTTGGCGACGCGCATCTCCTTCATGAACGAACTGGCCAATCTGGCCGAGCAACTGGACGCAGACATCGAGGACGTGCGCAAGGGCATCGGCTCCGACCCGCGCATCGGTTACCACTTCCTCTATCCTGGCATTGGCTACGGCGGCTCCTGCTTCCCGAAGGACGTTAAGGCGCTGATCGCCACCGGCCAGGAGCGTGGCCAGACCATGCGCATGCTGCAGGCGGCCGAAGAGGTGAACCGTCGCCAGAAACACCGACTGGTGGACAAGGTGCTGGGCGAATTCGGCGACGACTTGCACGGTCGCCGCTTCGCTATGTGGGGCCTGGCATTCAAGCCCAATACCGACGATATGCGCGAGGCCCCGAGCCTGGTCATCATCGACGAGCTGTTGCAGCGCGGCGCGGCCATCTCGGTGTTTGATCCGGTAGCAATGCCGCACGCCCAACAGTTGCTGGCCAAGGTGCCCGGTGTGAGCTTCGTGCCGGACATGATGGCCGCGTTGGCCGGGGCCGATGCGCTGCTGATCGTGACCGAGTGGAAAGCGTTCTGGGCACCGGACTTCGATGCGATCAAGCGGGCGCTCAAGCAGCCGGTGATCTTCGACGGGCGCAACATGTATGCCCCGCAGCTCTTGCGCGCTCAGGGTTTTACCTATCACGCCATAGGGCGCTAATCTTAAAAAAGATACGCGGCACAAGCCGAAAATCAACAGAACAAAGAAAAAGCGCCCCAAAGGGCGCTTGTTCATTGACTAACTGGCGGAAGAGGCGGGATTCGAACCCGCGGTGGGTATTACCCCACGCACGCTTTCCAGGCGTGTGACTTAAACCACTCATCCACCCTTCCGCGTAGCCTCACATTGTAGCAGTGCCGCAGCCCTTTCCTGGCCAAATAACCGCAAGAAATAGCCTGACTAATGAAGGGCACCAAGAAACCGGTGCTTTTCCAGTTGTTCGATAGTGACAAATGCAAGGGCATTCAGGTGGGTGGATTCCAGAATCACCGGAGGCGCAGAGCCGGCCTCCAGGGCCTCGCGCCAGCGATTGGCACACAAGCACCAGCGGTCGCCTGGTTTGAGCCCTGCAAAGCGGTGCTGGGGCAGGGGGGTGACCAGGTCATTGCCACGGGCGCTGGAGAACGCCAGAAACTCTTTGGTGACCCGAACGCAGATCAGGTGAGAGCCGCGGTCGGACTCATCGGTGTTGCAACAACCGTCGCGGAAATAACCGGTGAGCGGGTCGTAAGAGCAGGGCACCAACTCGGTACCCAGAACATTTCTTGTGCTCATTGCCTTGCCTGTAAAGCGGTATTGTCAGCCAATGCGGATCAGGCCTTGTTGAGCTGCACCATTTTCATGGCAGAGCCAATCAGGGCCGAGACTTCGGTCATGTTGCTGGGTACGATCAGGGTGGTGGTCGCGTCGCGTGCAACATGGGTGTAAGCCTCGACGGCTTTGATTGCCACCTTGAGTTGCACGGCCTGTTCGCCGCCCGGTTGGCGGATCGCCGTAGCCACCAATTCAATGGCTTTTGCATTGGCATCGGCCACGGCAATGATGGCTGCGGCTTCGCCCTGCGCGTTGTTGATGGCCGCCAGTTTTGCACCTTCAGACCGGGCGATAAAGGCTTCGCGCTCGCCCGTGGCGATGTTGATCTGCTCCTGGCGCCGGCCCTCGGAGGCGGCAATCAGCGCGCGCTTTTCACGTTCGGCGGTAATTTGCGACTGCATGGCATGCAGGATTTCTTTGGGTGGCGTCAAATCCTTGATCTCATAGCGCAAGACCTTCACGCCCCAGTTGAGGGCTGCTTCGTCAATGGCCGCAACGACTTGCGCATTGATGATGTCGCGCTCTTCAAAGGTTTTGTCGAGCTCGAGTTTGCCGATGACGGAGCGCAGCGAGGTCTGGGCCAGCTGCGTCACCGCTACGATGTAGTTGGAGGAGCCATAGCTGGCACGCATCGGGTCAGTGACCTGGAAATACAAAATGCCATCGACCTGCAACTGCGTGTTGTCGCGGGTTATGCACACCTGGCTGGGCACGTCGAGGGGAATCTCTTTGAGGCTGTGCTTGTAAGCCACTCGGTCAACAAAAGGCACCAGAAAGTTCAGACCCGGCGTGAGGCTGCCATGGTACTTGCCCAAACGCTCGATCACCCAGGCGTTTTGCTGCGGCACCACCTTGATGCTGCGAACGATAAAAATGCCGGCGACGAAAAGAATGACAAGTGCTATTTCCATGGTTCCTCCATTGATTCAAATTAATTAGTATGGTCATGCCCGCTGGTCGATGGCGTTAGCGGGCATGATGATTCCGTCAAATACGGCTGCCAAGGCTACAAAGACTACAGCTTTTCAATGACCAGCCGATTGCCCAGCATTTCCTTGATACGAAAGCTTCCGGTGCCGGCTGGCTCGGCAGGATTGGCCGCCACCGCGGTCCAGTTGGCCCCGCGAAATTTGACGGTGGTGGTGCCGTCTGCATTCCATTGCACCACCTGCACCGACTCGCCGATGTCGAGGTTGACATCCCGGTTGGCTTGGGCGGGCAAAGGTGCCGGGCTTTTGCTGCGGTGCCAGTGCCAAGCCGCCACCGCACCGCCGCCAACAGCCGCCGCAATCACCATCTGACCGACCAGGGCCAAACCCAGATGAGCGAAAATCGCACCCGCAACGAATCCCACGGCAATCATTATTAGGAAGAAAGTTCCTGTTGCCAGTTCAAGTGCAACCGCGGCGCCCGCCAGTAGCCACCAGATGGTTGATTCACTCATGTTTCCTCCGTTTGTCCGAGATGCGCTACATTTTGGGGCCATTAGACCTTATGGCAAGCGCGTGGCAAGGATAGGGCGACAATATTTCCTTACACTTCGCAGTCTTTAGTCAAATCGTTCGGGCTCAACCTGTCTATGCCCATTCGAGCTGTTTTCCATGCCCTCCGATAGGTTCAGGGTACCCATGAATTGCTGTTAACGCCATGAAATTTCGCTTTCCCATTGTCATCATTGACGAAGACTTCCGCTCCGAAAACACCTCCGGCCTGGGTATTCGCGCGCTGGCGCAGGCCATTGAAAGCGAAGGTTTTGAGGTGCTGGGTGTGACCAGCTACGGTGATTTGTCGCAGTTTGCGCAGCAGCAAAGCCGCGCCAGTGCATTTATTTTGTCGATTGATGACGAGGAGTTCACGCCGGGGCCGGACCTGGACCCGGCAGTTTTGAACCTGCGCAACTTCATTGTTGAGGTGCGCCGCAAAAACCTGGATGTACCGATTTATGTGTATGGCGAAACCAAGACCTCGCGCCACATTCCCAACGACATCCTGCGCGAGCTGCATGGCTTCATTCACATGTTTGAAGACACGCCCGAGTTTGTGGCGCGCCACATTCTCCGTGAGGCCAAAAGTTACCTGGAAGGTGTGCAACCGCCATTCTTCAAGGCGCTGCTGGATTACGCCGAAGATGGTTCGTACTCTTGGCACTGCCCTGGCCACTCGGGTGGCGTGGCCTTTTTGAAGAGCCCGGTGGGGCAGATGTTCCATCAGTTTTTTGGCGAAAACATGCTGCGCGCCGACGTGTGCAATGCCGTTGAGGAATTGGGCCAGCTGCTCGACCACGACGGCGCCATTGGTGCAAGCGAGCGCAACGCGGCGCGTATCTTTAACGCCGATCACTGCTTTTTCGTGACCAACGGCACGTCCACCAGCAACAAGATGGTGTGGCACCACACCGTGGCGCCTGGCGACGTGGTGGTGGTGGACCGCAACTGCCATAAATCGATTTTGCACGCCATCATCATGACGGGCGCGATTCCGGTGTTTCTGAAGCCCACGCGCAACCACTTCGGCATCATCGGCCCGATTCCGCAAAGCGAGTTCGAGCCTGAGGCCATTCGCGCCAAGATCGCTGCGAATCCGCTGATGAAGGGCGTAGACGCTGCCAAAGTCAAGCCCCGGGTGCTGACACTCACGCAGTCCACCTACGACGGTGTCTTGTACAACACGGAGACCATCAAGGGCATGCTTGACGGCTACATCGATAACCTGCATTTTGACGAGGCCTGGTTGCCCCATGCGGCCTTTCACCCGTTTTACGGCAGCTACCACTCGATGGGTAAAAACCGCGTCCGGCCGAAAAATGCGGTGGTGTATGCGACGCAGTCGATTCACAAGCTGCTGGCCGGTATCAGCCAGGCCAGCCATGTGCTGGTGCAGGACTCGCAAAACGTCAAGCTCGACAGGCACCTCTTCAATGAGGCCTACCTGATGCACACCTCGACTTCGCCGCAATACAGCATCATTGCCAGTTGCGACGTGGCGGCTGCCATGATGGAGCCACCCGGCGGCACGGCGCTGGTAGAAGAAAGCATCGCCGAGGCGCTGGACTTTCGCCGCGCCATGCGCAAGATCGATGACGAATACGGCAGCGACTGGTGGTTCAAGGTCTGGGGGCCTGACAAACTCGTGGAAGAGGGCATTGGTGAGGCCAAGGACTGGATCATCAAGGGTGAGTCACGCAGCGCCAAGACGGCGAAGAACGGGGCCAACAATTGGCATGGTTTCGGCCAGATGGCGACCGGCTTCAACATGCTGGATCCGATCAAGTCGACCATCGTCACGCCCGGCCTGGACCTCAATGGCAAGTTTGCCAAAACCGGCATTCCGGCCAGCATCGTGACCAAGTTCCTGGCCGAGCATGGCGTGATTGTGGAAAAAACCGGGCTTTACAGCTTCTTCATCATGTTCACCATCGGCATTACCAAGGGCCGCTGGAACACGCTGCTGACCGCGCTGCAGCAGTTCAAGGACGACTACGACAAGAACCAGCCGATGTGGCGCATCCTGCCCGAGTTTTGTCAGCAGTTTCCCAAGTACGAGCATATGGGCCTGGCCGATTTGTGCCAGCATATTCATGCCCTGTACGCCAAGTACGACATCGCGCGGCTGACCACCGAGGTCTATTTGAGCGATCTGGCACCTGCGATGAAGCCCAGCGATGCCTACGCCCACATCGCTCACCGCACCACCGAGCGGGTCGAGATCGATCATCTCGAAGGCCGTATCACGGTGGGGCTCGTCACGCCTTATCCACCCGGTATTCCGCTGCTGATTCCTGGCGAAGTGTTCAACAAGAAAATTGTTGATTACCTTAAATTTGCCCGCGAGTTCAACGCGCACTGTCCGGGTTTCGAGACCGACATCCATGGTCTGGTCGAGCAGGTTGATGCCAAGGGCAAAGTCCGCTACTACGCCGATTGCGTCAAGAAGTAATCCGGCGGACTTTTTCTAATTGGCCAGATCTTCGCGGACCCGCAGGAAGCTGGCAAATCTGGGGATGCCGCTGTCGTTCAGGCTGCGAAAGCGGTAGCTGACCAGGCTACCTATTGCCGGCGGATTCTGGCGTTGTTCGTCGCTGAACCCGGTGCCGAGCTTGAAGCGCTGCCCTGGCTGGCCACCCACGCCCGGCATTTCTACCAGCAGCGCACCAAGCACGCCGGTATGTTTGCCCTTGCCCGGAATGTGCGCAATCACGCGGGCTTCCGTGTCCTCATGGGTTTTGACTTTGAGCAGGTCGTCGCTGCGCTGGCCTTTGTAGAGTGATGCGCCGCGGTGCAGCATCAGGCCCTCGCCGCCCTGCTTGACTGTTTTGGCCAGCATGCCCTGCAAAGCGGGGTGATTCGCGACCTTGAATTGCGCCACAGCCTGAACCCAGGGCTGGTCAATCCGGCTCACCAGCCCGTTCAATGCCGGAATGCGTTCGGTAAACAGACCACCTTGTGCAGGCAGGTCAAACACCATGAAGCGCATGGCACGCCAGGGGGCATCATCGGGGGTTTGCTGGCGCACCGTTGAAACCGCTTTGGCAAACTGGCCACGACCGGCCCAGAGTTCACCATCCATGGCTACCTTGGGCCAGCCCGCCGTAAACCAGGCTGGCGCCGCAATGCGCTCGCCGCCACGCGTCAGCAGCTTGTCGCCATCCCAGTAGCCGCGCACGCCGTCATATTTTTCACTGACCCAGTAGTCCGGCAGCGAAACACCCGCGTGATAAACCTTGGCAAGCATCAGGGGCGGGGCGGTTTCAGCCGCCGACAAGGGCAGGGCAGGCGTCAGCAGGCCAGTGAGCGCCATCAGCAGATGAAGCGTTCGAATACGAAAGAGGCCAAGGGTTGAGCTGGGGTTGGCGGCAGGGGTTTGTGCGGGCATGGGTTAACCGATGTTTGTTGAGTTATTTGTGGTTCTAGCCCAATAAATACGGGCGTAGACAGCTATCAAAATAATAGCTGTTAAGCGGCTTTTGCCAGGGTGGATGCGGGCGCTGGGTAGGGCCTGTGGGCTGAAATTCCGATTTGCAACTGTATATGTGTCCAGTGTATATTCGCGCTTGCGAAGCTGCAAGGGACTTGATGCCCTGCTCGCTACACCTTCAACCCATTTGAAACCCTTGGGCCCTGGCCCTCAGATGAAAGGAATCAGGCCATGACGTACAAAGGTAGTTGCCACTGCGGCCGGGTCGCGTTCGAAGTCGACGGTGAGCCCACGCAGGTCCTGGCATGCAATTGCTCCATCTGCTCGCGCAAGGGCTCGCTGCTCTGGTTCGTTCCCCGGGACAAGCTGCGCCTGCTGACGCCGGACGAAAACGCCAGCACCTACCTGTTCAACAAGCATGTCATCAAGCACCGGTTTTGCCCCATCTGCGGCATTCATCCGTATGGCGAGGGCACTGATCCCGCGGGCAATCGCATGGCGGCCGTCAATGTTCGCTGTCTTGAAGGCGTTGACCTTTCTTCCATTCCCGTCGAGCATTTCGACGGCCGGTCTTTGTAGGCCCCTGTCGGCCCCGATCCATCCCTACTGAAAATCATGATCTCCTGCGATGTCGAATGCATAGAACGGGCAACGGTTGCCGCGGTATCACCCGAAGCCCTTGAGGAGTTGGAAGGCTGGCTGCTGCCTTTTGACAGGGGAACCGTTGGCCGGGCCAAAAGCGCGGCTCCGCTGCAGCACAGCCCGGTCGACGAGGCCGTGCTGGGCCGGATTGAGGCGCGTTACGCGGCCCGCGGCATGCCGGCGGTGTTTCGTGTCGCAACCGAACCTTGTTTCGACCTCTTGCGGCGAGAACTGAAACGGCGGGGCTACCAGACGGAGCGCCCGGTGCTGGTCCAGGTAGCATCTGCCAAAGACATGCGCGCGGTATCCATGCAAGTGCCTGCGCAAACGGCTGATTCGCCCGACGAGGCCTGGGCCGCCCTGTTTCTGGGTGAGGGCTTTGACCCCATTGATGGGGCCAGCCGCGTCAAAGCACTGAGTCGGGCCCGTGATTCCCTCTATGCCAGCGTTCGCGAAAACGGAAAAACCGTGGCCGCTGGCGCCGCTGCCTTTGGCCATGGCTGGTCCAGCGTGCACGGCATGCGCACCGACCAGGCTTACCGGGGCCGCGGACTGGCCGGGCGCGTCCTGGCCGGGTTGGCCGACGCTGCGCTACAAAGAGGGTTTGAACGCACCTTCCTGCAGGTGGAAGACGGCAACGCTCCAGCGCGGGCACTTTACCGGCGGGCAGGTTTCGAGACGGCCTGGTGCTATGAGTATTGGCGCCAGGCTTGAAGGCCATTTTGGCCTTCAGCCCAGCAGGGGTGGATGCTGCCAGCTATAAAAGTAATAGCAGGCCGCGCTCCAAAGCCCGGCGCCGCGTC
>DASXRN010000112.1:0-10216 GCA_036506595.1 Polaromonas sp. | reverse complement strand
GGCCAGGGCCGTGAATACCGGCTTGAATGCAATGCTGCGCATGAGTGTCTCCTTCGGGTCGTTGAGTTGTGCCGGAAGGTTAGGCATGGCGTCGCCGGCTGACCAACCACGGTTTCTGATGCCTCCCATCAGTGGCAGCATGCGTCGCATTAACCCTTGGCCGCCTTGAAGCGCTCTTCCTCCTGCAGCCTGAGGACACGGCGCTGCACCTTGCCGGTCGTCGTCATGGGCAGCGCGTCAATGAATTCGATTTCCTTGGGGTACTCGTAAGGCGCCAGCAGAGTTTTGACATGGGCCTGCAGCTTCGCCACGATTTCCGCATCAAATTGGCTGCTGGCGCCTGTAGAACGGGCGCGAGCAGCTATCAAATCAGGAGCAAGCACCACGTAGGCCTTGACCACCGCGCCGCGCTCCTGGTCGGGCTTGGGCACCACGGCGGCATTGGCGACCGCCGGGTGCTTGACCAGGCAGTTTTCAATTTCGCCGGGGCCGATGCGGTAACCGGCGGCCTTGAACACGTCGTCGGCACGGCCCTCGTACCAGAGGTAGCCGTCGGCATCGCGCGTGGCCAGATCACCGGTGCGGCACCAGTCGCCGCTGAACTTGGCGCGGGTTGCGTCGTCCTTTTTCCAGTAGCCGAGGAAGAAGATCGGGTCGGGGTCGCCGTGCACGTCGTAGCGGTTCACGGCCACGTCGCCGGGTACGCCCACGGCACATTCATTACCGTCGTCGTCGATCACCGCCACGCGGTGGCCCGGGTAGGGCCGGCCCATGCTGCCGGGACGCGCGGGCCACCCGACAAGCGCCCCCACGCTTGTCGCTTCGCGTGCCTCCGGCGTTGCGCTGCCCCTTTCACTTGAAGAAGGGGCCTTCGCACCTAGGGGCGGCCCGGCGGTGCTCATGCTGCAGTTGCCGACGATGTAATTGACCTCGGTCTGCCCGAAGATCTCGTTGACCGTGATGCCGAGCTGCTGCTCGCACCAGCCAAACACGGCGTCGCCCAAGGCTTCGCCGCCGCTCATGATGGACTGCAGCTTCAGGCGAAAGCGCTGGCGAGGTTGCGCAAAGGCCTTCATCATGGCCTTGAGCGCCGTGGGGAACAAAAACGTGTGCGTGACGCCTTGGCTAGCCATCAGGCTGAAGGCGAGTTCAGGGCTGAAGCGGCCATTGAAGGCGACGATGGGCCTGCCGAAATACAGCGTGGGCAGCAGCGCGTCCATCAGGCCGCCGGTCCAGGCCCAGTCGGCCGGGGACCAGAACACGGCCTCGGACTTTGCATTGGCCTTGCCATCAAACCCGAACCAGTTCTGGCTGCAGACAAAGCCGGGCAGGTTACCGATCAGCGCGCGGTGCGGGAGCAGCGCCCCCTTGGGCGGGCCGGTGGTGCCGCTGGTGTAGATCAGGATCGCCGCTTCATCGGCCTTGGTCTTGACGGCCGTGAAGGCCCGCTGCTGCGCTGCTAACGCGGTCTCATAGTCCAGATCGCCCAGGCCTTGGGCTGAACCCACCGCCACCACCGTTCGCAGCGCCGGGCATTGCCGTCGCACGGCGTTGAGGCTGGCCATGGAACTCTCGTCGGCAATCGCCACCACCGCCTCGCTGTCCTGCAGCCGGTATTCCAGCGCCTCCGGCCCAAACAGCATGGACAGCGGCATGGCCACCGCGCCCATCTGGAACACCGCCATGTAGGCCACGGCGGTTTCAAAGCGCTGCGGCATCACGATGGCCACGCGGTCACCGCGTTGCACACCCAGCCCCGTCAGTACATGGCTCATCGCATCAGCAGCGGTTTTTAGCTGAGAGTAAGTATAAAAAGTGCTTTCGTCCCCCGTCTGGTGGGCGCGGACAGCTATTTTTTTCGTAGCGGATTGACCGCCCACCTCGGCCCGCGCCCAGCGGCTGCAGCAGACCTCGGCGATATTGAAGTACTCGTCAACCTGCCAGCGGAAATCGCGGTGCATGGCCGCGTAATGGTCAGCCGCCTGGCCCGCCTTGGCTGGGGCTTTCTTGTCTCTGCTTTGACTGCGCTTCAACTTGAGTCTCCTTATGATCGGAGCCAATGTACAAAGAAAAGCGTTCCTCTCGCAGCGAGTTTGTCCCTATACGCGGGCTCAACTACCACGTTCAAATCTGGGGCGGCCCAGCCCCTGCGGCCGCCCCGCTGCCGCCACTGGTGCTGGTGCACGGCTGGATGGATGTGGCGGCGTCCTACCAGTTCATGGTCGATGCCTTTTCGGAGGCGTTTGCAAAGGGCCGGACCATCATCGCGCCCGACTGGCGCGGCTTTGGCCAAACGGGGTCAGGCCAGGCCGACAACTTTTGGTTTCCCGACTACCTCGCCGACCTCGACTTTTTGCTGGACCACTACGCATCCGGCCAGGCGGTTGACCTGGTCGGCCACAGCATGGGCGGCAATGTCGCCATGCTGTACGCCGGGGTGCGGCCTGCGCGCATCCGCAAGCTGGTCAACCTGGAAGGCTTTGGCCTGCCCGCCAGCAAGCCCAGCCACGCGCCGGGGCGTTATGCCAAATGGATGGATGAGCTGAAAAGCCTGCAGCGCGGCGAGCTGGCCCTCAAGGCCTATGACGACGTGGGCGGCGTGGCCCGGCGGCTGATGAAAACCAACCCCCGCCTTTCACCAGAGAAAGCCGACTGGCTGGCCAGCCACTGGGCGCGCCCCGATGCGCAAGGGAAGTGGCAAATTCTGGGCGAGTCCGCCCACAAGATCACCAGCGCCCAGCTCTATCGCGTCGACGAGGCGCTGGAAATCTACCAGCGCATCAGCGCCCCCACGCTGGCCATTGAGGCCTCCGACGACTCCCTGGGAAGCTGGTGGCAGGGCAAATACAGCCTGGCGGAGTACCACGAAAGACTTAAACAGGTGCCCCAGGCGCAGGTAGCGGTCATCCAGGACGCGGGCCATATGCTGCACCACGACCAGCCCGAACAGCTGGCGGCCTTGATTGAGGGCTTTCTGGACTAAAAAAAAAGCCCCCACGCTTGTCGCTTCGCGTACTGCGCGAGGCCTTGCAGGCCGCGGCTCGCCGGACGCTTCGCCTCTGTCGCCTGTCCAGGCCTGCTCAAGCAGGCCTGGAGCCGCAGGCTCCAGCCCCTCGGGGACTAATTTTCTTTGGGGCGGCCCGGCGCTGCGCACCTTGCCCCCACGCTTGTCGCTTCGCGTATTGCGCTGCCCCCCAGGGGGTTGTTTCACCTTGGGGCGGCCCGGCGGTGAAACGGGCGCCGGTCGTGAGAAAATCATCAATTAAGCCAACACCTCGGCCATTTATTCAGGATTGAACCCTCATGGAAGCAGAACACATCAACGCCATCGGCAACCAACTCGCAGACCTGAGCCTGCGCGTCAATGAGCTTCGGGGGTATCTTTGACTACCCTGCCAAAGAACGTAAATTAAACGAAGTCAACGCCGCACTGGAAGACCCCAAGGTCTGGGACAACCCCAAGCGCGCGCAAGAACTCGGCAAGGAAAAAAAGTCGCTCGAGGACGTGGTTCATGTGATTGACCGGCTGAGCTCGGAGCTGGCCGACAACACCGAACTGTTCGAGATGTCCAAGGGCGAAGGCGACGAAGCCGGCATGCGGGCCATTGAAGAGGAAGCCGCCGAGGTCGCCGCTGAAGTCGAAAAAATGGAATTCCGCCGGATGTTCAACAACCCGGCCGACCCGCTCAATGCCTTCCTCGACATCCAGGCCGGCGCCGGCGGCACCGAAGCCTGCGACTGGGCCAGCATGCTGCTGCGCCAGTACCTCAAGTACGCCGAGCGTAAGGGCTTCAAAACCACCGTTGAAGACGAATCCCCGGGCGATACGGCCGGCATCAAGGGCGCCACCATCAAGATTGAAGGCGAATACGCCTTTGGCCTGCTGCGCACCGAAACCGGCGTACACCGCCTGGTGCGCAAGTCGCCTTTCGACTCATCCGGCGGGCGCCACACCTCGTTTGCCTCGGTGTTTGTCTACCCCGAGATCGACGACTCGATCGAGATCGAGATCAACCCCTCAGACGTGCGCACCGACACGTTCCGCGCCAGCGGCGCCGGCGGCCAGCACATCAACAAGACGGATTCGGCCGTGCGTCTGACGCACATCCCGACCGGCATCGTGGTGCAGTGCCAGGACGGCCGCAGCCAGCACAGCAACCGCGACGTGGCGTGGAAGCGACTGCGTTCCCGGCTGTATGACTTCGAGTTGCGCAAGCAGCAGGAAGCCCAGCAAAAACTCGAGGACACCAAAACCGATGTCGGATGGGGCCACCAGATCCGCAGCTATGTGCTGGACAACAGCCGCATCAAGGACTTGCGCACCAACTACGAGACCTCGGCCACGCAAAAGGTGCTCGACGGCGACCTGGACCCCTTCATCGAAGCGTCTTTGAAGCAAGGCGTGTGATGAGCCAGCAAGCCAGCGCCGAAGCCCCGAAAACTCACGCCCTGATCTTCGACATGGGCGGCACCATGGCCGACTCCATGCCCTGGCGCAACATCGGGGCGCCGCAGGCCTGGATGCTGGTTGCGAGAAAAGTGCACATCCACAACGAACTCATCAACAACAACTTTTTAGGGAAGCTCCATGCTGCAACTGCGTGATGAACAGGGGCCAGCCACGGCCATCAACCGTGCCGATTACACCGCCCCGGCGTACTGGATAGACACCGTCGATCTGTGTTTTGACCTGGACCCGGCGAAAACGCGCGTGCTGAACAAAATGACGCTGCGCCGCAACCCGGCCGTCGCAGCGCAGGCCCTGAAACTGGACGGTGAAGAGCTCAACCTGGCCCGCGTGCTGGTCAACGGCCAAGGCACTTCGTTCAAGCTGGAAGGCAGCCAGCTGGTGCTGGACAACCTGCCCGATGCATTCGAGCTGGAGATTTTCACCACCACCTGCCCGGCCAAGAACACCAAGCTGATGGGCCTGTACGTCAGCAACGACTCCTTCTTCACCCAATGCGAGGCCGAGGGCTTCAGGCACATCACCTACTTCCTGGACCGCCCCGATGTGATGGCCAGCTACAGCGTGACCCTGCGCGCCAACAAGGCCCAGTACCCGGTGCTGCTGTCGAATGGCAACCTTGTTGAACAAGGCAACCTGGAAGACGGCCGCCACTTCGCCAAATGGGTGGACCCGCACAAAAAACCCAGCTATTTGTTTGCCCTGGTGGCGGGCCAGCTGGTCAGCCGCGAGCAGCGCATCACCTCGCGCGCAGGGAAAGAGCATGTGCTGCAGGTCTACGTGCGCCCCGGCGACCTCGACAAGACCGAGCACGCGATGAACTCGCTGATGCATTCGGTGGCCTGGGACGAAGCCCGCTTCGGCCTGCCGCTGGACCTGGAACGCTTCATGATTGTGGCCACCAGCGACTTCAACATGGGCGCCATGGAAAACAAGGGCCTGAACATTTTCAACACCAAGTATGTTCTGGCGAATCAGGCGACCGCCACCGACACCGATTTTTCCAACATTGAGAGCGTGGTTGGCCACGAGTACTTTCACAACTGGACCGGCAACCGCGTGACCTGCCGCGACTGGTTCCAGCTCAGCCTGAAGGAAGGCCTCACGGTGTTCCGTGACCAGGAATTCAGCCAGGACCTGGCAGGCGTTGCCTCGGCCCGCGCCGTCAAGCGCATTGAAGACGTGCGCGTGCTGCGCACCGCCCAGTTCCCCGAAGACGCCAGCCCCATGGCGCATCCGGTGCGGCCCGACAGCTACATCGAGATCAGCAACTTCTACACCGTCACGATTTACGAAAAAGGCGCCGAGGTCGTGCGCATGATGCAGACCCTGGTCGGAAGAGACGGCTTTGCCAAGGGCCTGACGCTGTACTTCGAGCGCCACGACGGCCAGGCCGTGACCTGCGACGACTTTGCGCAGGCCATTGCCGATGCCAACCCAGGCTCCAGCCTGGCGCACCTGCTGCCACAGTTCAAGCGCTGGTACAGCCAGGCCGGCACACCGCACGTGCAGGCGCATGGCGTGTACGACGCCGCCGCACGCAGCTACACCCTGACGCTGGCGCAAAGCTGCGCACCCACCAGCGGCCAGCCGCACAAGGAACCCTTTGTCATCCCGGTCAGCCTGGGGCTGCTGGGAGCGGATGGCCAGGACTTGCCACTGCAATTGGCTGGCGAGGCCCAGGCTGGGGCGGCAACCCGCACCGTCGTGCTGACGCAGGCCAGCGAGACCTTCACCTTTGTCAACATCGATGTCGAACCGGTTCCGTCCATCCTGCGCGGCTTCACCGCACCCGTGGTGCTGGAGTTTGACTACACCGATGCGCAGCTGCTGCACCTGCTGGCGCATGACAGCGACCCCTTCAACCGCTGGGAAGCCGGGCAGCGCCTGGCCGTTAACCGGGCCCTCAATGCTATTAAATTAATAGCTGATGGCGCCCATGCTTCCACGGCTGCAGTGCTCGACGAGGCTTATATCAGTGCCATGCGCCAGGTTCTCAATCATCCGGCGCTGGACGCGGCCTTCAAGGAGCTGGTGCTGACGCTGCCGTCCGAAACCTATCTGGCCGAACAGCTTGACATGGTAGACCCCCAGCGCATTCACACGGTGCGTGAAAGCATGCGCCAGCAACTGGCCAGCGCGCTTCAAGCCGACTGGGAAGCGGCATATGAGGCCAACCACGACACCGGCGCCTACAAACCCGATGCCGTGTCAACAGGGTGCCGCGCCCTCGCCGGCATGGCGCTCACCCATCTGTGCCTGGCCGCGCAGGCCAGCGGTGATGGGGTCTGGCCCGGCAAGACCCTGCAGCGCTTCAAGGACGCCGGCAACATGACCGACCGCTTCAATGCCCTGACCGCCCTGGTGTCCAGCGGCCACGCGCTGGCAGCCCAGGCGCTGCCGCGCTTTCATGCCATGTTCAAGGACGAGGCCCTGGTCATTGACAAGTGGTTCGGCCTGCAGGCCGGCGCGCCGGATCGCGGCGGCAACATCCTGCCGGCGGTCAAGCAGCTCATGAAGCACCCCGACTTCAACCTGCGCAACCCCAACCGCGCCCGCAGCGTCATCAGCACCTACTGCCAGGGCAACCCGGCCGCGTTTCACCGTGCCGATGCGGCAGGCTATGTGTTCTGGAGCGACCGCGTGATGGAACTCGACGCCATCAACCCCCAGGTGGCGGCCCGCCTGGCCCGCGCGCTGGACCGCTGGAACAAGCTGGCCGAGCCCTACCGCAGCGCGGCGCGCGAAGCGATTGCGCGGGTCGCGGCCAAGACCGACCTGAGCAAGGACACGCTCGAAGTCGTGACGCGCGCGCTGGCCGACTGAGCCCACCTTCACCTGACCCACTGACTGGAATATCACATGTCGCAAAAAATCTCTCTCACACGCTACCTGGTTGAGCAGCAGCGCAGCGAGGGCCACATCCCGCCCGAGCTGCGCCTGCTGCTCGAAGTGGTGGCCAGAGCCTGCAAGAGCATCAGCCAGGCCGTCAACAAGGGCGCGCTGGGCGGCGTGCTGGGAACCGCCGGCAGCGAAAACGTGCAGGGCGAGGTCCAGAAAAAGCTCGACATCATCGCCAACGAGGTGCTGATCGAGGCCAACGAATGGGGCGGCCACCTGGCCGCCATGGCCTCTGAAGAAATGGACAGCATCTATGCGGTGCCCAACCGCTACCCGCAAGGCGAATACCTGCTGCTGTTCGACCCCCTGGACGGCTCCAGCAACATCGACGTGAACGTCAGCATTGGCACCATCTTCAGCGTGCTGAAAAAACCCGGTGATCATGCCGTTGTCGAAGAAAAAGACTTCCTGCAGGCAGGCAACAAGCAGGTGGCCGCCGGTTACTGTGTCTACGGCCCGCAGACCACGCTGGTGCTGACGGTCGGCGACGGCGTCGCCATGTTCACGCTGGACCGCGAGCAAGGCTCGTTTGTGCTGATTGAAGAAAACGTGCAGATTCCAGCCGATACCAAGGAATTCGCCATCAACATGAGCAACATGCGCCACTGGGATGCGCCGGTCAGACGCTATATCGACGAGTGCCTGGCCGGCACCGAAGGCCCGCGCGGCAAAGACTTCAACATGCGCTGGATTGCCTCCATGGTGGCCGACGTGCACCGCATCCTGTGCCGCGGCGGCATCTTCATGTACCCCTGGGACAAACGCGAGCCCGAAAAGGCCGGCAAGCTGCGCCTGATGTACGAAGCCAACCCCATGAGCTGGCTGGTCGAGCAGGCCGGCGGCGCCGCCACCAACGGCAAGCAGCGCATCCTGGACATCCAGCCCGGCAAGCTGCACGAGCGCGTCAGCGTGATACTTGGCTCCAAAAATGAGGTCGAGCGTGTAACGGCCTACCACTCCGGGCTATAATAGAAGGCTTAAGCCGGTGTAGCTCAGTCGGTAGAGCAGCTCATTCGTAATGAGAAGGTCGGGTGTTCGATTCATCTCTCCGGCACCAATAAAGACAAGGGTTCATTGCTATTAAATTAGTAGTGAGCCCTTTTTGTTTGAGGCTCATGTAGCCACCATGTAGCCACCAGTACCGGGGTTTGTACCGACTGGTCATATCTGCTGCCCAACACGGCCGCAGCCCCCGCAAAAAATACGTGCAGAAACTGATACGTATGCTCAAATGGCGGGGCTCATCTAATGAATACGGGCGCAAACAGCTATTAAATTTATAGCGACTGGATTGAAAATGAACATCGTTCGACCTGCGCTTATTTTCGTCCTCGCGTTACTCGGCGCCACCGGGCATGCGCAAACCATGTACCGTTGCGGCAACACGTTTAGCGAACGGCCTTGCGGCCCTGACGCCAAGGTGTTGGTGCAAGGCCCTGCCAAAGAACAGCCGCTCGTTGCGCTGCCCGACACCCCGCCGTCGGCCGACGTGATCGAGGCCAACAAACTGGCCTGCGCAAGTGCAGTGCGTAACGCGATGAAAGACCCCGAGGCTGCGCGCATCGGCACAGTCACTCGGAGCGGCCCGGGTGTTGACTATTTCCAGATGCGCACGTTCCAGGTCGTGATTTACTTCGTCAACGCGAACGGCAAAAACAGTTACGGCGGCTACACCGGCGAAAAACTGCACATGTGCTCGTTCGACCCGTCCGAAAAAACGATCATCCGAACCCGCGAACTTGGACCAGCAGTCAAATGAACCCGCCGCTTTTCGAGCTGGGCCAAACGGTAGCCACCCCAGGCGCGCTGGCACTGCTTGAGGCTGCCTGCGACTCGGAGAGCGACGGCGACCGCCTATCTAAACCGTCGAATAGATTTTGACTGCCCCGCCCTCGGTTGCCGCGACAACCTGATCAATCATCTGTCGATGCGCAGCGGCAGCATCTGGATTAGTGGGAAATCCCACCACTTCCATTTTTATCGGTTGGTTTCCTTGCAAGACATTAACTGCACTGTCTAAAAGTTGCAGTTGTTTGTTCTCTATTTCGTTGTGGGCAATCGGAATATACACACTTTTTTTATGTGAACTTCATCAAAGCTGTAGCCGACTGATTCCGCAACCGCGCCGATCAATACACCAAACTGTCTGTCACGTTCTCCCAAGTGAAACGCCTTCTGGGACTCAGACCACTCATAAATATCGGTCGAAAGATTGTCTAGGTAGGCTTTCCATGCAGTCGCCACTTTCTTTTCAACCTTTGTTTGCCAACGGATGAATAAAAACCGGTTTCCGTAGAAGCTGACATCGATCATGTTCAGTGCTCGCACATGGTCCGGCGACAGTCGGCTTTGCTGGTGCCGGGTTGTCATTAAGGTTCGGAATACCCAAAGTTTGCCGTTCCGGTACTCGCGTAACCCCTCTAAAAACTTTTGAGCCTGAATAGCCAGAATCGGCCCCATGACTGTTGCAAAAACAATCACCCATTCGCCGCTTGTCATTTTGGATAAATCCATTCCTCACTCCTTGTAGTCTGTTGAGACTACCCGAGGCGACACACGCGTGCAAGGGGTCTAAGCGGAGACTCCCGCGGCTGACTCAAGCCCGCGAAGCAAACCCACCAGCACGTCACTATCTGCCTGAGAACTCACAGAGACAGACGAACGCCGGCCCCCCATGTTGATGTTGACCGTGCGGCTGCCCCCGCCGTCGCTGTTCGCGGTCGGCCCGGTGGCTGCAGCGGGTGCAGTGGCCGGCTGCCCTGCAAGTGCGCGGACCTGCGCCAAAATCGTGTTGGCGCTGTTCAGTTCCTCAAAAATGCTGCGCGTGCCCTCAAGGTGTTGCCGCCG
>DASXRN010000111.1:0-6817 GCA_036506595.1 Polaromonas sp. | reverse complement strand
CCGTCAGCGCTTGCGCCCCCATGACCACCACCGCATCGCCGTGCTGAAGGGTTTGGGATCTCAGTTCTTCGCCGATGACCAGCCCCGACAGGTAGCTGGGAAGCGCGTCCGTTTCCATGCGGTTAAACAATGACAGGGTTCGCGTACTGAAAGCCGTGTGCAGCAGGCCTTCGCCGCGCAGGGCCTTGGCAACGCCTTGCTCAAAAGCGTCCGCGTCCGGCGCCGGGTCGTTCTCGGGCAGCGTGCGTGCAAGGATAGATTGCCGGCGCAGCAGGGCATAGAACTCACCGGTCATCCAGGTTGAAAAATCCGTGACACGGCGGTTGGCAACGGTGACCCATTTGCTGTGCGTACCGGGCAAGACCAGCCGGGCGTTGTCCAGCCCCAGCAGCCGCAGGGCCCCGAACACCTGCGTTTCTTCGCCGCGCATCACGTCCGGCACACCGCCCTTGTCAACGCTCAGGCCGGGCACGATGGCGATGCGGCCGGGCTCCACCCATTCAAGCCGTGCGGCAATGTCGTCGAAACCCGCCGGGCAGGCGCAGTAGGGAGCTTCGCGCCAGCCCTGCTTGCTGCCAGCCATGCCCGAAATCAGGCAAATGGTGCCGGGGCCCATCCAGGCGCCAAAACAGCTCTCGAACACTGTGGAAAATTCGCCCGCCGCGACGGTCAGGATGCCGCGCGCAAGGGAGCGCTCTTCAAGCACCCGGCCTTCGGCATCGATCAGCGCACCGCGCAGCGACGAGGTGCCCCAGTCGACGGCCAGCAGGCGCGTCACAGCAAGGCCCCCGGCTGTTCGGGGCGTGGCAAGGGTGCCACGGTGCCAGCATTCTGCAGACGGCTGGGCTGTCCTGCTGCGCCGGGCGCAGCGCCATCAAATTTCCTGGCTTGCATCTAACTTCCTGAAAAGACAGCGGCTTGCGCGTCCCCACACTGGTTGTCTTGAACCGGGACGCGAAGGATAAAAAAACGCAAAAGCTGCCAAAGCAAGCCTGTGCGTTTTTGAAGCCTCCATGTTACCCGCCGGCACTGCCCGGGTCAGTACCTGCGTTGTACCCGGACCGCGCAAACGGTTCAGTGGTTGTCGCGCGGCACGAAGGCGCCGAACACCTGGGACGGGTCATCGGGTTCCGGCTCGTCCGGGCGCGGCACGAACGACCCGCGGCGGCCGATCAGGAAATCGAGGTCGGCACCCTGGTCGGCCTGCAGCACGTGGTCGACATGGAGCTTCCAGTAGCCGCTGCCCAGCGGGGGCGGCGGGGCCTGCCAGTCCTGCATGCGCCGCGCCAGTTCCTCGTCGCTGATATCCAGGTGCAGCCGGCGGTTGGGGACGTCCAGTTCAATCATGTCACCGTTGCGCACCGCGGCCAGCGGGCCGCCTGCCGCGGCCTCGGGCGCGGTGTGCAGCACCACGGTGCCGTAGGCCGTGCCGCTCATGCGCGCATCGCTGATGCGCACCATGTCGGTAATGCCCTTGCGCAGCACCTTGGGCGGCAGCGGCATGTTGCCCACCTCGGCCATGCCGGGGTAGCCCTTGGGGCCGCAATTTTTCAGCACCATCACGCAGTTTTCATCAATGTCGAGGTCCTCGTCATCAATGCGGGCGTGAAAGTCTTCAATGGTTTCAAACACCACGGCCCGGCCCTTGTGTACCATCAGCTCGGGCGTGGCGGCGCTGGGCTTGATGACTGCGCCGCGTGGCGACAGGTTGCCGCGCAGCACGGCAATGCCCGCCTTGTCCTTGAAGGGGGCGCCCAGTGGCATGATCACGTCAGTGTTGTAGTTTTCGGCGTCGGCAATGTTCTCGCCAATGGTTTTGCCGTTGGCCGTGATGGCGCTGGTGTGCAGGTGCTGGGCAATTTCTTTCATCACCACCGGCAGGCCACCGGCGTAGCAAAAATCTTCCATCAGGTATTTGCCCGAAGGTTGCAGGTTGACGAGGCAGGGCAGCTCGCTGGCCAGCCGGTCAAAGTCGTCGACCGTCAGCTTCACGCCAATGCGCCCGGCAATCGCAATCAGGTGGATCACGGCATTGGTCGAGCCGCCAATGGCGGCCAGGGTCTTGATGGCGTTTTCAAACGCCTCGCGCGTCAGGATTTTCGAGAGCGTGAGGTCCTCATGCACCATCTCGACGGCACGCCGTCCGGCCAGGCGGGCCAGTACATTACGCCTGCCGTCCACCGCGGGGTAGGCGGCGTTGCCCGGCAGGCCGATGCCCAGCGCTTCGACCATGCTGGCCATCGTCGAAGCGGTGCCCATGGTCATGCAGTGGCCGTGGCTGCGGTGCATGCAGCTTTCGGCTTCAAAAAAATCCGCGAGTTTGAGCGTGCCGGCGCGCACCTGCTCACTCATGCTCCACACCCCCGTGCCCGAGCCCAGCTCCTGACCGCGCCATTTGCCGCTCAACATGGGGCCGCCGCTGACGCCCACGGTGGGCAGGTCAACACTCGACGCTCCCATCACCAGCGAGGGGGTGGTTTTGTCGCAGCCCATCAGCAGCACGACGCCGTCGATCGGGTTGCCGCGAATGCTTTCCTCCACATCCATGCTGGCCAGGTTGCGGTACAGCATGGCGGTGGGCCTGAGCAGCGTCTCGCCCAGCGACATCACCGGGAATTCGAGCGGAAAGCCGCCGGCCTCGTAGACGCCGATCTTCACCTGCTCAGCCAGGGTGCGGAAGTGGCTGTTGCAGGGTGTGAGTTCTGAAAAGGTGTTGCAGATGCCGATGACCGGGCGGCCATCGAACTGGTCGTGCGGAACGCCCTTGCCCTTCATCCAGCTGCGGTAGTTGAAGCCATCCCTGTCCTGGCGGCCGAACCATTGCTGGCTGCGAAGTTCTTCGGGTTTCTTTTTGGGTGGTGTGCTCATGGTGGACGGTATGGGTTGTTGGCTGGGGAAAACCCCCGATCATGCATTCATATTATCGTAATATGATTGAATGAAGCAGGCTACAAGTTTAGCGAACCGCAAGAAATATTCCGCTTGGGGTTAACCCGGGTTTGAGCCTGATGCCGGACTGTTCATACGTAAAGGAGCTTCCATGAATCCAGCGAAAGTCACCCGTCGTACGCTTGTTGCTGCCGCCGCCACGAGCGTGTTGCCTGGCACCCTGATGGCGCAGGGCAGCGACTACCCCAACCGGTCGATCGAGGTTGTGGTGCCCGCCTCGGCCGGTGGGGGGACTGACGTGCTGGCCCGCGCATTTTCAGAGGCCGCCAAGAAACATTTGCCACAGGCCATGGTGGTCAACAACAAACCCGGGGCCTCCGGTGCGATTGGCATGGGCGAGATGATCAATGCCAAACCGGATGGCTACAAGCTGTGCATGGTGATTGTTGAAATCACCATCCTGCCGCACCTGGGTCTCACGAAATACACGTGGGAAGACTTCCAGCCGATTGCGCGTCTCAACGCCGATCCGGCCGCGATCACGGTGCGTGCCGATGCGCCGTGGAACACGATTGAGGAGTTCCTCGCCGCCAGCCAGAAAAGTCCTGGCGCCATGAAAATGGGTAACTCCGGCAATGGCTCCATCTGGCATCTGGCGCACGCCGCGCTGGAAGACAAGGCTGGGGTTAAGTTCAACCCGATTCCCTACCAGGGTGCCGCTCCTGCCGTGGTGGCCCTGCTCGGTGGTCACATCGATGCCGTGGCCGTGAGCCCGGGTGAAGTTGCCGCCCATGTTGCGGGGGGCAAGCTCAAGACGCTGGCGGTCATGGCTGACCAACGGATCAAGGGTTTTGAGAGAGTGCCAACCCTCAAGGAGCGCAAGATTGACCTTTCCATCGGCGCTTGGCGCGGCTTGGCTGCGCCCAAGGGGACGCCGCCTGAAGTCATGGCCATCCTGAGGGCGGCCACCCGGAAGGCAGCGGAAGAGCCCTCGTTGAAAGACTCACTCGACAAACTGAATCTGGGCTACGCCTACGCGGATGCCGATGCATTTCGCGCTGCCATGCAAATGGACAGCGACATGTTCAAGCAGTTGATCGCAAAGCTGGGCCTCAAGGCCTGAAGGCCTGATGTCTGTTCGCGCCCGAAGCGTGTCAACTATTCCCCAGGAGACTGAATTGTCCAAACCCGAGATTCTGGCCGTCGCCAAGCTGCCGCCGTTCCTGATGGAGCCCTTGCGCGAGTCCTTCATCGTCCATGAACAAATCCATCAAATCGACCCGGCGGCGTTTGCCGCGGCGGCAGCGCGCATCCGCGCCATCGTCGGCAGCGGCGAGTCCAAGGTGCCGCGTTCGCTGCAGCAGCAGTTGCCGGCACTGGAAATGATTTCCATCATGGGCGTGGGCTACGACGGCGTCGACGTCGCCGCTGCGCTGGAGCGCAAGATTCCCGTGACGCATACGCCCGGTGTGCTGAATGACGATGTGGCCGACCTGGCGATCGGCCTGATGCTGAGCGTCGCACGCCGCATTCCGCAAGCCGACCAGTACGTGCGCAGCGGCCGCTGGCCCGAGGGCCCGATGCCGCTGGCGCGCAAGGTCTCGGGCGCGCGGCTGGGCATCGTGGGTCTGGGCCGCATTGGGCAGGCGATCGCAACCCGGGCCCAGGCCTTCGGCATGTCAGTGGCTTATACCGCGCGCAGCCGCAAGGCGGAGCTGGCCTATGCCTATTACCCAAGCGCGCAGGCACTCGCGGCCGAGGTCGATTTTCTGGTGTTGATCACGCCCGGCGGCGCCGGCACGCGCAAGCTGATCAACGCCGACGTGCTCAAGGCGCTTGGGCCGCAGGGCTACCTGATCAATGTGGCGCGCGGCTCGGTGGTCGATGAAGAGGCGCTGGTGCAAGCCCTGCAGCAAGGCGTGATCGCCGGCGCCGGCCTGGATGTGTTCGAGAACGAGCCGAACGTGCCGCCCGCGCTGTGGGCCATGGACAACGTGGTGCTGACGCCGCACACGGCCAGCGCCACGCGGCAGACGCGCGGCGCCATGGCCGACCTGGCAGTGGCCAATCTGCGCGCCCATTTTGCCGGCGAGCCCTTGCTCAGCCCGGTGCCCGAATGTCAGTAAAAGTCTCGGGTTTTCCATAGGTTTGCCGGCTTTTAATCATCATATGATAGCAACGAAATTTACTCGCCACCCATGATCAAAAACGTCCACGGCAACACGGTAGACCTGCTAGGAGAAGCCATCGTCGCCGGCCGCTATGCGGTCGGCCAGTCGATCCCGCCCGAGCCGGTGCTGTGCGAGCAGCTCGGCGTCAGCCGTACGGTGGTGCGCGAGTCGGTCAAGTCGCTGGTCGCCAAGGGCCTGATCCACACCGGCCCGAAAGTCGGCACGAGCGTGCTGCCGCCCGACCAGTGGAACTGGTTCGACCCCGACGTGATTGCCTGGCAGTCGCGCGCCGGACTGTCGCCCGAGTTCATTCGCGACCTGCAGGACCTGCGCCTGGTGGTCGAGCCGGCCGCCGTGAAGCTGGCGGCAGCCCGCGCCACCGAGGCCGACATCGCTGAAATTGAAGAGGCGTATGCCGGCATGCGCAGCGCCGTGATGGACGGCGGCGACTATGTGACCAGCGACCTGCGCTTTCACCAAGGACTCCTGCGTGCCTCGCACAACCGCATGCTGGTGCAGATGAGCAAGGCATTGAGCGCGCTGTTGCGCACCAGTTTCGAGATTTCCACGAGCAGGAAGGACGGTCCGCGCAATTCGCTGCCGTTGCACCGTGCCGTGCTTGATGCGGTGATTGCGCGCAAACCGGCCAAGGCCGAGCGCGCCATCTTGGTGCTGATCGAAGGGGCGAACAAGGACATCGAGCAGGTGCTCGGCTCGCGCCGCCGCCTGCCCCGCGTCCATCGACCCGCTGTGCCGCTGAAGGCGGCCTGATCCCCGCAATTCTTTCCCCCGCCAACCACAAAAGGAGACTCCCGATGAAGTTGAAACTACTTGCCACTGCGGCCTTCATGACCACGGCGCTTTTGGCCGGCGGCCATGCAGTCGCCCAGGAAAAACTCACCGTCTGGTGGGTCAAGGGCTTTTACAAGGCCGAAGATGAGGCGCTGTTTGCGGCCATCAAGAAGTATGAAGACAAGCACAAGGGCGTCAAGATTGAACTCTCGCAGTACCCGATCCAGGACATGATTCCAAAGACCGTGGCGGCGCTCGACTCGGGTAACCCGCCAGACGTGGCCTACGCCGACGTCTACGACTTCCAGGTCACGGGCAAGTGGGCCTTCGACGGCAAGCTCGAAGACATCAGCAGCGTGATCAACCCGATCCGCACGCATTTTGCGCCGAACACGGTCGAGACCACTTTCCTGTACAACGACCAGGCCAAGACGCGGGCGTACTACGCCTTCCCGATGAAGCAGCAGACCATGCACATCCAGTACTGGGCCGACATGCTGGCCGAGGCCGGCTTCAAGGAGTCGGACATTCCGACGGGCTGGAAGGACTACTGGTCGTTCTGGTGCGACAAGGTGCAGCCCGCCCATCGCCAGAAAACCGGCAACCGCACCTTTGGCATCGGCCAGCCGCTGGGGGTGGATTCCAGCGACTCGTTTTACTCCTTCCTCACGTTCATGGATGCCTACAACGTGAGCCTGGTCAGCGACAGCGGCAAGCTGCTGGTCGACGATCCCAAGGTGCGTGCCGGGCTGATCAGCGCCCTGACCGATTACACCCAGCCTTACGCCAAGGGCTGCACGCCGCCGTCTTCCACCAGCTGGAAGGACCCGGACAACAACGTCGCTTTCCATAACAAGACGACCATCCTGACCCACAATGCGACCATCTCGATCGCGGCCAAATGGCTCGATGACATGAACAACGCCGCCTTGAAGCCCGAGGAGCGCGAGCTTGCCAAGAAGAAC
>DASXRN010000110.1:0-3259 GCA_036506595.1 Polaromonas sp. | reverse complement strand
TCCCGAATCCCGCGTGGCCAGCGCCGTCACGCGCTCCTGGCCGGTCCACACCTCGACGCCGGTGCAGCGCTGGCTGCCGTCGGGCTGTTTTTCAATCACCAGCTTGCTGACCTGGGCGCTGGTCCACAGTTCAAAATTCGGGCGGGCAAAACAGGCCGGCCGTAAAAACGCCTTGGCGGTGTTCCAGCGCCAGCCGTTTTTCTGGTTGACCTCAAAGTAGCCCACGCCCTCGTTGTTGCCGCGGTTGAAGTCGGCCGTGTGCGGAATGCCGGCTTGCTGCGCGGCCTCGGCAAACGCGTCCAGGATGTCCCAGCGCAGGCGCTGCTTTTCGATGCGCCACTCGCCGCCCGCATTGCGGTGGCGCAGCAGCTTCTGGTAAGGGTTGAGCTTGTCCTGCATCAGCTCAGGCGCCACGCCGCGTGCGCCATGCAGGGCGTCCGCGCCCTTGTAGTGGTCTTCATGCAGCTTGAAATGGGGCAGGGCGTTGTCCCAGCGCCAGGCCTCGTCGCCGGTCAGCTGCGCCCACTGGTCGTAGTCGCGCGCCTGGCCGCGCATGTAAATCATGCCGTTGATGCTGGAGCAGCCGCCCAGCGTTTTGCCGCGCGGGTAGCGCAGCGTTCGGCCATTCAGGCCGGCGTCCGGCTCGGTGTTGTAAAGCCAGTCGGTGCGCGGATTGCCAATGCAGTGCAGGTAGCCCACGGGAATGTGAATCCAGTGGTAGTCGTCCTTGCGGCCGGCCTCAATCATCAGCACGCGCTTGGAGGCATCGGCGCTCAGGCGGTTGGCCAGCAGGCAGCCGGCCGTGCCGCCGCCAATGATGATGTAGTCAAAAATCTGGCTTTCGTCTGGCTTTTTGTCTTGCATGGGTTGCTTTGTCTCGATGTTGTACCAGGCATCCTGCCTGCGCAGGCTAACGCGGAACTGACCCGCTGCTGATTGTGGCAAAACCCGGCTGCCCGCACGGCGGTGATTACCCGCTGGCCGCTGCCCTGCGCCGCTGTAGGACCAAAGCGATAGACCACTGGCCTCCGCCATCTGTTGTGTTGGCAGCAGTTACCATGGTAATTTTGCAAGGATAGCCGGTTCGCGTTTGGGACCCCCTTATGCTTATGGAAGACGCCACCCCTCGCATAGAACTGCAGGACACGCCCGACGGTCGGCGGTTTGTTGTGCGCGGGGCGTGGACGGCGGCAGACCTCACGCGTCAGGCCGTCTGGGAGGCGCTGACGGCGCAGCTCAAGAGCCTGCGCGACGACGCCGCAAAAGCGGGCAGGGCCGCGGCCGTGCAGTGGCAGCTGGGGCAGATTGACAAGCTCGATTACGTCGGCGCCCAGGTGCTGTGGAACCACTGGGGCCAGCAATGGCCGGCGCAGCTTGAAGTGGAGCCCAGCCAGCGTGCGCTGCTGGAAAATGTTGCCAAATTCACCTGCAGCCCGCCGCCCAGGGCGCGCCAGTCTCGCTGGTACGAGCTCATTCTCGTGCTGGGCAGCCGGGTGCTTCGACTGATTGACCATGCCAAAGGCCTGCAGCGCCTGGTGGGCCAGCTGCTGCTGGACATCATCCGTCTCACCCGGCATCCGCAGCACGGTCCCTGGCGCGATCTTTCCGGCCACCTGTACCACATTGGGGCCACGGCACTTCCCATCACCGCACTGGTGGGTTTCCTGATTGGCGTGGTACTGGCCTACCTGATTTCGCAGCAACTGCGCCAGTTCGGGGCCGACGCCTTCATCGTCAACATCCTCGGCATTTCGCTGATTCGCGAGCTCGGCCCCGTGCTGGCCGCGATTCTGATTGCCGGGCGGTCCGGCTCGGCCATCACCGCGCAGATTGGCGTGATGCGGGTGACCGAAGAGCTCGACGCCATGCGCGTCATGGGCATTCCGCGCGGTTTCAGGCTGGTGATGCCGCGTGCGCTGGCATTGGCGGTGGTGATGCCGCTGATCAGCGTCTGGACCACCCTGGCCGCCTTGCTGGGAGGCATGCTGGCTGCCAATGTGGCGATGGACGTGACACCTGCCTTTTTTATCAAATCGCTGCCCGCGGCGGTGCAGGCGTCCAACCTGACGCTGGCGACGGCCAAGTCCGTGGTGTTTGGCGTGCTGATCGCGCTGGTGGGCTGCCACTATGGCCTGCGCGTCAAACCCAATACCGAAAGCCTGGGGCAGGGCACCACGGCCTCGGTGGTGACTTCCATTACCGTCGTCATCCTTGTAGACGCACTGTTCGCCGTGCTCTTTAAAAGCGTGGGGATCTGAAAGTGAATGTATGAGCGACAAATGTATGAGCGACGCAGTGGTTGAAATCCGCAAGCTGTGGACCGTCTTTCAAAACGGCGAAAAAAAGTCGGTCGTCCACAAAGACCTGGATTTGACCGTTGAGCGCGGCGAGGTCATGTCGCTGGTGGGTGGCTCGGGCACCGGCAAGACCGTGTTGCTGCGCCAGATGCTCGGCCTGGAGACGCCGACCAAGGGTGAGATCACCGTGCTGGGCAAACCGGCGGCCGAACTTGGCAAGCGCGGCGCGGCCAGCCGTGTTGGCATGCTGTTTCAGCAGGGCGCCTTGTTCTCGGCCTTCACCGTGCTGGAAAACATCGCCTTTCCCCTGCGCGAACAAGGCCCCCTGCCGGCCGCGCTGATCCGCCAGGCCGCCATGGTCAAGCTGCAAATGGTGGGCCTGACGCCCGATGCCGCCGACAAGATGCCGAGTGATTTGTCGGGCGGCATGGTCAAGCGGGTGGCGCTGGCGCGCGCCCTCATCATGGACCCGCCGCTGCTGCTGCTCGACGAGCCCACTGCCGGGCTGGACCCGGACAGCTCCGACAGCTTTTGCGCGCTGCTGCGCTCCCTGCACAGAGACATGTGCCTGACCGTGGTGATGGTCACGCATGATCTGGACACCCTGTTTGAGCTCAGCACCCGCATCGCCGTGCTGGCCGATCAGAAGGTCATCGTCAACGCACCGCCCAGAGAGGTGGTGGCGTTTTCGCATCCGTTTATTCACGAATTTTTCCTGGGGGAAAGAGGGCAGCGCGCGATGGCGCTGTTGCACGAATCCTCCGCTACCGTCGAGAAAGGCTGAAGATGGAAAACAAAGCCCATGCCATGGCCGCCGGTGCGTTTGTGCTGGTGGTGACCGCCTTGCTGGCGCTGCTGGCGATCTGGCTCACGCGCGACAGCACCGAACGCTATCTGTATGAAATGAGCACCAGCGAAACCATTTCAGGCCTGCAGCCGCAGTCGGTGGTGCGCTATCGCGG
>DASXRN010000109.1:0-3886 GCA_036506595.1 Polaromonas sp. | reverse complement strand
CCGTTGGACACCTTGATTGACCAGCCCGTGGCCATCTCGTCGCCAGGCGGCGCGGTGTGGACGCCCAGTGATGCGACGCCACCCACCTACCAGCCCACCACGCTGCGCGACGGGCTGGCGTATTCCAAAAACACCATCACGGCCCAGGTGATGCAGCAAGTGGGGCCGGCCCGCGTGGGGCAACTGGCGCAGGCCCTGGGCGTGCGGCAGAGCAAGCTGGACTTGGTGCCCTCGCTCGCCCTGGGCACCAGCCCGGTCACGCTGATAGAGATGGTCACGGCCTACGGCACCATCGCCAATGGCGGCTACTACCGGCCGCCGGTGTTGGTGCTGAGCGTGGAAGACCGTAACGGCCAGCTGCTGGAACAGTTCGAGCCCGTCAGGGAGCGCGAGCCGGCCATGCCGCGTGCGCACGCGCTGACCCTGGTGAACGCCATGCGTGGCGTGATTGACGAGGGCACGGGCACGGCGATTCGCCAGCGTTACGGCATCCAGGCCGACGTGGCCGGCAAGACCGGCACCACGCAAGACAACACCGACGGCTGGTTCATCATGATGAACCCGCAGCTGGTGGCCGGGGCCCGGGTCGGCTTTAACGACAACAGCGTGACGATGGGCGCCTGGGGGCAGGGCGCCCGCAGCGCGCTGCCCATGGTGGGGGAAGTTTTCCAGCAGGCATTTCGCAACCGCTGGCTCGATCAGAACGCTGAATTCGACATTCCACGCCCGCGGCCAGAGCAGCGCCGGGACGACCCGTTCGGGGACATCGTGAACGGTCTGCTGGGCAGGATTTTGCGGCAGCTGCGGGTGAACTGACTGCAAGCGCTATAAAAGATGTAGCTTCTGGCCCCCGTGTTTATTGGGCTAGGCGCCAATTTTTCTAATAAATAAGCAAAGCCTTCAAACTGCACGCTCAACAACGCCGCGTGACAGCGCCGTGAAGCGGCAGTGCTGCTTGCTTGACCATTTATCTAATATTATGGAAAATAATTCCATTATGAAAGAACAACAATCAGCCAGTTTGAACGACCGTATTGCACAACGCGTGCGGGATTTGCGGGCAGCTCGCAGCCTCTCGCTTGATGCCCTGGCCACCCACTGTGGGGTCAGTCGTTCAATGATCTCGCTGATCGAGCGGGGCGAAAGCAGCCCCACCGCCGTGCTGCTCGAGAAACTGGCCACTGGCCTGAACGTTCCGCTGGCATCGCTGTTCGAGACACCCCAGCCCACAAAAGACCCCGTGGCGCGCCTGGCCGATCAGCTGTCGTGGCGGGATCCCCATTCGGGTTATGTGCGAAAGAACGTGTCCCCCAGCGGTGTGGCCTCGCCCATCCAGATCGTTGAAGTGTCGTTTCCTGCTAAAGCGCGTGTGGCCTACGAAACCGGCGCCCGCGAGCCACAAATCCACCAGCAGGTGTGGGTGCTGGAAGGTTCCATCGAAGTCACGGTTGGTGACGACCATCACCGGCTTGGCACCGGTGACTGCCTGGCGCTGCTGCTGGACCGCCCTGTGAGCTACCACAACCCCACCCGCAAGGCCGCACGTTATGCCGTCGTGATCACGACTTTGCCCCCTTCCTTGCCCACCTTCTGGAGATGACCGTGTCGATGGACTCCCCAATCCCCGCCTCCGGCATTCGCCGCTTGATGATGGTGACCGACGCACAGGTGCAGGCTCTCGCCGAACTGCTGATCGATTGCGTGGACGGCGGTGCTTCGGTGAGCTACATGCACCCCTTGCCGATGCCCAGGGCGCTGGCTTTCTGGCGTCAGGTGGCTGATGGCGTAGCCCGGGGCGAACGCGGCCTTTTGGTGGCCGAAGATGCCGGGGGCATCGTGGGAACCGTGCAACTGGTGCTGGAACAACCCGAGAATCAACCGCACCGCGCCGATGTGTCGAAGATGCTCGTGCATCGCCGGGCCCGACGCCAAGGCTTGGGCGCGGCATTGATGCAAGCGGCCGAACTGCTTGGGCGCGAGTGCGGCAAAACACTGCTGGTGCTGGACACCGCGAGTGGCGATGCCGAGCGGCTTTATGCGCGACTCGGCTGGCAGCGTTGCGGTGTGATCCCGGGCTATGCGCTGCTGCCGCACGGCGGGCTGTGTGACACCACCTACTTCTACCGGGCGCTGAGCAACTGAGCCCCGGCTGGTGTTGTGTGCAACAGGCGTGCTGGTGACGTACTGCTGAGCGTGGGGCTTGGCGTGCTATGAAAAGCGTAGCTACTTGCTCCCGTGTTTATTGGGCTGGCGGCTCAGGCGATCGGTCAACCGGCCTTGCCCAGCCGGGCTGGCTTCCGCTTCATTGACCCCCCAAGCAGCATCGTCGGCGGCGCTGTTCTCGGGCACAGTCAGTTCTTCCCGGACGGCGGCCCATTTCAGCAACGAGTCCAGCGTGGGGCACAAGGCCTGCCCCCACTGGGTCAGCGCGTATTCCACTTTGGGGGGCACTTCGGGGTAAATCACGCGGCGCACCATGCCGTCGGCTTCCATCTGGCGGAGTTGCTGGATCAGCATTTTTTGCGAGACGGCCGGAATGGCACGCTCGAGTTCTGAAAAACGAAGCACTTTTCCGCCGAAGAGCTGAAAAAGGATGGAAAGCTTCCAGCGTCCCTCCAGCATTTTGAGAATCTTCTCGACCTGGGCAGCAGCCGAAAGGGGCGTCAGTTCAGCAGGCTTACCTTCAGGTGCGTAGCTCACCTTTTCGTGCGTTCTTGTCATGGCGCCAGCTTAGCCATATCTTCAGAGAGGCGCAAACCGGCGCTCCCGCCGACATCGGCCAACACCCAAAGGCCAACAGCCAAGGATGAGTGACATGAACACATCGAACCCCGCAACACCATTACCCTCCGCGCCACTGCAAAACCTGCCTGCCGCCATTTCCGGTTACATCGCAGCCGCCAACGCAGGTGACACCGACGCCGTGGCGGCCTGCTTCACCGAGGGCGCCATCGTCAAGGACGAGGGGCAGGAAAGGCGAGGCATTTCCGCCATCGTGGCCTGGAAAGAGGAAGTGACGCTCAAGTACAAGCCCACTGCCCAAGTTATCCGTGCGGAAGTCATCAACGGCATGCACGTCGTGACGGCATCCGTGTCGGGTGACTTCCCGGGCAGCCCGGTAGAGCTGAAGTACGCCTTCGCGATGGACGGCGACAAAATCGCGCGACTGGATATCGCGGCATGAGCAGCGCACATTTTTCATGTGATCCGGACGAGTTCGCGGGTAAACGCGTCCTGGTCACGGGCGGCACCAAAGGCATGGGCGAGGCGATCGTACGGCGGCTGGCCCGTGGCGGCGCCAGGGTGGCCACAACGGCGCGTTCGCCGCTTCCGCCAGGGCAGGCGCCCGAGCTCTTCGTTCAGGCCGACATCAGTACGGCTGAGGGCGTCAAATCGGTGGTTGACGCCGTATTGGCGCGTTTTGGCGGTCTGGACATTCTTGTCAACAATGTTGGCGGCTCATCGGCGCCCAGCGGGGGCGCTCTTGCCCTCAGTGATGACGACTGGCAGCGCACGCTGGAGGCCAACCTCTTCGCCGCGGTACGCCTTGATCGGGGATTTTTGCCGGGCATGATAGGGCAGGGCAGTGGCGTCATCATTCATGTTTCATCGATTCAGCGGCGCCTGCCCTTGTTTGAGGCTACGTTGGCCTACGCGGCCGCGAAAGCGGGTCTGACGACTTACAGCAAAGGTCTCTCCAAAGAGCTCGGGCCCAAAGGCATACGCGTCAATAGCGTGGCGCCCGGGTTCATTGAAACAACGGCTGCGCACGGCCTGATCATGCGCATTGCCGAGCAGGCAGGAACCGACGAAGCCGGTGCGCGGCAAAGCCTCATGAATTCGCTGGGCGGCATCCCGATCGGCAGGCCCGGCCGCCCTGAGGAGG
>DASXRN010000108.1:0-2783 GCA_036506595.1 Polaromonas sp. | reverse complement strand
ACCCCATGTGCAGGCCTCCGTTGCAGGAGAAGTCAGCGCCCGTCGTGAAGCCCGAATCCTCGCCGGCCAGCCAGCCGACGATGGAGCCGATCTCCTCGGGCGCGCCCAGGCGCTTCACCGGGATCTGCGCGACGATCTTCTCCAGCACGTCCGGGCGGATGGCCTTGACCATGTCGGTGCCGATGTAGCCGGGGCTCACGGTGTTGACCGTCACGCCCTTGGTGGCCAGCTCCTGCGCCAGCGCCATGGTGAAGCCGTGCATGCCGGCCTTGGCGGCCGAGTAGTTGGTCTGGCCGGCCTGGCCCTTCGCGCCGTTGACGGAGGAGATGTTGATGATGCGGCCCCAGCCTTTGTCTACCATGTCGGCCGCCACCTGCTTGGTGACGTTGAACATGCTGTTGAGATTGGTCTCGATCACGGCATCCCAGTCTTCGCGGGTCATCTTCACGAACATGCGGTCGCGCGTGATGCCGGCATTGTTGACCAGCACGTCAATGCTGCCGTGCTCGGCCTTGGTCTTGGTAAACGCTTCCACCGTGGAGTCCCAGTCCCCCACGTCGCCCACCGAGGCATGGAAGCTGTAGCCCAAGGCTTGCTGCTCACCCAGCCATTTGACGTGGTCACGCGTGGGGCCGCAGCCCGCAATGACCTTGAAACCTTCTTTGTGCAGACGCTGGCAGATGGCGGTACCGATACCCCCCATGCCACCGGTGACGTAGGCGACTTTCTGGCTCATGATTCTCTCCTGTTTCGTTATCGATGCTACAAATTTAATAGCGAAATTAGCGCTCGATCGTTAGGGCAACTCCCATGCCACCGCCGACGCACAGCGACGCGATGCCCTTCTTGGCGTCGCGGCGCTGCATTTCGTGCAGCAGCGTCACCAGAATGCGGCAGCCCGATGCGGCAATCGGGTGACCGATGGCGATAGCGCCGCCATTGACGTTGACCTTGCTGGTGTCCCAGCCCATGGCCTGGTTCACGGCGCAGGCCTGGGCGGCAAAGGCTTCGTTGATCTCCAGCAATCCGGTGAACCTGCTTGCGCAACCCGAGCAGATGCGCTATGTGCCCGCGCGTTCCGACCGGCCGCGGAGCGGGTGGGGCCAAGGGCGAGGGCCGAGGGGAACACGAGTTGGCCCTCGATTTCAAGCCCCAAAAATTAACGCTTTTTGGCGCTGGCGGTCTTGGTGGCGTTCACAGCGCTGGTGGCAACCATGTTGAAGTTGGCTTCGGCGACTTCGCCGGCCTGCTTCACGGTCTTTTGCACGGACTCGAAGGCGTTGTTGGCGGCGGTGACAGCGCTTTTCAACACAGCCACGGCGGTTTCAGTACCGGCGGGAGCATTCTTGGCGGCGTTGGCCGCCAGAGCGACAAACGTCCTCTGGGCTTCAGCGGCGTCAGCTTCAAAAGCCTTGCTGAACTCGGCAAACCTTTTCTGGACTTCGGCGACCTCAGCCTCAAAAGCCTTGCCGAACTCGGCACCCGTGCCCGAAGCGATCTCATACAGGTGATGGCTGTAGGCGGCGGTTTTCTCAGCCAGGGGCTGGATCAGGCCGGTTTGCAGGGCCAGCAGTTCCTGCGCATCCTTCACGCTCAGCAGGGCTTGCGTGTGGCTGGCGGCTTCGGACAGGGCGGCCTTGGAAGCGGTCACCTTCAGTTCGACCAGTTTCTCAACGCCTTCAAACGCCTTATTGGTCAGGCCAAACAGGGTTTCGATATTGGCTTTCTGGGCGGCCAGGATTTGTTCAGCAGTCAGCATTGCTGTTTCTCCAATTAAAGTTGTGGTGGATCAATTCATCTGCTCTGCTGGCCCTCGCCTGATCTTTGTTGTAGTGCAGCATGACTTGAGGTATAGGGATTTAAAAACCGTGCGCGCGACCCTTCTTCATCGGCAGCCCGGGCTGCGCGCGGTCCAGCGCATCGCTCACTCCGTCCGAGCGACCGAAGATACCTCAGTAATCGCCCCTTTTTCCCCAAACAGGGGATGGAAAACCCTAGCTGATTGCCACCATTTTGTAACTCACTGTAGCTCCGGTGCCAAGCCCTGTCACCACTTGCCTTTGGGCTGCCGCGCCCGAGCGAATGCGGCAATCAGTTCGGCGGAGACCCAGGCTCAAGTGACCGCGCTGACGCAGCGCCCGCCGTAGAGGGCACCGTGCAGCACCGCGTTGCGCTCGATCAGTTCGATGGCGCGGATCATGATTGATGCCTCATCACGAAATCAAGCTTCAACCACTCCAGCATGCCCAGCAACTTGTAGTAATTGCAGCCTTCCGGCAGGTACTGAACCCGGTACACGCCACCATCCGAATCAACACCTACGCCAACCAGATTTTGGAGCTTACCGGCCCTGGCTTTCTCCAGCAGCATTTCGAGGACGTTCACAAATTCCTCGTTGACCCCAGCAGGCGGCAACTGCTGGGCTCCTGGAAATATTCTGATGTCGCTCATGTCTGGCCTTTCGGTCTGGTTTGTCAAGCTGGCCTCACTGCTGAGCTGGCGCCTTTAGGGCTACGCTCAACAGTGGGGCTCAATGACTCTTCGCACAGGGCCGCCCACGGCACGATGGCTTGCATGGTTTGCAGGAGGCCATCGCCAGGGTTTGCGGCTTCATTGTCAAGTAACGCTTCACGCTCGGTTGCCGTGGACCTTGTTCAGCATGGCCTTAGCTCCAGCACCCGCATGCAAACTGTTTCCAGTCACAAAAAAGCTTGCAAAAGGCGTCGGGTCCATACATGCACGAGAAATACGATTACCCCACTGAAAACGAGGGGACCCCGCTG
>DASXRN010000107.1:0-5232 GCA_036506595.1 Polaromonas sp. | reverse complement strand
AGGTGCTTCTGGGCGCCGTCCTTGCTCAGGAAGATGCCGGTGGACTCGATCACCACGTCGGCGCCGATCTCGTTCCACTTCAGCGCGGCAGGATCCTTCTCCTGCGTCAGGCGGATCTTCTTGCCGTTGACGATGAGCGTGTTGCCTTCAACGCTGACCTCGCCCTTGAAGCGGCCATGCACCGAGTCGTACTGCAGCATGTAGGCCAGGTAGTCGGGTTCGAGCAGGTCGTTGATGCCGACGATCTCGATGTCGCTAAAGTTTTGCACGGCTGCGCGCAACACGTTGCGCCCAATGCGGCCGAAGCCGTTAATACCTAGTTTGACGGTCATAAATGTATTAGCCTCCAATTTATCAATGAAAAGTGCTCACAGCCCAATAAAAGTCTACGCAGCAGGCTATTAATTTAATAGCACTGAACAGTCGGAAATCACCCGATCCGGCGCGCACGCCTCAATCGGCTGGCCCATGTTGTAGCCGTAGGGCAAGACCCAGACGGTCACGCCCGCGTTGCGTGCGGTAGCGACATCAATCGACGAATCGCCCACAAACAGGGCGCGGCGGGGCGGCATCGCAAATACATCCAGACAGCTCTGGATTCCCGTTGGGTCAGGCTTTTTGGCGAGCAGGGTGTCTCCACTGACTACCCGGTCAAACAAGGGGCTCAACTGGTGGGCGTCCAGCACCGTAGCGGTATAGCGCCCTTCCTTGTTGGTCACCACCGCCAACTTGACGCCGCGCTCGCGCAGTGCGATAAGCGTCTCACGCACCTGAGGGTAGAGGTGGCTTCGCGTCCCGCAGCGACTTTGGTAGTGCTTGTCAAATTCGTCGGCAATCAGCACCAGGGTATCGCTTGCGCGCACAGTGGCCAGGCTTGTCTTCCCGCTGTGGGCCAAGGCCTGGATCAGCAGCTCGCGGGTGCCGTGGCCGATCCAGTCGTTTACCTGCTCCTGGGTCACCTCCGGCAGGTCAAAGCGGCGCAGAGTGTCATTGACGGCATCGCAAATCTCCGGGGCGGTGGCGATCAAAGTACCGTCCAGATCGAACATCACCAAATCAAAGGGCTGGTTCATGGTGGGTAAGGGTTCAGTTGGTGGATAAAACGATCTCGTCGGACAGCAGCGCCGATGAGCGCTCGTCGATGCTCATCGAGGTTTCACGCCGGTGAGCGGCGCGGTGCACCAAGCTACGTACAGCCTCCACCACGCGCTGGGCGGTGATGCCAAAGTGGGCGTACAAGTCCTTGGCCGGAGCGGATTCACCAAAGCTGGCGATGCCCACCACCACCCCGGTGCGGCCGACATATTTGCGCCAGAAGTCCGGATGCGCAGCCTCAATAGCCACAGTGGGCAAAGCCAGTGGCAACACCATCTCTTGATAGGCCTCAGACTGCCGGTCAAACAGATTGGTGCAAGGCATGGACACCACCCGGATGGCAATGCCCTCAGCCGCCAGTGCAGCCTGCGCTTCTATGGCCAGGGAGGTTTCCGAGCCCGTCGCCACGATCACCGCCTGCGTACCTTTCATGTCCGACAGCACATAACCGCCATGGCGAATCGCATCCAGCATGCCCACATCGGTCAGTCGAGGCAGATTCTGGCGGGACAGACACAGGGCGCTCGGGCCATCTTCGCGCTCTACGGCACAGGCCCAAGCCACCGCAGTTTCCAGCCCGTCCGCCGGACGCCAGACGTCCAGACCGGGGATGATGCGCAGGCTGGGGACATGCTCGACGCTTTGGTGCGTAGGGCCGTCTTCGCCCAGGCCAATACTGTCGTGCGTGAACACATGAATCACGCGAAGCTTCATGAGCGCGGCCATGCGGATGGCATTTCGGCTGTAGTCACTGAACGTGAGAAAGGTGCCGCCATAAGGGATGTAGCCGCCATGCAGCGCCATGCCGTTCATCATCGCAGCCATGCCGAATTCGCGCACGCCGTAGCTCATGTGGTTGCCCCACTGGTCGCGCCCAGCCTTGATGCAGCCCTTGAAGTTGGTGAGGTTGGAGCCGGTCAGGTCGGCGCTGCCACCAAAAAACTCGGGCAGTAGCGGGGCCAGTGCATCCAGCGCGTTCTGGCTGGCCTTGCGGGTGGCAAGCGCATCGGGTTTGGCGGCGATGTTGGCCAGCAGCAAGGGCAGTTTTTCAAAAAACCCGGGTAGCAATTCGCCCGCCATACGGCGCTCAAACTCGGCGGCCTCCAGTGGGTACAAGGTGCGGTAGGCCTCAAAGCGCAGGCGCCAGGCGCGTTCAGCGATCTGGCCACGCTCTACCGCGTTCCACGCAGCGCCGATCTCGGCAGGAATTTCAAACGGCGCGGCGGTCCAGCCCAGGGCTTCGCGAGTAGCGGTTACTTCGCTGGCGCCCAACGCGGCACCATGCACATCGTGGGTACCCGCTTTATTGGGTGAGCCTTGGCCGATCATCGTCTGGCAACAGATCAGCGTAGGCTTTCCGCCAGGCGCAATGGCCTGGGCTTTGGCAGCCCGAATGGCAGCATCGACGGCGGCGGGGTCGTGCCCATCCACCGCCGGTATTACGTGCCAACCATAGGCCTCAAAGCGCCTGGGCGTGTCATCGGTAAACCAGCCTTCGACATGCCCGTCGATGGAAATGCCGTTGTCGTCGTACAGCGCAATCAGCTTGGACAGGCGCAAGGTGCCCGCCAGTGAACAGGCCTCGTGGCTGATGCCTTCCATCAGGCAGCCGTCACCCAAAAAAGCGTAGGTGAAGTGGTTCACGATGTTGAAGTCCACGCCGTCTTTTTCGCGGTTGAACTCTTGCGCCAGCAGCTTTTCAGCCAGCGCCATGCCCACGGCATTGGTAATGCCCTGACCCAACGGGCCCGTGGTGGTTTCCACGCCCGGCGTCACGCCCACCTCAGGGTGGCCGGCAGTTTTGCTGTGTAGTTGGCGGAATTTTTTGAGCTCCTCCATGGGCAGGTCATAGCCCGTCAGGTGCAGCAGCGCGTAAATCAGCATCGAGCCGTGGCCATTGGAAAGGACGAAGCGGTCGCGATCAGGCCACAACGGGTTGGTTGGGTTGTGCTGTAAATGGCGGTTCCACAAGACTTCGGCAATGTCAGCCATGCCCATGGGAGCACCGGGATGACCGGACTTTGCTTTTTCAACCGCATCGACGGCGAGCATCCGAATGGCATTGGCCATCTGGCGAGCGAGGTCAGGGGTGAGTGTATTCATGGTCAGTTTCTCCAGCGCTTCAGTTCGAACCCAGAACCCGCTTGCGGCGCTCCATCATTCGCCAAACAAAGGGCGTAAAGATCAGCTGCATCGCCAGCTCCATCTTGCCGCCCGGCACCACGATCGTGTTAGCGCGCGACATCCACGAGTTATTGATCATGTTGAGCAGATACGGGAAGTCGATGCCCTTCGGGTTGGAAAAGCGGATCACGCAGAGGCTCTCGTCGGCCGACGCTATGTCGCGTGCGATAAACGGGTTGGAGGTGTCGACCACCGGCACGCGCTGGAAGTTGACGTGCGTGTGCGTGAACTGCGGGCAGATGTAGTTCACGTAGTCTGGCATGCGTCGCAAGATCGTGTCGGTCACCGCCTCGGTGCTGTAGCCGCGCTGCGTCTTATCGCGCCAGAGCTTCTGGATCCACTCCAGGTTGATCACCGGCACGACGCCGATCAGCAGGTCGGGATGCTGGGCGACGTCCACCTCCGGCGTCACCACCGCGCCGTGCAGGCCCTCGTAGAACAGCAGGTCGGTGTCCTTGGGCAGGTCCTCCCAGGGCGTGAAGGTCCCGGGCTCCAGCTTGTACGGTGCGGCCTCTTCGGCGTTGTGCAGGTACTTGCGGTGGCGGCCGGTGCCGCAGGCCGCATAGTCGCGGAACAGCGCTTCCAACTCGAGGAAGAGGTTGTTTTCGGGGCCGAAGTGGCTGAAGTTATTGTTGCCTGCACGCTCGGCCTCGACCTGGCGCAGCTTCATTTCCTTGCGGTCGTAGCGGTGAAAGCTGTCGCCCTCGATGATGGCGGCATTGACACCTTCGCGACGGAAAATGTTCTGGAATGTTCGGGTGACCGAGGTGGTGCCTGCGCCGGACGAGCCGGTGATGGCGATGATGGGGTGGTGTTCAGACATGGTGCGTTCTCTAGGCAAGGAATCTCTTAATCGCGGAACAGGCTACGATCGGCGAACAGCGGGATTTCCACTTCAACCCTGGCGGGCTCGGCGTGGTATTGCTCGATGCGCTCGACCTCGTTCTTCGAGCCGAACACCAGGCCGATGCGCTGGTGCAGCGAAGTGGGCTGCACGCCGAGGATCGACTGGCGCCCGGTGCTGGCGCGGCCCCCGGCCTGCTCAAGGATGAATCCGATCGGGTTGGCCTCGTACAGCAGGCGCAGGCGGCCCGGTTTGGACGTGTCCTTGCTGTCGCGCGGATACATGAAGACACCGCCGCGCGTCAGGATGCGGTGCGCCTCGGCCACCATCGAGGCGATCCAGCGCATGTTGAAGTCCTTGCCACGCGGGCCGGTCTTGCCGGCCAGGCATTCGTCGACGTAGCGCTTGATCGGCGCTTCCCAAAAGCGGCTGTTGGAGGCGTTGATCGCGAACTCCTGGGTGTCGGCGGGGACCTGCAAGTCGGGGTGTGTCAGCATGAACTCGCCCAGGTTCTGGTCGAGCGTGAAGCCGGCCACGCCATCGCCCACGGACAGCACCAGCATCGTGGTCGGCCCATACAGCGCATAACCGGCGGCCACCTGCTGCGTGCCGGGCTGCAGGAAGTCGGCCTCGGTCACATCGCGACCGCTCTCTACCACATCCTGCGACGCGCGCAGCACGCTGAAGATGCTGCCCACCGAGACGTTTACGTCGATGTTGCTGGAGCCGTCCAGCGGGTCGAACACCAGCAGGTACTTGCCGCGCGGGTGCTGCAAAGGGATCTGGTACGGGCCATCCATCTCCTCCGACGCCATGCCGGCGCAATGCCCACCCCATTCGTTCATGCGGGTGAAGACTTGGTTGCTGATGACGTCCAGCGGCTTCTGGGTTTCGCCCTGCACGTTGACGTTGCCGCCCAGATCACCACCCTGCTGGCTTGGCGGATTGCCTAGCTCGCCGAAGGCCACTGCCCGCGCGATCGCCTTGCAGGCAAGCGCCACGTCCAGGATCAGCGCGTTGAAGTCGCCGCTGGCGTCTGGGAAGCGCCGACGCTGTTCGATCAGGTAGCGCGTAAGAGTGAATCGTTGAGATAGGGGCATGGTTGTCTT
>DASXRN010000106.1:0-5181 GCA_036506595.1 Polaromonas sp. | reverse complement strand
TGGGCATCAACGTGCCGCGCGTGTTTTCGCTGGCGTGGGTGGCCGCCGCCATGATCGCGGGGGTCGCCGGCATCGTGGTGGGCTCGATCGGTGGCATCTCGTCAGCCAGGGGGGTGTTTGGCCTGTCGGTGCTGGTGGTGGTGATCTTCGGCGGGCTCGACAGTGTGCTCGGTGCGCTGGTCGGCGGCATTCTGGTCGGCCTGGTCGAGGCATTGACGGGCTTTTATTTGGGCGGTGAATACAAGATTCTTGCCACCTTCAGCCTGCTGGTACTGATTCTGATGCTGCGGCCCTACGGTCTGTTCGGCACCCACGAAATTGAGAGGCTCTGATGCGCATTGGTTCTGCCAAAGAAAGCTACGCGGGCGACACCGCCTTGTTCGACAGCACCACCCAGCGGGCCTGGATGGTGCTGCTTGCGGTGGCGCTGTGTGCCTTTCCCTTTGTTGCCAGCGAATACTGGCTCTACCTTGCGTGCCTGGTGGCCATCAACATCGCCAGCACCAGCGGGCTCAATATCCTGACGGGCTATACCGGCCTGGTGAGCCTGGGACAGGCCGCCTTCATGGGGCTGGGTGCCTACACGGTGGCGATTTTGCAGATCCGCTTTGGCCTGCCTTTTGTGGTCAATCTGCTGGCCGGCGGCTTCGTCGCCATGCTCGCCGGCGTGCTGGTCGGTCTGCCGTCGCTGCGCGTGAAGGGCCTGTATCTGGCGATTGCCACGATTGCGGCGGGCGTCATCGCGCATTTCATCTTCTCGCATTTCAGCAGTTTGACGGGTGGCAGCAGCGGCTTGGCGGTGCCGCCGGCGCGTTTTTTTGGCATCGAGCTGGACAACTCGTTCAAGCTGTACTGGGTGATCGTGCCCGCCATGGTGCTCATGCTGCTGGGTGCCGTCAATCTGTTTCGCACCCGCATTGGCCGTGCGTTCATCGCCATCCGTGACCGCGATATTTCGGCCGAGGTGCTGGGCATCTCGCTGCTGCGCTACAAGCTGCTGTCGTTTGCGATCTCGTCGTTTTATGCCGGCGTGGCCGGGGGCCTGTTTGCCTACTTCTTCCGCGCGGTGACGCCCGAGAGTTTTCCGCTGCTGATGTCGATCTTTTTTCTGGCCGCCGTCATCGTCGGCGGCATGGGAAGCATTCTGGGCAGCATTCTCGGTGCGGTGTTCATGACGCTGGTGCCGGAGCTGCTCAAACTCATCGTGGGCTGGCTGCCCCTGGCGTCTTTTGGCGGAAATGCCGCGCTGATTCTGTCGCCGGTTCGCACCATCGTGTTCGGTTTGATGATCGTGCTGTTCCTGATCTTCGAGCCGCATGGCCTGGCGGAGGTGTGGCGACGCATCCGCCGGCTGTTTCACCTGTGGCCCTTCCGTACCTGAACCTGCATTTAAATCAACCAGGAGACAACCATGAAGACAAGCATCAAGAGCTTCCGCAGAACCATTGGCCTGGCGACGCTCGCCGCCGCCGCCTTGGCCGTAGCGCCCGCCGCGCTGGCACAGAAGACGCCTGCAAAAACAGCCCCGCAAGAAGATATCGTGTTGGGCGGCTCCATTCCGCTGACAGGCGTCTTTGCGTTCGCGGGCATAGGCATCGACCAGGGCATCAAGGATTACCTGACCATCCTCAACGAGGGTGGCGGCATCAAAGGCCGCAAGGTGCGTTACGTGCCGGAAGACACCGGCTACAAGGTTGACCAGTCAATGGCGGCATTCAAGAAAATCACCAGCCAGAACAAGGTCAGCCTTTACTACGCCGACTCCACCGCGTTTGTCAAAACCGTCAACCCCGAGCTGGAACGCAACCAAAGCATTCTGATGACCGGTGCCTCGTTCGCCAAAGAAATCAGCGACGCACAGAAATACCCACTGCAGTTCATGGTGGGCCCCAACTACAGCGAGATGGTCGGCATTTTGCTGCAGTACATTGCCAAGACCAAACCCGGCGCCAGGATTGCACTGGTGTACTCCGACACCGAGTTCGGCCGCGACCCGGTCGACGCCGCACGCACCGAGGCCAAGAAACTGGGCCTGAACCTGGTCAGCGAAATCGTCACGCCGCCCAGCAGCGTGGACGTGTCGGCCGAGGTCATCAAGCTGCGCCGCGCCGACCCCGACTACACCATCTTTCATGGTTACATCTCGGCACCCATTCCCGAGTTCATCAACCAGGCCAAGGCCCTGAACCTCAAGACCGCGTTCATGGGTACCTTCTGGAGCATGGACAACTCGACGGTGATGCGCATGGGCGCGAACGTCGATGGTTTTCTGGGTGTCATGCCGTACCGCTACTACTACGACACCGAGGGCAAGGCGCCCATGCTGGAGCGCATCCGCAAGATGCGGCCCGAGTACCAGAGCACCGGCTACATGCAGGGCTTTCTGAGCGCCATGCTGTTGACCGAGGCGGCCAAACGCACGCTGGACGCGGGCAATGAGTTGACCGGCAAGAACATGAAAACCGCACTCAGCTCAATCCGCAATTTCGACACCGGCGGCCTTATTGGCGTGCCTTTATCGATCAAGGGCAATTCCATTCCCGTGGGCCGCATCTACCGGGCCGACTTCAAGCAGCAGAAGATGGTGCCGGCCTCCGAGTGGATCAACCTGCAGCAGTAAGCAGCACTGAAAAAGAGCACACAAGAAATGGCCGAATTGGTGAACCCCGCCGTGACAACAGGCAGCACAACAATCCTTGAGGTCAACAACATCGAGGTCGTCTACAACAAGGCGATCCAGGTGTTGCGCGGTCTGTCACTGGCAGTTCCACGTGGGCAAATCGTGGCCTTGCTTGGCAGCAATGGCGCAGGCAAGTCCACCACACTGAAAGCCATTTCCAGCCTGCTGGCGCTGCAGGACGGAGAAATGACGCGCGGCGATATCCGCTTTGATGGCCAGGACACGCGCGGCATCGCGCCGCATGCGCTGGTCCGTGCCGGCGTCTTCCATGTGATGGAGGGCCGGCATGTATTTGAAGACCTCACCATCGAAGAAAACCTGGTGGCGGCCACCTATGCACTGACCGGAAAGCGTGCGGGCAAGGCTGATTTCGACAAGGTGTATGAGTACTTTCCGCGCCTGCATGAACGTCGGCGCAGCCTGGCGGGTTACCTTTCCGGCGGTGAGCAGCAGATGCTGGCGATTGGCCGGGCGCTGATTGCCGAGCCCAAGCTGATACTGCTGGACGAACCTTCGCTGGGTCTGTCGCCTGTGCTGGTGGAAACCATTTTCGAGATCATCGCCCGCATCAATGCGGAGCGCGGTGTTTCCATGCTGCTGGTGGAGCAAAACGCGTCCATCGCACTGGCGGTGGCGCACTATGGCTACATCATGGAAACCGGCAAGGTGGTGATCGACAACACCGCGGTAAAACTCGCCGCCGACCCCGATGTGCGCGAGTTTTATCTCGGCGTTGGCAGCGAGGGCGGCGCCAGGAGCTTCAAGGATCTCAAACATTACAAGCGCCGCAAGCGCTGGCTGTCGTAAGCCAGTAGCGCCGCGCCAAACCACCGGACCCGCTTTCATGAACGAGATGACCTACACGCTGACCCTGCCCCAGATGCTGCGCGAGCAGGCGCTGCGTCGCACCGCTTCGGTGGCGATCCGTCAGAAGGAACACGGCATCTGGCAGCCGCTGACCTGGGGCCACTACTTTGAGCGCGCCCAGCATGTGGCCCTGGGTTTGCGCGCTGCGGGCCTGCCCGACGGCGGCCATGTGGGCGTGCTGTCTGAAAACCGTGTCGAATGGGTGCTGACCCAGCTGGGCGCGGGCCTGGTCGGTGGTGTCACGGTAGGTGTCTACCCGACCAGCCCGACCAACGAGATTGCCTATGTGCTGTCCCATGCGGATGCCGAGGTGGTGATTTGCGAAGACCAGGAACAGTCTGACAAAGTGCTTGACGCACGCGACCTGCTGCCCCGGCTCAAGAAAATTGTGATGATTGAAAAGAAAGGGCTGGCTGAGACGAAGGCGCGCGCACCAGAGCTGGTGATGGGCTTTGAGGAGCTCGAAGCGCTGGGTGCCACTTCTTCAAACGTGGCGCATATTGAATCAGTGCTGGCACGACAACAACTGGAAGACACCGCACTCATCATCTACACCTCGGGCTCTACCGGCAAACCCAAGGGCGCAATGATCAGTTACGGCAATATCGCGGCCATGGCGCCCGGCGTGATTGAACGGCTGGGCCTGAGCGCGCAGACCTCGCACCTGTCGTATCTGCCGCTATGCCATGTGGCCGAGCAGATGCTGACCACCTTTGTGCCGCTGTACCTGGGCTCACGGGTGGATTTTGGTGAATCCATCCGCACCGTGCAGGAAGACCTGCGCGAAGTCGCGCCCACCATGTTTCTGGGCGTGCCGCGCATCTGGGAAAAGCTGCACTCGGCGATCTCCATCAAGATGCATGAATCGGGCGGGCTGCGCCAACGTTTGTTTGATGCAGGCTTGCGCGCCTGTGCGCCGTTCGCACACAAGGCCGCGCACCAGCGCTCATTGGGCGAAAAGCTGTGCTTTGCGTTTTATTACGGCCTGATATTTCGGGCCCTGCAGAACTTCATCGGCCTGCGCCAGGCCCGCATCGCGTTGACGGGTGCCGCACCGATTTCGCCGGCCATCGTGCAGTTCTTTCGCACCTTGGGCGTGCCGCTGATCGAGGTCTATGGCATGACGGAATCCAGCGGCATGGTGCTGGGCCAGCGGCAGACCCAAGTGGTTTTTGGCACTGTCGGCATGCCAACCCTGGGCGTCGAGCACCGGCTCTCCAGCCAGGGTGAGCTGCAGATCCGCGGTGGCGTGGTGTTCAAGGGCTATTACAAAAATCCGGAGGCCACCGCGACCAGCATTGTGGACGGCTGGCTGCACACCGGCGACGTCGTCGAAGAAAAGGACGGCTCGCTGCGCATCGTCGACCGGCTCAAGGACATCATGATCACCGCCGGCGGCAAGAACCTGACGCCCTCGGAAATCGAAAATACCATGAAGGGCAGCCTGTTCATCAAAGAATGCGTGATCGTGGCCGATGCGCGTAAGTTCGTCGGCGCGCTGATCCAGATCGACTACGATGCCGTGGCGCAATGGGCGGAGTCGCGCAACGTGACCTTTACGCATTTCCGCTCGCTGGTTGAAACGGCCGAGGTGCGTGAACTGGTCCAGGCCGAAGTAGACAAGGGCAATGCCC
>DASXRN010000105.1:0-8873 GCA_036506595.1 Polaromonas sp. | reverse complement strand
GGAAACCCAACGATCCCTTGTGCTCGTCACCGAGCAGACACATGATGTGGCGATTGACCTGATCTACGCCGGCAAAGACAACTTCACCGGGCAAGTGATTTACGAGCACCCCCTGTGCTTTTTGCACCCGCAAGCCGAAGCGTGCCTGCGCAAGGCCATCGTTGCCGCCAGGGGTTTCGGCTTTCAGCTCAAGGTGCTTGATGCCTTCAGGCCGCAGGAGGCCCAGGAGGCTTTGTGGGCCGTCGCACCCCTGCCCGGCTATATTGCCGACCCGGCCAAGGGCTCCAACCACACACGCGGCGTCGCGATTGACCTGACGCTGGTGGGGCGGGACGGCCAGGTGCTCGACATGGGCACGCCGATCGACACCATGACCACCGCATCGCATCACTTTCATGCCGCGCTGCCTGCGGCCATACAGGTCAACCGCATGTACCTGCTCACCATCATGCTGGAAGCGGGCTTTGTGCACCATCCCAATGAGTGGTGGCACTACCAGTTGCCGGAGGCGAACCGTTTCCCCCTGATAGACAGCCATGCCTTCATGACCTGCGTGACGGAGGGCCACAAGCCCGCCCGGCTACAAGCCGCCTGAAGGCGCTGAACCGGGCCGGCCGGCTGGCGCTTGTTCCGCGGCGGACGGCGCACCGCCAAGTTCGGCCCGCATCAGGGGCAAATGCTGCGGGTACTCGCGCTGCATGAAATCCACCAGCGCCTCGCGCACCTTGCAGCGCAGGTCCCAGTTCAGGCCGGAGCTGGCCGAGGTGACCAGCACCCGCAGCTGCATGCTGCGTTCGCCGGCCTCCACCACCTGCAGCAGGCACAATCGCTTGTCCCATTCGGGCGCGGCCTCGCAAGCCCGCCGGGCCGCCTCGCGCAGCGGGGCCAGCGGCATGCGGTAGTCGACCCAGACAAAAACGGTACCGATGATCTGGGCACCGGTGCGCGTCCAGTTCTGGAACGGGTTTTCGATGAGCCACTGCAGCGGAATGATCAGGCGGCGTTCATCCCAGATCTTCAGCACCACATAGGTCCCGGTGATTTCCTCCACGCGGCCCCACTCGCCCTGGACGACCAGGACATCATCGATGCGTATCGGTTGCGCCAGCGCCAGCTGCAGCCCGGCAATCAGGTTGCTGAAGACCGGGCGCGCGGCGATGCCGACCACCAGCCCCGCGACACCCGCCGACGCCAGCAGGCTGGCCCCGAACTGGCGGGCGCCGGGAAAGGTCATCAGCATCAGGGCCAGCCCGGTCAGCAGCACCACGAACATGGCGGTATGCGCCAGCATGCGGGTCTGCGTGTGGATGCGCCGCGCATTGAGGTTGTCGGCCACATCGACCGGGTGCAAGCCGATCACCCCCAGCCCCGCCCCACGTGCCGCGCGCATGCCCGTCCAGGTCAGGGTGGCCAGCAACAGCAGGCCATTGACATGGCGTATGCCGCCGATCAGCGCAAAGGTATCGGGCGCGCCGTGCCACACAGCCTGCAGGGCAATCAGGGGCAGCAGGAACTGTGTGGGGCGGCGGCACTGCTCTGCGACCTTGGCCAGCACCGGCATGGCGCGCGTGAGGCGCAACACGATGGCCGAACCGATGCAGTGCACCACCAGCGCCAGCACGATGCTGACGGCGGCAGCCAGCAGGATGTGCAGCGATGAGTCGTCGGCCCAAGCGATCAGGTCAGAAAAATGCATGCGGCGGCCTCATAGCCCTAGCGTCAGCCCTTCGCCACCCGGGGCTTGACCCGCGACGCGGCGAGCTTGGCATTGGCACGCGCCACCTCGACATCGGCGTCAAAGGCCAGCGCCACGCCCATGCGGCGTTTGATGAAACTCTCGGGTTTGCCGAACAGCCGGATGTCGGTATTGGGTACGCGCAGCGCGTCGGCCACACCGTCGAACACAATGCCTTTGGCGTCCACGCCGCCGTATATCACGGCGCTGGCACCCGGGCTCTTGAGCGCGGTGTTGACCGGCAGGCCCAGGATGGCACGCGCATGCAGCTCGAACTCGTTTTGCCACTGGGTGCACAGGGTCACCATGCCGGTGTCGTGGGGGCGCGGACTCACTTCGCTGAACCAGACGTCGTCGCCCTTGACAAACAGCTCCACGCCAAAGAGGCCCTGGCCTCCGAGGTTGTCCGTCACGGCCTTGGCAATGTCGCGGCTTTTCTGCAGCGCGGCCTCGCGCATGGGGTGCGGCTGCCAGCTTTCCACGTAGTCGCCGCTGACCTGAATATGGCCGATGGGGTCGCAAAAATGGGTTTCGATGCGGCCGCCCTCGCCCACAGCCCGCACGGTGAGCTGCGTGATCTCGTAGTCGAAGTCGATGAAGCCTTCCACAATCACGCGGCCGTGGCTCACGCGGCCGCCGGCCATCGCGTGGTCCCAGGCGGTTTTCACGTCGGCCGGGCCGGCGATTTTGCTCTGGCCCTTGCCCGATGAGCTCATGACCGGCTTGACAATGCAGGGGTAGCCGATTTTGCTGTCGATGGCGTCTTGCAACTCCTGCAGCGAATCGCAAAATACATAAGGGCTGGTGGGCAGGCCCAGGGTTTCGGCGGCCAGGCGGCGTATGCCTTCACGGTCCATGGTCAGGCGTGCGGCGCGGGCGGTGGGAATCACGCGCACCGTGCCCGCGGCCTCCAGCTCCTCCAGCATGGGCGTGGCGATGGCTTCGATTTCAGGCACCACCAGATACGGCTTTTCCTTTTCAATCAGCGCCTTGAGTTGCACCGGATCGCTCATGGTGATGGTGCGCGCATGGTGCGCCACCTGCTGGCCGGGTGCGTTCTCGTAGCGGTCGACGGCTATGGTTTCCACGCCCAGGCGCTGCAGTGCAATCAGCACCTCCTTGCCCAGCTCGCCCGAGCCGAGCAGCATGACTTTGGTTGCGTTGGGGGATAAAGGGGTGCCGAATGTGGTCATGAGATATGCTGGAAGTGAAAGAGTCAATGGTCAAGGCGCAGGCGCCACAGCGAGCACTTTACTTCACCCGGCATGGCTCCGGTCTTCCTTGCGGTTCGGGGCTTAGCCCTACCAAATACCGGCGTACGCCTCATGGATGACAATCATTCTCATTTAAATCCCATCTTCAGAGAGCTCTTTGTGACCAGCCCACCTGCCGCCAATATTCCCGATGCCTCGAGTACACCCAGCCCGGCGCCGACGCGCAAACGCCGGCCGCCACGGCGTGTTGAGGTCAGCCGCATCCAGGTCTTGAGCCCGGCGATGCGCCGCATCACGCTGAGAGGCGCTGAGCTCGAAGGCTTTGAGCCGACCGCGCCGGCCAGCTACCTCAAGCTGATATTTCCCGAAGCCGGCCAGCTTGAACCGACTCGGCCCTTGCCCGACGGCCCGCGCCCGGTGTCCATGCGCACCTACACACCACTAGCGGTGCGGCCTGAAACGCTGGAAGTGGATGTTGATTTTGTGCTGCACGGCGAAGGCCCGGCATCGACCTGGGCCACGCAGGCGCAAGTCGGCCAGGTGCTGTTCTTGATGGGGCCAGGCCCCGGTTACCCGCTTGACACCGCTATCGCACAACACCTGCTGATTGCCGATGACAGCGCGCTGCCGGCAGTCGAGACCATTCTGGCCGCCCTGCCTGTCAGTGCGAGCGTGCAAGTGCTGCTGGAGGTCATGGATGCCGCCGAAGAGCGCCCGCTGCACAGTGCGGCGCAGCTGCATGTGCAGTGGCTGGCACGCGGCAGCAACAACCATGCGGCGGGCCTGCCGCTGGAAAGCGCGCTGCGCGCCTTGCAAGCCCTACCGTCCGACGCACGGATTTACCTGGCCTGCGAGGCCGCCGCGATGCGCCGCATTCGCCGCCTGCTGATCGATGAACTGGGCGCAAGCCCCAGCCAGATCGTGGGCCGGGGTTACTGGAAGCTGGACGTGGTGAACCACCCCGACCACGACTATGGCGAAGATGCCTGAGCAGGCCGTGGGCAGGCGTGAGTAGGCAACAATAGCGGCATGCGCCATCCCCTCCTCCAGATCCAGGGCCTGAGCAAACACTATGGCAGCGCCATGGTGGTCAATGACCTGTCGTTTGAGATTGCCCCCGGTGAATGCCTGGGCGTGATCGGCCCCAACGGGGCCGGCAAGACCACCACCATCCGCATGTGCCTGGGCCTGACGGTGCCCGACGCGGGCGACATCTCCTTCCATCTGAACGGCGAAGATGCCGGGCGGCGCATGCCTGAAGACGCGCTGGCGATCAAGGCCAAACTCGGGGTGGTCACCCAGTTCGACACGCTGGATCCGGACTTCAGCTGTGCCGAAAACCTGCAGGTCTACGGCCGCTATTTCGGCATGACGGCGGCCGAGGTGCGCGCGCGCGTGCCGGGGTTGCTGGAATTTGCCTCGCTGTCGCACAAGGCAAACAGCAGGCCCGGCGAGCTGTCGGGCGGCATGCGGCGCCGCCTGAGCCTGGCGCGGGCCCTGGTCAATGACCCGCAGCTGCTGCTGCTCGACGAACCCACCACCGGGCTGGACCCGCAGGCACGCCACCTGATGTGGGAGCGCCTGCAACTGCTGCTGCAACAGGGCAAGTCAATCTTGCTGACCACCCACTTCATGGACGAGGCCGAGCGCCTCTGCTCGCGCCTCCTGGTGCTGGACCACGGCAAGAAAATCGCCGAAGGCCGGCCCAAGGCACTGATCGCCGAGCACCTGGAGCCCGACGTGGTGGAGGTCTATGGCACAGGCGCGCTGGCACTGGCCGAAGCCGCCGAGCACGCGGGTCTGCGGGCACTGGCCGCGCGCGTGGAGGTCAGCGGTGAAACCGTGTTTTTCTACACCCAGGACGCACGCCCGCTGCTGGCCCGGCTGGCATCCAGCAGCCACTTGCGCACGCTGCACCGCCCCGCCAACCTGGAAGACCTGTTTCTCAAACTGACCGGCCGCAAAATCAGGGAGGATGCGTGATGGCAACCCATCAAGTTATGGCAAGCGTGAAGGCGCAATCGATCTGGCGTTCGCCTGATTTGTCAGGCCGCTGGTGGCCGGTGTTCATGCGCAACCTGCTGGTCTGGCGCAAGCTGGCCATTCCCAGCCTGGTCGGCAACATTGCCGAACCCCTGATGTGGCTGGTGGCCTTTGGTTACGGCATGGGTGCGCTGGTGGGCGAGGTCAGCGCAGGCGGTGTGATTGCCGGTGGCGAAGCGGCGGCCAAAATCCCCTACATCCTGTTCCTGGCCAGCGGATCGATTTGCATGAGCGCCATGAATGCCGCCTCCTTCGAGGCGCTGTATTCGGCGTTCTCGCGCATGCATGTGCAAAAAACCTGGGACGGCATCATGAATGCGCCGGTGAGCCTGGACAGCGTGCTGCTGGCCGAGATGCTGTGGGCGGCGTTCAAGGCGCTATTCACCGTGACGGCCATCCTGGGCGTGATGCTGGCGCTGGGCATCAGCCACAGCCCCAAGCTGCTGCTGGCCTGGCCGATTTTGCTGCTGGTCGGCATGATGTTTTCCTGCATCGCGCTGATCTTCAACGCGCTGGCCAAGAGCTACGACTTTTTCACCTACTACTTCACGCTGGTGCTGACGCCCATGATGTTTCTGAGCGGCGTGTTTTTCCCGCGCGAGCAGTTGCCCACGGTGGTCCGCATTGTTTCCGACTGGCTGCCGCTGACCAACGCTGTGGAGATCATTCGCCCGCTGTTCATGGATGCGTGGCCGCAAGCGCCGCTGCGGCACGGCCTGGTGCTGGCGGCCTACACCGTGCTGGCCTTCTGGGTGGCGCTGGCGCTCACGCGCCGGCGCTTTCGGAGCTGAAGCCGCCAGCGGTCGCCTGCATTGACTTTCTTGAGCAAAACGCGCCGCAGCCCAACAAATACAGGCGCAAGCAGCTATCATTTAGATAGCAAACCTCATCGCCATCGCGCTGCCGATCAATTCGCGGCAAAACAGTAAAACAACCCGGCACTGCCTGTGAGCTTGAGCGCGTCCATGCCGCAGCCGCGCGTGGCGTGCGAGGCGTTCCAGGACTTGGCCGGCGCGGACTCATCCAGGCCGGTGCGGTCGTGATGGCCGACGATGGCCGCGCCTTCGCCGCTTCGAGTCCAGTTGCCGCAGGTCGTGTCGCCAGCCGCCGTGGCGACGCGGCCGTCCGGCGTGGAGCCGGTCAGGATGTCGTGCATATTGACCGGGTCACCGCGGCCGCTGACGACCTCGCCCTTTTCGGTCAGCGCCGTCTGCTTGCTGATCTTGTTGCCGGGGCCGTGCAGGTCATCCACACTGGTGGCCACCACCATGCCCATGGCGTTTTGCCACGGGCCGCGGCCGATGCGCTCACGCGCGTTGACGGCCGGGCTTGGGCCGTCGGCCGTGGTACTGAGGTAGGCGCGCCAGTTCTTGCGGCCGGCATTGGCCGAGGTGGCGAGCTTCTGGCAATAGGCATCGGCACCGGCAAGGCCGCCGAGATCGGCGCCCTTGCCCGGGTTGGCGCTGGTCACAAAGAAACTCATCGGGTTCTGCGACATCGAGGGCATTAACCCGCAGGCACCAAGAACGGCGGTGGCAAAGGCCAAAAGGGCGAGCTTCATACGTGGATGCATGACTGTCTCCTTATTCGAGGGTTTGAAGTGTTGGGTGAAAGAGCACGATACTCCGCCCCCCCACGCGATTCAAGTGCCCGTCCGCCAGGCGCCCGCAGGCAGCGCGCCCCGTAGGCAGCCAGGGCGAGCCCGATGCCACGAAGAGCGTGCTGACGCTCCGCAATACCGCCGGGCATCGGCCTCTTGCGCGGGCCAGCGAGAACTTGGGCGTACTCAAGGATCCGTGTTGAATCCATCAGGACATCACCGTCATCGCAGATAAGCGATGGTGCTTTGACGACGGGATTGACTCGCTTGGTCGTGAAAGCAAATCGCTATCAATTCAATAGCTACCCGCGCCCGTTTTCATTGCGCTAGAGGCCAAAAATACGCATAAATGCAAGCATACGCATAAATCCAACCCGGGTATCACCACCGGGATCGGAGGCATCACCGAAAGCATCACTGGAATCAGATCTTGCAGCATTACGTCACGGCACATGAGATACAAATTAATACAATAGTTTTGTTACCAAAAAAATGTAACTTTTTCGCCTCGTGCAGGGATCGGAATAAGGGGGGCTTTCGCCTGTGACTCCTTGATTGGGTCGCAGTTTTCGTCCCCGCCACGGTCACGCGAACCCGGAAAAACAGCCTCCCCACTTTGATGGATTCCCGGCTGGACGGTGACGCGATATAACTTCTCTAAGTCAAAAAAGTCGCAATAGTTAAAAAATATTTGTATTTAACTGTATGCAGGCCCACGATGAATTCATGCCATGTGGGGTCGCGCGCCGACCGCAACCAGGGGAGGTCAACCCATGAAGTCCGACAAGACCGTGATCCCGACACAGACGCAGCAGCCATCTGTGCCTAAGCCCGACGCGTCCATTGGTTCGAGGCGCCGGTCCAACCCTGTGCGTGTGCGCCGCCGTCGAGTGGCACCGCCAGAGCCAGCGGGCCCCCTCGATCAGCCGTTTGTGGCCGGCTCCGACCCTATCAAGGGCGACCCCTTCAGTTGCCCGCCCCCTATCTACGACCCCGATGCCAACTTCATCGTGGAATCGGCGCAGAGCGAGATCCGCGAGTTATTGCCCCCCGAACCTGATGGCCCCCCCGCCAGTGACTTGAATAAACACTGATCGCAAGGCCTTCTGGGGTTTTCATTCAACTTCGGTCGCTGGCGCTGATGGGGCTGGTGGCGGGCGAGGTGCTGCAATGCAAGAGCTGAAGTGAGAGGGATGCCATTTTCACGCTCACCGTAGCTGTAGTGCTGCCAGTCTGCGCGACCAGATTCAAGCATGCCAAGAGTCTTTGCAAAAGCGTGAGTCCATCCATCGCGCATCCGCAGGCGGCCACGCAAGTTCGACACTTTTATACTGACCGCATGAACGCCGCCACGCCCCCGCTCCCGGCACTTGCTGCCGCCCGAGTTGATCGCCATGATGGACAAGGGCGTGTCGGTCATCGTGAGCGCCTGCAGCCTGGCGATGCGGCCCAGCATCATGCGCGCCGTGGGCAGTGCGATCACGCCGGACGGCGGCACCGTCACGGTCTATGTGTCGCGGCAACAATCGCGCCAGCTGATCCAGGACATTGCCAGCACCGGCCGCATCGCCGCGGTGTTTTCAGAGCCTGCCTCGCACCGCACGGTGCAGCTCAAGGCGAGCAGTGCGCGTATCCGCTGCGCAGAGGTCTCTGACGAGGTAGCGCTGGCGCGCTATCTGGCGTCCATGGAGCAGGAAGTCGAGCAGGTCGGATTCGGTCCTGTCTTCACGCGGGCCATGCTGGCGCACCGCCTTGACGACGTGGTGGCCATCAGCTTTGAGCCCGCCCAGGCGTTTGACCAGACGCCGGGGCCCAAGGCCGGCGCTGCGCTGCCAGCCATCCCCAGGAACGCCACATGAGCAGCGTGACGGGCAAACCCGCCCTGGGTGAAATCCGGCCCTGCCTCGAAGGCGCCATTCCGGCCATGATGGCGACCTGCGCCCTCGACGGCACACCCAATGTGGCCTATATCTCGCAGGTGTTTTACGTCGACGAGCGCCATGTGGCGCTGTCCTTCCAGTTCTTCAACAAGACGCGGCAAAACATTCTCACCAACCCGTATGCCAGCGTGTTGGTATTGCACCCGGTCACCGCTGCTTTTTTTCGCTTGCACATTCGCTACCTGCGCACGGAAACGCAGGGCCCGGTGTTTGAGGGCATGAAGGCGCAACTGGCCGGCATCGCGTCGCACAGCGGCATGGCGGGCGTGTTCAAGCTGCTGGGTTCCGACATTTACGAGGTGCAGGAAATTGAGTGCATTGCCGGCGAGCCGCTGCCGGCC
>DASXRN010000104.1:0-17631 GCA_036506595.1 Polaromonas sp. | reverse complement strand
TGGGACATTGTTGAATAAACCGTTGCCAAAACCCTTGCATATTGCCGGGAGACCCACCATGAACCCGAATGACTCACCCTCGGAACGCGGCTTTGAACATGATTTTCAGAGCGACAAGCGCAAGTGGCTTAAATGGATGGGCTGCGCGGCACTGGCCCCGGTGCTCGCTTCCAGCGGCCCTGCCATGGCCGCCAAGGCCGGACCGCGCGCCAACTATTTCCCCAATGCGGTTCTGGACACGCATGACGGAAAAAAACTTCGGTTTTATGACGACGTGGTGCAAGGAAAGGTTGTCGCTATCAACATGATGTACGCCGTGTGCACGGGCATCTGCCCCGGCAACACGGCCAATCTGCTGCAGGTGCAGGAAGCCTTGGGGCAGCGGCTTGGCAAGGATGTCTTCATGTACTCGCTGACCCTGCAGCCCGAGCTCGATACGCCCCAGGCCTTGCAGGACTATGTCAACCGCTACCACATCAAGCCGGGCTGGACCTTTTTGACCGGCCGCCCCAAGGAGATGGACACCATACGCCGCAAGCTCGGCTTCTTCAACGACGACCCCAAGATTGACGCCGACTTGGCCAGCCACACCGGCATGCTGCGCATAGGCAACGAGGCGCTCGACCGCTGGTTCATGATGCCTGCGCTGAGCCCCCCGAAGCAGATAGCGCGCGCGATTTTGCAGCTGTAGGCGCCGGCGCGCATCGCCGCGTCAAGCCCGGCAGCCCCGCACTGGCAAGTCAAGCCAGGGCGGGTTTTGTGCGTGGCCTTCAGCGCTGCGGCTAACATTGGCATGTGCCTGCCATTTCCCTGGAAACCCCCAATGCCCAGGGCCAAGCCCACAACGGCGTGCCGGCGCCGCGGCCCATCGTGCCGACCGGGCGGTTTTCCCTCATCCAATTGGGCCCATTGAACCGGTTGCTCCGCTGGGCGGGCAGGACAGACATCATAGAAAGGATTCCTGCATGGGAGTTTCACTCGAAGGCCAGTTGGTGGTGGCGATCTCGTCAAGGGCCTTGTTCGACCTGGAAGAAGAAAACCGCGTGTTCGAGCAATCGGACGACCGCGCCTACATGCGGCTGCAGCTGGATCGGCTGGAGCACACCGCCAAGCCCGGCGTGGCGTTTGCGCTGGTCAAAAAGCTGCTGGCCTTCAACGACCCACACAATCAGCGCGTCGAGGTGGTCATTCTTTCGCGCAACGATCCGGTGTCAGGCCTGCGGGTTTTCCGTTCGGTGCAAAGCCATGCGCTGACCGTGGCACGCGGCGTTTTCACACGCGGACGCGAGCCCTGGCGTTATCTCACGCCGCTGCGCGCCAACCTGTTCCTCTCGGCCAACCCCGACGATGTCAAGGCGGCGCTGCGCATGGGTTTTCCGGCGGCCACGGTCGCCACCCATTCGGTCCGCGCCCAGGACAACTCCCCGAACGAAGTTCGCATCGCCTTTGACGGGGACGCGGTGCTGTTTTCCGACGAGGCAGAACAGGTCTATCAAAGGGATGGCCTGCCGGCTTTTCAGCAGCACGAGCAGGACAAGGCCGTTCTGCCGTTACCGGATGGCCCGTTCAAACCCCTGCTCATTGCCCTGCACCGGCTGCAGCAGGCCGGCACACCCAATATGCGCATACGCACCGCGCTGGTCACGGCCCGCAGCGCGCCGGCGCACGAGCGCGCCATTCGCACGCTGATGAACTGGAACATCGAGGTCGATGAAGCCATGTTCCTGGGCGGCCTGGCCAAGGGCGAATTTTTGCGCGAGTTCGAGCCCGACTTTTTCTTTGACGACCAGACCGGCCATGTCGATTCGGCGGCCCAGCATGTGCCTGCCGGGCATGTGGCCAGCGGCGTTTCCAACCAGACCATTGATCTTTCACCCAAGGCATCCTGAGAATGAATCTGCTTTCCAACCCTTCCGGAATCCTCGCAAAACTCAGCGCCTTCAAGCAGTTCAGCGCCCGCGTCTGGGCCTTGTCAGCGCCTTACTTCAAATCCGAAGACAAATGGAAAGCGCGCGGCCTGCTGCTGGCCATTGTCTTGCTGAACCTGGGCGCGGTCTACATGCTGGTGCTGCTCAATGACTGGAACCGGGTGTTTTACGACGCGCTGCAGAACAAGGACCAACCGGTGTTCTGGACTCAGCTGGGGCGCTTCACCTACCTGGCGTTTGCCTTCATCATCATCGCGGTGTACCGCTTTTACCTAACCCAGTTGCTGGAGGTGCGCTGGCGCGCCTGGATGACGGCGCACTACCTGCAGCGCTGGCTGGCCGACCATGCGTTTTACCAGTTGGAGCTGGCCCGCTTTTCGGGTGCAGCAAAAGACGCTCTGAACGCACCGGACAACCCCGACCAGCGTATCCAGGAAGACATCAATTTATTTACCAGCTACAGCATTTCGCTGAGCATGGGCCTGCTCAATGCGGTGGTCACGCTGCTCAGCTTTGTCGGCATTTTGTGGTCGCTCTCGGGCGCTTTTGCATTCACCGTGGGCGGCAGCAGCTACAGCATCCCGGGCTTCATGGTCTGGATGGCGGTGCTGTACTGCGTCGTGGGCAGCGTCATCACGCATTACATCGGCCGGCCGCAGATCAAACTCAACTACCAGCAGCAGCGCTACGAAGCCGACTTTCGCCACCACATGGTGCGGGTGCGCGAATACAGCGAATCGATTGCCCTCGACAAAGGCGAAGCGGTGGAACGCGTGCAGCTGGACACCCGCTTTGCCGCCGTGCTGGCCAACTACCTGCTCTTGATTAAAAAGCAGAAAAACCTGGTGTGGTTTACCAACTTTTTCGGCCAGGCCGCCGTGGTGTTTCCCTTCATCGTCGCGGCGCCGCGCTTTTTCAGCGGCGCCATTCAACTCGGCGAACTGATGCAAATATCGTCGGCGTTCGGCCGGGTACAAGACTCGCTGAGCTGGCTGGTGGACAACTACAGCAGCCTGGCCGCCTGGCGCGCCACGACCGACCGCCTGACCAGTTTTGAAGACCATATTGCAAGCCTGGCCCAACAGGGACGGGCGCAAGCAGCTAGCAATTTGGTAGCAATCCATACCAACCTGCCCCTTGACGGCAACAGCCTTGTTGCCAGCAAGCTGAGCCTGGCCCTGCCCACGGGGGCAACCCTGCTGAGCGGCGTTTCGCTGCAGGCCGGCCCGGGCGAGAACGTGCTCGTCAAAGGCCCGTCGGGCAGCGGCAAGTCCACCTTGTTCCGCGCTTTTGCGGGCATCTGGCCGTTTGCCAAAGGCCATAGCCATTTGCCGAAAGACGCGATGTTCATCCCGCAGCGCCCCTACTTCCCCGACGGCTCGCTGCGCGATGCGCTGGCCTACCCGCAGCCGGCCGCGCAGTACGGCGACGAAGCGCTCAGGCAGGTGCTGGTGGATGCGCTGCTGCCGCAGCTGACGAGTCGGCTGGACGACAAGGATGCCTGGAGCCAGAAGCTCTCGGGGGGCGAGCAGCAGCGCCTGGCGATTGCCCGCGTGCTGCTGAAAAAGCCCCGCTGGATTTTTGCCGATGAAGCCACCAGCGCGCTGGACGAGGCGGCCGAAAAAACCCTGTACGCAAAACTACTGGCGCACATCAAGGCGGTTCATGGCAGCATAGTGTCCATTGCCCACCGCCCTACCGTGGCGGCCTTTCACAGCAAGCTGTGGGAACTTGAAAAACTGCCAGAAGGCTCGCCTGCGCTTTACCGATTGCAGGAGAAATAAAAGCGCCCCCAGGAAAAAGGATTGAATGCCTGAAGAAGCAAGCACGCCCGTAGCGGCGCAACCACTGTCGGCCTGGGAGCCCATCAAAGTCCCGGTGTTCCGCATGCTGTGGAGCACCTGGCTGGTGGCCAACATCTGCATGTGGATGAACGACGTGGCCGCCGCCTGGATGATGACCTCCATGAGCACTTCGCCGATCTGGGTGGCCCTGGTGCAGTCGGCCTCTACCCTGCCGGTGTTTCTGCTGGGCCTGCCCAGCGGCGCGCTGGCCGACATCCTGGACCGGCGGCGCTACTTCATCATGACGCAGTTCTGGGTGGCCGCGGTGGCGACGCTTCTGTGCGTCACCGTGATTTCGGATGTCATGACCCCGCCCCTGCTGCTGGCACTGACCTTTGCCAACGGCGTGGGCCTGGCCATGCGCTGGCCGGTGTTTGCCGCCATCGTGCCCGAGCTGGTGCCGCGCCCGCAGTTGCCGGCCGCGCTGGCCCTGAACGGCGTGGCCATGAATGCCTCGCGCATCGTCGGGCCGCTGCTGGCCGGTGCGCTGATTGCGAGTGCCGGCACGGCCTATGTGTTTGTGCTCAATGCCGTGCTGTCGGTGATTTCGGGTTTTGTCATCATGCGCTGGCGGCGCGACCATGTGCCCAGCCCGCTGGGCCGCGAGCGCCTGGTCAGCGCCATGCGCGTGGGCCTGCAGTATGTAGGCCAGTCCAGCCGCCTGCGGGCGGTGCTGCTGCGCGTGTCGCTGTTTTTTCTGCACTCCACCGCGCTACTGGCGCTGCTGCCGCTGGTGGCGCGCGGCCTGCACGGCGGCGATGCTGGCACCTTCACGCTGCTGCTGGCCTCCATGGGCGCGGGTGCCATCGTCGCCGCCATGTACTTGCCGCGCCTTCGCCAGGTGATGCCGCGCGACACGCTGGTGCTGTATTCAACCCTGCTGCAGTCGCTATCGACCGCCGTCATGGCCTTTGCGCCCAATGCCTGGGTGGCGGTGCCCGCCATGCTGCTCAATGGCATGGCCTGGATTTGCTGCGCCAACTCGCTCAGTGTGTCAGCCCAGCTGTCGCTGCCCGACTGGGTGCGCGCACGCGGCATGTCGATGTACCAGATGGCCATCATGGGCGCCAGCGCGCTAGGCGCGGCCTTGTGGGGGCAGATCGCCACGCTCACCAGTGTGCAGACCGGTTTGCTGGTGGCAGCCGCAAGCGGCACGGTCGCCATGCTGCTGGCTCAGCGCTGGGTGCTGGACCTCAGCATTGAGGAAGACCTGACACCTTCACGCGAATTCAAGGTGCCGGTGGCCGACGAGCCGCCCGGCGTGGGCCATGTGGTGGTCATGATTGAATACCAGATCGACCCGGCACGCGCCGACGACTTCCGTGCGCTGATGCAGGAAAGCCGCCGCAGCCGCCTGCGCCAGGGAGCACTGGAATGGGCGCTGCTGCGCACCATTGGCAAGCCGGGCCGTTACATCGAACAAATCGTGGACGAGTCATGGACGGAGCACCTGCGGCGCTTTGACCGCGTAACGGCCAGCGACGTGGCACTGCGCGAGCGCAAACTCGCCTTTCATATTGGCGACGAGCCGCCGCTGGTGACGCGCAGCGTGGTGGAGCGCGGTTAGACCTGCTCAGATCGTCGCTGCATAGCGCTCATACCCGCGCGCGCGCAGCTCGCAGGCCGGGCACGCCCCGCAGCCATAGCCCCAGGCCTGCCGGTGCGTGCGGTCACCCAGGTAGCAGGAGTGGGTGTGCTCGATGATCAGCTCAACCAAGGCCTGGCCGCCCAGCGCATGGGCCAGACGCCAGGTGTCGGCCTTGTCTATCCACATCAGCGGCGTCTCGATTAAAAAGCGTTTATCCATGCCCAGCGACAGCGCCAGTTGCATGGCCTTGATGGTGTCATCGCGGCAATCGGGGTAGCCCGAAAAATCGGTTTCGCAAACGCCGGTCACCAGCACCTGCAAATCGCGCCGGTATGCCAGCGCCGCCGCCAGGGTCAAAAACAGCAGGTTGCGCCCCGGCACAAAGGTGTTGGGCAGGCCCGAGCTTTCCATCTTGAAGGCCACGTCGCGCGTCAGCGAGGTGTCGCTGACCTGGCCCAGCACGGCGAGGTCCAGCAGGTGGTCTTGTCCCAGCTTGTGCGCCCATTGGGGAAACTGCGCCTTGATTTCGCGCAGCACATTGAGGCGTGCGTCCAGCTCCACCTTGTGACGCTGGCCGTAGTCAAACGCGACGGTTTCAACGCGTTCGTATTTGGAAAGCGCCTGCGCCAAGCAGGTGGTGGAGTCCTGACCGCCGGAAAATAAAACAAGTGCGGAGGTGTGCATGATGAATGTGATGATGAGTTAGAACTTATTCATGGATAAGTTCTTAAAGAAGGCCGCGGCGCGCCAGGCTTTGCATCAGCGCCGCCATGCCGAAGGTCCAGGGCGCCGCCTTGTCGGAAGTGGTGACACGATTCACCAGGCTGCCCAGCTGCGGTGTGGCCACGCTGACCACATCACCCACCACATGGGTAAAGCCCTGGCCGGGGCCGTGCCGGTCCTGGGTGGGCGCAAACATGGTACCCAGAAACAGCATGAAGCCATCGGGGTATTGGTGATTGCTGCCTATGGCCTGGGCCACCAGGTCCAGCGGGTCACGGCTTATTTTGCTTAAGCTGCTGCTGCCCTTCATTTCAAAGCCTTCCGGCCCGGTGACCGTCATCGTCAGCTCGCTGCTGCGCACATGGTCGATGGTGAAATATTCGTCAAACAGGCGGATGAAAGGGCCAATCGCACACGAGGCGTTGTTGTCCTTGGCCTTGCCCAGCAGCAGCGCGCTGCGGCCTTCAAAGTCACGCAGGTTGACATCGTTGCCCAACGCCGCGCCGACCACCTCGCCGCGCGAATTCACGGCCAGCGCGACCTCGGGTTCCGGGTTGTTCCAGTGGCTGTGCGGGTGTATGCCGACCTCCGATCCGGTACCGACCGCGCTGAGTGGCTGGCTCTTGGTAAAGATTTCCGCATCCGGGCCAATGCCGACCTCAAGGTATTGCGACCACACGCCCTGGGCAATCAAGACCTCCTTGAGCTTGGCGGCTTCTGGAGAGCCGGGCTTGATGCTGCTGAGGTTGTCGCCAATCACGCCGACCACCGCCTTGCGCACCGCTTCGGCCTTGCTCGCGTCACCGCGAGCCTGCTCCTCAATCACCCGCTCCAGCATGGACGCCACAAAGGTCACGCCCGCCGCCTTGATCGCCTGCAAATCACAAGGCGCCAGCAGCCAGGGCAGTTGCGGCGTGCGCATATCGGCCGCCGAATTGGCCAGCACCTCGGCCGTGTCCGCCAGCCGCGGCAGAAACGGCGCCGCTGCGCGAACGGCCTTGACCACGTCGGGCAGCTCCAGCAACTGGCTGGCGGTGGCGGCCACGCTCGAAAGGTCCAACACATCGCTGGCAGTGACCAGCGCCAGCACCGGCCCGCTGCCCTCTGGTCCGTCTACCCAGACCCGACCGATCAATAGCGCGTCGGGGGCATCAACAGGCAGGGCGTAAGCAAGGCTCAGGAAGTTTTTCATGATGGTGTAAGGAGTTCAGCGCAAACAGGCGTGAAAATTGAACAGGCTGGAGTACTGATGCTACAGCGGCTGCATGGGCTACAGAGTGAGAAATGAATTAAAACAGCGAAGTTGCCGCCTGCCATCCGACTGACACCAACATACACCGCCTGCGCCCACATTTTCAACCAGGTTACTAACAAAATACACCCCTGGCCCGCACAGCACAAGCGCAATCAGCTACGGAATTGAGAGCAAAACACAGCAACCCGCAGCCGGTCCCCGCTGCCGGAAAGCTGCCGTCCGCTTGACCTGCCCCCTGCCGGCATAGCAGCAATAAAGCGGAAGTCCAAAGTTTGCAAGGTTGATTGATCTCGGTGGTGGCTGATGAGACCTGAGCAACACCGCCAGCTTTCAGTCTGCGCAAAGACAGAGCGCAAGCGGGCCCCGCGCCACAAGCGGCGCCAGCCCCGCCTGACTATCACGCCGACATCACTTACGCATCGAATCGAGTTGTTCGCCCTTTGTCACCACCTCCTGCGCCTTCGCGTAGCTCTCGATCAGCAATTGGTACTCCGGGAACACCTTGGTGTATATCTCGGCCCACTGCAGGGCATCATCGCGGTGCCAGGTCTTCTGCAGCTCCGAGGCCACCGCCGCGGTGTCCATTGGCACGACGCCGGCCTGCACGATACGCGCCAGCGTGATTTCCTGCGCCATCTTCGAATAGGTGCCCGAGGCGTCAACGACCACAAACACCTTATAGCCCTCAGCCACCGCACTGATGGCCGGGAAGGCCATACACACGCTGGTGATGGTGCCGGCAATGATCAGCGTCTTGCGGCCGGTAGCCTTGACCGCGGCGACAAAGTCCGGATTGTCCCAGGCGTTGATTTCACCTTTGCGTGCCACGTATTTGGCGTGCGGGGCGTTCTCGTGGATCTCCGGGATCAGCGGGCCGTTCGGCCCTTGCGGCACAGACGCGGTGGTGATCACCGGAATCTTGCACAGCGTCGCCATCTTGGCCAGTGCGGCAGCGTGGGCACGCAGCTTCGGCATCGGCATGTCGTTCACGGTCTGGAACAGGCCGCTCTGGTGGTCAATCAGCAGCATTGCTGCGTCGTTGGGGTCAATGACGGGACGCTGGCCATTGAAATTGGCCTCATTTGCGAAATTACTCATCACATTTCTCCTATAGAAGTGGTTGAAAAGTCAGCTTGCCAAGATGGCGGGCGAACTTATTCGAAGTCAGCGCATCTCGGGCGAGTTATCGTGGCCACCATCGACAGTCACGTTCTCGACCGGAGAGCTTGGATTCTGGTAGCCATTCTTGAGGTTTGGTAGTTGCCCGCCGGTGGACACCAAGTTCTCGAATTGCGAACAAGGTTGCGTTGTGGCTGCATCGCTATGCGGAACCCCGATGACAGTGGCACCGATCAACGGCTGGCCGGACGGTGGTGGTGCTCCGACCTCAGCTATGCTGCGGTCGAGATATGCGGAATCATTGAGCCTGCTACCCGCAGGTGCTTTCTGCAGCCAATGTTTGGACAAAGGCCTGTTTACTGCACGGGTGACTGAAACTCTTGATTCGAAAGACACAACATGGACGCCCTGAACATTCTCATCATTCCAGGCAGCGCACGCGACGGCTCTCTCAATCGCAAGTTAGCCGGATTTGCCGCACACAAAGCACGTTCATCAGGGCTGCAAGTGACTCAGCTGGACCTTCGCAAGCTGGACCTGCCGGTCTATGACGGGGACCTGGAAGCCTCTTCAGGGATTCCCGCAGGAGCATATCAACTGCAGCAAGCCATTCTCAACAGCGATGGCGTCCTGGTCGTGACCCCTGAGTACAACGGCTTTCCAACGCCACTCGTTATCAACGCCTTCGATTGGTTATCACGGATTGCAGCGACGCCTATGCACCCGACAGGCTTGGCCGTTACCGCCAACAAGCCGGTAGGCTTACTGTCCGCATCACCGGGCCCAGGAGGTGCGCTTCGGTCAATGAACTTCCTGCGCCAGTATCTGCAGATGGCGTTCGCCATGATTGTCGTGCCCCAACAGTTCGCCCTTGGCAGGGCGCACGAGGCCTTTGACGAAACAGGTGCCTTGAAGGATACCAAGGCAGTGCAGTCGGTAGAGACGGTGTTGAATTCACTGGCCAAGTTGGCCCAGGCAGTGAGAGCTGCGTGATACCCCCTGGTAAACGATGTGTATTTCGAGAAGGTACCGTTCGGAGGAACGAGCAATGACTGCCCCCGGGGCGAGGCCCCGAATGGCATCGGATACGATGGCAAATTGCCTGCAAACGTGCGAAACGCGCGAGAAGGGAGGGTGCTGTGCGGTACCGCCTGGAAGATATAGAAGCATTCGTCACCGTCGTGGAAACCGGAAGCATCAGTGCCGCCGCAGTGAGGCTTGATATCGCGAAGTCAGTCATCAGCAAACGGGTGACGGGCCTGGAGAACTGCCTCGGTGTTGCACTCCTTCAGCGCTCAACGAGGCGTGCCACCCCGACAACGAGCGGGATGCAGTTCTTCGAGCGCAGCAAGGCGGTCATGCAAGACCTCGATGAAGCAGCGCAATCGGTAAGCGGAGCGCACCGTGGCTTGCAGGGGACTGTTCGGCTCGCCTTGCCGATGAGCTTCGGCCACCTGCACGTCGTGCCGACGCTTATGCCGTTCTTTCAAGAGAGCAGGGATCTGATCGTGCACATGGATCTGGACGACCGACACGTCGACCTGGTGCAAGGTGGTTACGACATGGCCATTCGCATTGGTGTGCTTGCGGACTCGAACCTCATCGCGCGCAAGCTCACATATAGCAAGAGAGTCTTGTGTTGCAGCCCCGGGTACCTGGCCGCAAGGGGGCGGCCCGCCACTCTTGCCGACCTGGCGGCTCATGACCGCATCGGTTATGGCCTGGTGTCATCAAGCCATGTCTGGCAGTTCAACAAGACGGGCGAGGACCCTAACGGGCACAGCGGCGGAACTGTGGCGACCAACATACACGCACGTGTAGTGACCAACAACGGCGAAGCCATGGTCCAAGCCGCATTGGCTGGCCTGGGAATTACCGTCTTGCCGACTTTTCTTATCAATGGCCTCTTGCGCTCAGGAACGCTGGTGGAGCTGACACTGGACGGTCTCGTGCCCACCACCGACAACGTTTACGCGGTGTACACACAATCGCGGAACCTCCCCTCCAAGGTTCGGGCCATCATCGACCTTCTTGCAGATGCGTGGGCAGGCGACATCGCGCCTTGGGACCGGCCGTCATCCTGAGATTGCCACTGTTCACTCCAGAAGAACACCGGGTTGCCAACAAACGAACCGGTGGTTGGCCAAGGCCCCTTTGTAATAAACAGCGAAGAAGAAGTCGCGCAAGCCTTCGCCGACTACAGGAGTGGGAAGATGGGAAGTATTGCAGCCCGGATAGCTTCGTGTGGTGTTGGACGCCAGCGATAGGCAAAGAGGCACCGGCGTGGCGCCAGGCCTCTTTTGAACTGCCTGTCCTCGCCCGGTCTTAACGCTGAGGCGAAGGTCTAAATAACGGCCCCAACCCATTCCCTTGCGGAATCGGGACATATTGAGGCCGTGTGATGCCTTAGCTTTTGTCGTAGGAGAACTGGATTCCCGCAGTGCCGCCGGTTTCGATGAAGAGATTCATGAACGCCGGAACGGTTTCCGCGCGGGCCCAATCGCGTTGCAGCTCGCAGAACAGTTGAACCACGCTTATCATCTTGCCGCCAGCCTGCTCGATTCGGCGCAATGCACCTTCGTGCGCAGCGACCGAAGTACCGCCTACCGCGTCTGCCACGACATAGACCTCATAACCTTCGTCCATTGCGTCGAGCGCGGGAAACGTCAAGCATGCCTCGGTCCACAACGCAGTCATGATCAGCTTCTTGCGGCCCGTTGCCTTCACGGCCGCGCGGAACTGGACGTCCTCCCATGAGTTGATAGTGGTGCGGTCATAAGTTGGAATTCCTTCGAGCGCCTTCCTCAGTTGCGCAATTGGTGGCTTATTGAGGCCGGACTTGACATTGACAGTGGAGTGCACGATAGGCAGGCCGTAGGCCATGGCGGCCTTAGACGCGCCGACGATGTTGTTGATCAATAGCTGCCGGTCCATTGAGGCGATCGAGTTCACCTGCACAGGCTGATAGTCGATGATCACGAAGGCAGCGTTCTTCGGGGTAAGCAGATGGTCTTTGGCAGGATCCCGGATGGATTCACTGGCCATGATGTTCTCCTGAAAGTAGTTGATATGTGCTGAAGCGCAGCACCGCTGTTGCCCACAGGCATGTCTTCGATGGCGTTGTGTCGCCACCAGACTGGACTCGATACCCGAAACCTGCTGCGCGCTGGCGAGTTAGCGTCGTCAAATCTCAGCGGATCTCACTCTGAATCCACGCTGAATCACCTGGTAAACGCGCTGGCGCGGTCATATTAGTCAGTAGTCAGGCGATGCGGTTGAGCGTGTAGACGTATTCATACCTCTCCACGGCGCTCGCCCCTCCATTTTTTTCGAAATGACGGATGTGCTCGGTTTGTGCGTGATGCTTTTTCCGAGCATTTAGACTCGCCCAATGCTCCAGAAAGATGAAGCGTCGAGGATCGTTCTGATCCGCAAACAGCTCGTACCGCAGGTTTCCTTCATCTTTGCGCGACGGCTCGACCACAGCAATCAGATTGGCACGCAACTCGTCTTCGCGCCCTTCTTTTGCGTACAGGGAAACGCCTATGAAGAAATCGCTCATGACTCAGGCCTTTCACAAAGAATGTACCGATACATGCACCAGAAACACCATGCTGTTTAGTGAGGTTGAGCGACGCAGCATATGTACTGTGGATACCGATTGCTAGACATAGAACTACGAACACGCTGTTCTCAAAACGGAAACCCTGGGCATCCTCGTGAAGATCAGGAACAAGGGCTACTTCGCGGTACGAGGGGCCTTGTACGCCATGACCCAGGCCGCTGGCGACCCTGAGTTTCATTCATGAATTCCTGGAGTGTTGCGCAGCCTCCCGTATGCAGGCGAAATGGTTCTGCCTGGCCCAGGCTCAAAATCTGCAACTCTCAGCTATGACTCACCTGCAGTTCATATGGCGGTCTAATTTAAAAAGACACTTTTGCATCGCCGGCGTTGGCTTCGCCAACCTCAGCGATGGCCCCATGGGCGGCAGATATCTCGCCCTCGACTTGCGGCGGGCTAAGTGCTAAGATTTTGCGCGGCCGCGTTCTAGAGCGCCGGGCAGGCCGCCGACCAACTGGCGCTAAAGGAGTAGTCATGTCTTTGCGCATCAACGACACCGCCCCTGACTTCACGGCCGAGACCACCCGGGGCACAATCCGCTTTCACGAATGGATCGGGGACAGCTGGGCAATCCTGTTCTCACACCCAAAGGACTTCACGCCTGTCTGCACCACCGAACTCGGCTACATGGCGAAGATCGAGCCCGAGTTCACGCGCCGCAACTGCAAGCTGATCGGCCTGTCGGTGGACCCGGTGGATAACCACACTCGCTGGGTCAGCGACATCGAGGAGACACAAGGCTATCTGCCAAAGTACCCGATGATTGGCGACACCGACCTGCAGGTGGCCAAGCTCTACAACATGCTGCCCGCCGCGGAGCCTGGTACGTCCGAGGGCCGCACGGCGGCCACCAACGCCACCGTCCGATCGGTCTTCATCATCGGTCCCGACAAGACGATCAAGCTGATGATGACCTACCCGATGACCACCGGCCGCAACTTCGACGAGATACTGCGCGTGCTCGACTCGATGCAGATGACGGCCAAGCACAAGGTCGCCACACCGGTGAACTGGAAGCAAGGCGATGACGTGATCATCGCCGGCTCAGTGTCCGACGACGACGCGAAGAAGCTGTTCACGCAGGGCTGGAAGGCGCCCAAGCCCTATCTGCGCATCGTCAAGCAGCCATCATGATCTTCGAGCAAGTCGCCTCAGCAGGTTGCCAGTCGTACCTGTTGGGCGACTTGACATTTGTGCCGGGGCGCTGATCGATCCTGAGGTCAGTCAGATCGACCACGCTACCTGGCGCTGGCGTCGCGCGACGCTCTGCGCATCCGATTCGTGCTCGGCAAGTTGCGGCTGCAGCGCTGCATTGCCGGCACCCACGCGGGAAGCATCGAACGTCTACCCGGTAGGAAGCGGCTTGAAACTGAAAGTAATGGGATGGACGGATGCCCGTCTGCAATTGGCCATTCGCTGCCATCCCGTCCGACGGACTTCATTCCTTGGAACAGGCGCCAGTAGGCGGCGAAAAAACTCATTCCTTCGCCATGGCGATTTGCTTGTCCTTACAGGGTGGGCAAGCGGTCGAAGTGGTCGAAGCGAGGGAACGGTGGCTGCACCTGCGTTACGTCAAGCTCGTCAACAAGTGCAGCGGACATGCCATCGCGCAGCCAACTGCACATGTCCGCAAGCTGCTCCGGCGAACCCTGCAGCATCACCTCTACCGACCCGTCCATGCGGTTACGGACCCAGCCAGTGATGCCCTGCGCCCGCGCGCGGCGCACGCAAGCCTCCCGATAACCGATGCCCTGCACACGGCCACATACCTGCACCAGCCAACTCTCAATCGCCCCATCTTTGTCGCGAAAATCCATGCGCGCAACCCCTTGCATGTGGATGTACCTACGAGAACGTTCAATGAGCTGGTTCCGCCGAATTCGCCTGTTAAGCGCTTCGCATGCCGCGTGAAGCGCTCGCGGCCTGTGGGGGCGAACCACAGCACTTGCGTCAACTTCGCCCCTACTGTCGAGCGCTTCTTTCTGGTCGTGCCCGGCGCCGACCGGCTGCTTTGGGGGAATTTTGCCACTGTCTCCTTCTGATCGAAAGGGGCGAAAGGGGCGAAAGCGCCAGCAGGGAATTTGCCCAAAACAACACAGACCTTGAGAAAAGCAGGCGCTCAACTTTCAAGGGCTGATTACAGGGGGTTTTCAGGCACCGGCACCCTCGTCTGGGAAGACGCCACCTTTGCCTTTCTTTTAGAGTCATTGCTCTGCCTTGTCCGCGCATATTCAGCTTCAGCCGTTGTAGGGGTATCCAGGCAAAAGTGAGGAAACCACCACCATGCAAGGGCAGGCAGAACAGGTACCACGGGTCGACGAAGCGGCATCCAGCGCCGATGAGCGCGCTTCGCTGCTGGCAGGGGTCGATTTCAAATGGTTAATGGCTGGGCAGGGCTGGTGGATTGACACGACCCGCTTTCATCGTGACCCAGCGTACGCCGCCGCCTTCTTGCGATTGGCCATGGCATCGCAATCTTTCGCATTACGGGAGTGCGCGGCTTCGTTGCAGGCCCAAATTGGCGGACCCGCTGCATGCGGCGCCGCGCAACCCGGCGCCTAACGGGCAACTCTCCAGACCTACAGTCGTCGATAGTCGCAAATGCACAAAACCATGAATTGAGGTGAAGGACTGCTTCTATAGGTAACAGATGACTGCTCAGGGTTGCAAATCGCCATCGAGTTTAAAAAAACCGCTGGCTATCGAAAACTACACATTGCTGATGGCTAACTGAGGGCCTTTTTGGCACAGCCCCTGGCAAACAAAGTCCCGACGCATGGTTGCATTCTTTACCGTCAAACCGTCATGAAAAGAAAACCTGGCTAACCAGGGCGTCTATGCAGGGTTTTCTAAGGCGTCTGAAGTGTTCCATCCACAAGCCGCGTTTGTGTCCATGTTGTTGTGATGTGCTCGCAGCTGAACATGTCACCGGAGCTGCTCAATTCGCTGCTCTCCAGTGCTGGCGCGCATTCCAGGCTCGGGCGAGCTTTACCTGTCCGGAAATAAGGAGCGCTCATGTCTGCAGCCGAGAACCGCAAAGTGGTCCTGGTGACCCGCCAGACCAGGCTGGAAGAACTGGCGCACGCTACCAAACCTTGAGGCAAGCCAAGTTCTACCTGGAGCACCTGGGCGCGGACTTTACCGACTACCTGCGGAAAAACGAGGCCTACGCCTCCAGCCTGCGGGTGGTCGTGGAGGCATTGCAGGCTTGGGGCAGATACCAGATCATCGACCGGGCCCACCCGACCAACTACATCTTTGCCTCGGACGACATCGTGGTGACGCTGGGCCAGGACGGCATGGTGGCCAATACGCTGAAATACCTGAATGGACAACCACTGATCGGCGTAAACCCCGAACCAAAACGCTGGGACGGCGTGCTGCTGCCGTTCAAGCCGTCAGAAGTGGGCTCGGTGCTGCCCGGGGTGGCCAAGGACAGCCGCTCCACCTCGCTGGTCACCATGGCCGAGGCAATACTCTCTGACGGACAGGCGTTGAGAGGCGTCAACGATCTCTTTATAGGCCCGAAGAGCCATACCTCAGCCCTCTATGAGATCGAGTTTCAGGGCGTCAAGGAGGCGCAGTCATCATCCGGTCTCATCGTGTCGACCGGGCTGGGCTCCACGGCCTGGCTTAAAAGCATCGTCACCGGTTCCCTTGGGATTGCCAATGCCGTGGGACACAGGCAGGGGAATGATTACGAACCCATGCCTTGGGACACCGATCATCTGATTTTCGCCGTACGGGAGCCCTTCGGCAGCCGGGCCTCCCAGACTACCCTACTCTATGGAGAAATCGATGAGTCGGAAGTGCTGACCCTGCGTTCGCGCATGCCGGACAACGGCGTAATCTTCTAAGACGGCATGGCATCGGACTTCCTGCGGTTCACGGCGGGCATGGAAGCCAGAATTGGCGTCTGTGCGACCAAGGGCATCCTGGTGGAGTAGGCTGACTGCATATTTGCCGCGGCGAGAATCGGCAACTTTGTACCAATTCAATATCAACGGAGGGCAATATGAAAAAAGATATCCAGTTTCTTATCATCGACCCGCAAAACGATTTTTGCGATTTGCCTGCCGACTGGTGCCCCATCGACCCCGTGACCGGGAAAGCCACTTCTCCTGCCTTGCCTGTTGCAGGTGCACATGCGGACATGTTGCGCCTGGCCAACCTGATTCGCGAAGGCGCCTCTGGCATCTCCGCCATAGGGGTGACACTGGACTCGCACCACAGGTTTGACATCGCACATCCGACTTTCTGGAAAACTGGTGCGAACGAAAACGTCGGGCCGTTTACGCCGATTACCGCTGCCCAGGTGCGCAATGGCGACTATGCCCCCAAGGACCCTTCTATGCGGCCAAGAGCGCTGGCCTACATGGATGAACTGGAGCGGCGCGGCCGTTACACCCTGATGGTTTGGCCGGTGCACTGCGAAATTGGCAGCTGGGGCCACAACGTCCACCCGGCCGTCAAGGCGGCTTACAACCTCTGGGAAGACAGCCGCCTTGCCATGGTGCAGAAGATCAGCAAAGGCAGCAACCCCTGGACAGAGCATTACAGTGCCATGCAGGCCGAGGTTCCTGACGAAGACGATCCTGCGACCCAACTCAATATGGAGTTGATCACCTCACTGGACCGGGCCGACCAGATCGTCATTGCCGGCGAGGCCAGCAGCCACTGCGTAAAAGCGACGACCGAGCACATCGTCCAGAACCTTCCTTCCGGTCAATCAGGCAAGGTTGTGCTGCTCACCGACTGCATGAGCCCTGTCGGTGGTTTTGAGGCTCAGCACAAGGCCTTCCTGGAGGACATGGCCCGCCGCGGCGTGGTTTTGTCGACCAGCGCCGAAATACTGGCCACCCTGGTGACCAACGCTTGAGCGGTACCCGACTTCATAAACGGACAACGGCGCCCCCTCGTAAGGCTTCAACTTGTACGCCAACTCTGGTTGAAATAACGTCTTTGGCCGAGAGTATTTTTGGCAGTAGCTTAGAGGCTAAGAGATGGTTACGCAAACCAGTCATGGCGCTGGATGGTCGCATAATCACGATAACACTGGCGCAATCGCGCTCGGCTGACGGGACTCTGCTACAACAGTTCTCCGCAGTCTCGATTCGCCGATAAGCAGTCCGGCGAATTCGCTTCCTGGTGTCTGGTAGGCCGCCCGAAGGTCTGCTTTCGAGCAATGGGAATGTCGCCTCGGCAGGAAGGCGTCGGTCAGCTTAGTACCCAAAGCAGCGGCTGGCCACAGCTAGCGGGTTATCGAGAAGCTGACGCTCAACGTGTTAACGCCGAGCATCAGACCAAGACATTCCAGTGCGCTCAACCCAATAGGCGAGCTAACCCATAGAGCGCAAGTATTCCGGATACCACCAGGAGTGCGGTCTTTGTTGCGCGAGCGCCGACCAATGTTCCGGTTACGCAGCAGGCGAGGATGGCGCCGAGGATGTAGGTTGTTTTCATGCCCCAATGGTAAGGCCTCGCCTACCGGCCAGATGCCCTGCGCATCGGGAATGAACCCACTTCGGCATCGGGGAGCCGTGTGGATCACC
>DASXRN010000103.1:0-8441 GCA_036506595.1 Polaromonas sp. | reverse complement strand
ACGGGGCGCTGCCAGGCGCTGTCCTGCTGCACCCAGGCGTCGGCCAGCCGGGACGGCACCAGCGTGGCCAGTTCGTTGGCGAGCAGCTTGCGCGACCTGGCCTTGGCGCGGGCCAGCGCCTGCGGCAGGTCGGTTTCGGGGGCGAGGTTGAGGCGGATCGGGGTCTGGTCCTGCCAGTAGCTTGAAATTTGCAGCACGGCCGGACCCGAGAGTCCGCGGTGGGTGAACAGCAGATCCTCCAGGAAGGTCATGCGGCTCTTCTTGACGCCGGTCTCGATCTGCACCGGCAGTGCGAGCCCGGCCAATTGGGCGTAGGGCGCCCAGGCATCGCCGTCGAAGGTCATCGGCACCAGGGCGGGGCGGGGCTCGACCACGCGCAGGCCGAATTGGCGGGCCACGCGGTAGCCGAAATCGGTTGCGCCTATCTTCGGAATCGACAGTCCGCCCGTCGCAATGACCACGCTGCGGGTCTGGACGGTGCCGCGGTCGCTATCAAGTTCATAGCTACCCATGCCCGATCCGACAGGGCTGGAGGCCGAGAACCGGATATTTTTGACGCTGCAAGGCTGCCAGCGCGTGACGCTGCCGCCCATCGCGCCCGTGTCGCATTCGCGCAGCAGCATCTGGATCAGGTCTTCGGCCGAACGGTCGCAAAACAGCTGCCCCTTGTGCTTCTCGTGGAACGCGATGCCGTGGCGCCGCACCAGGTCGGTGAAGTCGCGCGGCGTGTAGCGCGAGAGGGCGCTGCGGCAAAAGTGCGGGTTGTCGCCCAGAAAGTGCTTGTGCGGCGCTGACGGGTCGATGTCGCGATTGGTGAAATTGGCGCGGCCGCCGCCCGAGATGCGGATTTTCTCGGCCACCTTCTCGCTGTGGTCCACCAGCAGCACCTTCAGGCCCTGCTGGCCCGCCACGCCGGCGCAAAACAGCCCGGCGGCGCCTGCGCCTATCACCACCACATCGAATTTATGCGTCAAATCAGTTCCTGGTCCTACTAAGACGGGTGCGGGCAGCTATAAAAAGCATAGCGCCCTAAACAAGGCCTATTGCCGCGTCTTTTTGAACTCAGGAGTTTAGCCGCGCCCTTGATGACCTTAGCGGCTCAGGTCTTTACTGCTTCACGATCACCGGCCGAATCGTGAAGACATTGGCATTCTTCGGCTCCACCGTGACGCGTACCCAGTGAATCAGCGGGCTGCCAAAGGTTTGCAGGCGCGTCAGGTTGGCCAGCAGCTTGGTCGGGCTGTACAGCGGCTTATCGACCTTGAAGAAATGCGTGTCGCCGTGAACGAGCAGCACCTGGCCTTTGAATTGTTCCGTCTCGGCAATCAGTTTTTCAATGAAGTTGCGATAACCGCTGACACCGGGCGCCTGGCTCTCATCGGTGTCTTCGGTTTCCGGCAGGTCAAATCCCGGGTCGGCCTGAATCACCAGAACCAGGCCCGGCGCCTTCTGGTCTTTGGCCGCCTGGAAAGCCTGCTGCATCCAGGCGACGTTGGCGGCATCGCGCTCCAGGTACTCGGCGTTGCTGGCTTCGCATTGCGCAGCGGTGCGGGCGCTTTTCTTGCTGCAGTCTTTTTCGTCAAGTATCTTGTTGTTGTTGCTGCCTGGCACGTTGAGGGCGGCAAACACGATGCGGCGGTGGCTAAAACGTGTGTTTTCATAAAATTTTTCACCCGCCCGGCCTTGATGGATCAGCGGCATCTGGCGCTTGCCCAGGCTGTTGGCAGTCGGGAACATGGTCTTGCGCAGGTGGGCCAGGCGCTCCAGCCCGTCATAGCCGCCATTGTTCAGGCGGTGGCAATCGGTCCATTCGTTGTCGCCGGGCACATAGACCACGGGCTTGTTCAACTGGCCGAACATGGTCAGTGCCGCGGCATAAATGTCATCGGTGCATTGGGAGCTGCCGTCCTTGATGTCGCCGTCGTAAATGGAGAATGCGATATCGGATTGGTTGATGCTTTTGAGCAGCGCCGGAATTTTCGGGTCGTCGCCAGCCTTCTGGTAGGGCATGTCGCCCCACAGGCCGAAGGAAAAGGTTTGCGCCTGGGTGCAGGTCATGCTGAGCGCCAGCAGCGCACCAGCCAGAAAACGGGTTGACATTGATGATCCAGTCAAAAGATTGCAGCTTAGGTTGGTGTTATGACGCTGGCGTGACGCCGGTTCAGCGCCCTGTTCAATGCGCCAGATCAGGCCCTGGCGCCTGTCCGGCGCACATTATCAGCTATAAAAAGTGTAGCGTATGAGGTGGCGGGCAGGTGTCATGGAGTCGGTTTGCCGGCGTCAATGCGTGAAACCATGACCTGGTCGATCCGGTAGCTGTCCACATCAAGAACTTCAAATTTATAGCCGTCCCAGTCGACGCTGTCGGTGCGTTTGGGAATACGCCGCAGCATGACCATCAGAAAGCCCGCCAGGGTTTCGTATTCATCCGGGTGCGGTAAGGGGTCAATCCCGAGCGCGCGCTGCACATCCTGCACCGGGGTGGCGCCGTCGATCAGCCAGGAGTTTTCGTCACGTTGCACGATCAGGTCTTCGTCCATTGGCGATACCAGATCGCCCATGACGGTGCTCATCACATCATTGAGCGTCACGACACCGACCACCAGGCTGTACTCGTTGACAATGACGGCGAAGTCTTCGTGCGCCTCCTGGAATTGCTTAAGCACTTCGGCCAGCGTGAGCCGGTCGGGAATGACCAGCGCCTTGTGCAGAAGGCTTTCGTCCGTCAGCGGGATGGGCTGGTTGATGAGGACACGCGCAAACAGGTCTTTGGCGTCGACATAACCAATCACGTGATCCAGGTCGCCGTCGCACACCGGGTAGGTGGAAAAAGGCTGGGCCGCGATGCGGGCCCGCACCACCACGTCCGGGGCGTCGCGCAAAAACCAGGCGATCCGGTCGCGCGGCGTCATGGCGCTCGCCACGGTCAGCGTGTCCAGCTCGAACACATTGGCAATGACTTGCTGCTCGCGCCGGGCCAGCAGACCGGCCTGGGCGCCGACTTCAGTCAGGGCCAGGATGTCGTCAGACGTGACGCGGTCATCACGTTGCGCGGGCAGGCCCAGCGCGCGAAACAGGGCGTCGGCCGCCTTGCTGTAAACCCAGACCAGGGGCTTGAAGACCGACATGCACAGCTGCATGGGCCCCGCCACCAGGACCGCCAGCTTTTCAGGCGAGGACATGCTCAGGCGCTTGGGCACCAGGTCGGCAAACAGGATGAACAGCGATGTCACCACCAAAAATGAGGTGATGAAGCCGGCCTGCTGGGCGATCTCGGCATTCAGCCAGGTGCCGAAAAACTGGCTGAAATGTGGACTCAAAGCGCCTTCGCCCACAATGCCGCCCAAAATGGCCACCGCGTTCAGGCCAATTTGCACCACGGTGAAGTAGTGTCCCGGATGCTCCTGAATATGCAGTACGGCTGCGGCGCGGGCATCACCCTTGTCCATCATCTGGCGCAGGCGCAAACGGCGTGATGCGGCCAGCGAAATCTCGGCGACCGAGAAAAACGCGCTCGCCACAATCAGCAGCACGATGAGCAACAGGCTGGTGGACAGATTCATGCCAGTAACCACACTTTTTAAACGGGGCACAAGCAATAAGCTGTGCGACCCGCCCAGTGTATCGGGCCGTATTGAGTGTCCGGGGCAGTGTTTTCCTTGGCAGGCGTGAAGACCTGCACTCGCCCGCTGCCGGGCAGGCTCTAAGCCTGCCGGGCCTGGACCTGCGGCAGGCTCGCTGCAGACAGGCCCCGAATGACGTCACCCACGACAATCACGGAGGGACTGGCCATCTTCTCGCGCTGGATGGCCGCTGACAGCTCGCCCAGCGTGGTGGCGATATGGCGCTGGGTGGGCAGGGAGACGTTCTGGATCACAGCCACCGGTGTACTGGCGGGCAAACCGGTCAGCAGCTCGTTCTGGATATGCCCGGCGCCACTGACGCCCATGTAAATCACCAGCGTCAGGCGGGCGCTGTGCGCGGTGGCCGCGAGGGCCTGCCAGTCGGGCCCTAGCGCACCGGGTTTGGCATGGCCGGTGATAAACAACACGCCATGCGCATGATGGCGGTGCGTGAGCGGCACGCCCAGCGAGGTCACGGCAGCCAGGCCGGCGGTGATGCCGTTGACGACATGCACCTCGATGCCGGCGGCCTGCAGGTGTTCGACCTCTTCGCCGCCACGGCCAAAAATGAAAGGGTCGCCGCCTTTGAGCCGCACCACGTTTTCGCCTTCGCTGGCGGCCATCAGCATGAGTTTTTCAATAAAGGCCTGCGGCGTGGACTTGCAGCCGCCGCGCTTGCCGACATGCACGATGCGGGCCGTTGGCGGTGCAAAAGCAACGATTTCGTCACTGACCAGGTCATCGACGAGCAGCACCGTGGCGTTCTGGATGGCCTTGAGTGCCTTGAGGGTCAGCAGTTCCGGGTCTCCGGGACCTGCGCCGACCAATGTGACTTTTCCGTGTTTCATGGGTATGCCTAAAGCTTGCTGACCAGATGCAAGATATGTTCCACCTGTCGGGCAATCGAAGCGGGTACGGGTTGATCACCCGCCATCACAGCCTGAATATAGGCCGCCGTGCTGGCCGCATCAATGGTTTTGGCCAGCTCGGGCACGGTGGGCAGGGTGCCGGGCTGTGCCTCCTGCAGCACAAAGCGTTTGCCGGCGATAAAGGCCTCCATATGCGGGGTGCGGCGGGCGTCGGCCACCACCTCGCCCTCGGTGCCGCGCAGCAGCAGGGCGTTGGCCTGGATCAGCTCAAAGGTCTGCGCCATCGACACGGCATATTCCGGGTGGGTGTAGCTGCTGACGACGAGGCTTTTGCCCAGGCAGGGGTTCATGATCTTGACCAGGCTGTGCCCCGGGTTGCGCAGCCCCACGGCTCGCCGCACGTCCAGCAACTGCTTGAGGCCGGGGCACAGCAGCTCGGTGGCGGCAAAGGCGACTTCGCCGTCTGCTATTTTTCTGATAGCTGTCAGCGCATGTATGTCAAGGACCTGAAGCACTTCTGATGCAAAAATCCGGGACGATTCGGTGGGTGTGCCATGCACCAGCACCGGCAGGCCCGCGCGTGCCAGCAGCAGCGCCAGCAGCGGCGTGAGCACCGGCAGCTTGCGCGCGCCGTTGTAGCTGGGCAGCACGACCAGGGGTCGGTCGGTGGCCGGCAGGTGGTTCAGCCGCTGGTAGGTGGCGTCGAGAAAGCCCGCCATCTCCTCGGGCGTTTCGCCCTTGATGCGCATGGCCAGGCAAAAGCCGCCCACTTCGAGGTCGGTCACCGTGCGGTCCAGCACCTGGCCGAACAGGTCGCTCGCCTGCTCACGCGTCAGCGCGCGCGCGCCCTGCTTGCCACGACCGATGACCTTGATGTACTGACTAATGCTCATGCTGCAATTGTCCGCGAATGCAGATGACTTTTGGTTATGAGCTTAGGCCCTTAGGCCACCTGCCGGATCGGGATGACGGTGCGCCCAGCTGTGGCGGTGCTGGCGGCCGCGTCGCTGCGGGCGGCGCGCACCTTGCGTTTGAGCTCGGGGATGCAGGAGCCGCAATTGGTGCCGCACTTCAACGTGCCTTGCAATGAGGCCAGCCGCTCTTCGTCGGTGCCAAGGTAACCGGCGCCGCCACCGCCCTGGCTGAGCAGGGACAGGTGTTCGTCAATGGCCGTGTCGGTCACGTTCAGGCAAGTGCACACCAGGTTGCCACGCGACTGCACTGCCACCGGCGGTTTGGCGCCCGGCAGCAGCAGCAGCCGGCCATAGGCCTGCGCGGGCAGCTCGTCTTGCAGCAGGGTTTTGATCCAGGCCTGGGCGCTGGTGTCGCCGGCCAGCACGAAGCCGGCCAGTTTGACCTGCTCGCCTTGCCCACCCTCACGCACGAGCCGCATGGTGCGGTGCTGGCCTTTCCTTTTGTCGGCATAGCGCAGTGCGTCGCTGCCGCCCAGACCCAGAATGCCTTCGATACCGGCCAGCACCTCGTCCGCAGGCGCTTCGTAGCCGGCGGCGCGAAACAGCACGCCGGTGTGCTCCTGGTCTTGCTCGGTCAGCGGCCTGTTGTTCGAAAACGGCACGCAGCTGCTGAAAGGGAAGGCGGCCATCAGGGTTTTAAGCTGCTCGCGGGCGGCCAGCGCATCGCTGTCGGGCAGCCAGGCCATGGCCAGCAGCGACCAGGGCAGCTCGGCCTTGAGGATTTTCACGGCCGCGTGCTTGAGTTCGGGTTGCTTGGAGCTGGGGCAGTAGGCCGAGGTGGTGATGGCGTTGACACCGGTCAGCTTTTCGCCGGTGCTGGACAGGCCGCTCAAATACTCCTGCCCCCAGTGCATGGCCATGAAGACCTGGCTCACAGCGACTTCGGGCGAAGCCTGCACCGGCACCACGATGGAGCCGCGCTTGGAGGTGACATGCACCAGGTCGCCCTCTTTGAGTTGCCGGCGCACCATGTCCTGGGCGTTCATCTGGATGGCCGGCTCGGCCACATGGCCAAACAGCCGGCCCAGCGTGCCGGTGCGGCTCATGCCGTGCCAATGGTCGCGCAGGCGGCCGGTGGTCAGTGAGAACGGGTAGCGCGATTCACGCGGCTCGGCGACGGGCTTGTAGACGGTGTTGACGAATCTGGCCTTGCCGTCGGCGGTGGGGAAGATGCCGTCTTCGTAAAGCCGCAGCTTGCCCGTGGTTTCACCTTCGCGCAGCGGCCATTGCTGGGGCGATTGTTCCAGCATGGCGTAGCTCATTCCGGTGATGTCGAGGTCGCGGCCGCGTGTGGATTCGCGGTGCTCGTTCCAGATGGTTTCCGGGGTGTCGTAGGCAAACAAACTCCGTTCGGGCTGAGCTTGTCGAAGCTTGTCCTGAGCAACGTCGAAGGGCCCTTCGACAGGCTCAGGGCGAACGGATAGCAGCTTTTCCAGCCGCCGCGCAAACTCCACCGCAATCGACCAGTCGTGCCGGGTTTCTCCGGGCGCTGGCACGGCCGGGCGCACGCGGCTGACGCGGCGTTCGCTGTTGGTCACCGTGCCGGTTTTTTCGCCCCAGGTGGTGGCCGGCAGCAACAGGTCGGCGTAATCGCAGCTGGAGGTGGTGGCAAAGGCTTCCTGCACGATCACCAGCTCCGCGCGGGCCAAGGCACGGCGCACCGTGGCCTGGTCGGGCATGGACTGGGCCGGGTTGGTGCAGGCAATCCACAAGGCCTTGATTTCGCCATCGGCGGCGGCCTGGAACATTTCAACGGCGGTCTTGCCGGGTTTCTCGGGCACGGACGGCACGCCCCAGAGCGCCGCAATTTCGGCCCGGTGCGCGGGGTTGGCCAGGTCGCGGTGCGCGCTCAGCAGATTCGCCAGCCCGCCAACTTCGCGCCCGCCCATGGCATTGGGTTGGCCGGTCAGCGAAAACGGCCCGGCACCCGGCTTGCCGATTTGCGCGGTGGCCAGGTGCAGGTTGATCAGCGCCGCATTTTTCGCGGTGCCACTGCTCGACTGGTTCAGGCCCTGGCAATACAGGCTCAGGGTGGCGGCCGAAGTGGCAAACAGTTTGGCGGCTGCAAACAGGTCTTCTTTTGTGATGCCGCAGGTCTGGGCCACCAGATCGGGCGTGTAGTCACGCACCGTGGTTTTGAGTTCGTCAAAGCCCGTGGTGTGGGCCGCGATGTAGTCGGCTTTGATCCAGCCCTCCCACAGCATGATGTGCAGCATGCCGTTGAACAGCGACACATCGGTGCCGGGCTGGATGGGTAAATACAGGTCGGCGATCTCGGCGGTGTCGGTACGGCGCGGGTCGCAAAAAATGATCTTGAGTTGCGGGTTCGCCGCCTTGGCGTCTTCAATGCGCCGGAACAGAATCGGGTGTGCATAGGCCGTGTTGCTGCCGACGATGAAGATGCACGCGGCATGGTTCACGTCGTCGTAGCAGGCCGGTGGCGCGTCGGCGCCCAGCGTCTGCTTGTAGCCGGCCACCGCGCTGCTCATGCACAGGCGTGAGTTGGTGTCGATGTTGTTGGTGCCAATCAGGCCCTTGGCCAGCTTGTTGAAGACGTAATAGTCCTCGGTCAGCAGCTGGCCTGAAACATAAAACCCCACCGCATCGGGCCCGTGCTCACGGATGATTTGTGCAAAGCTTTCACTGGCGAAACTGAGTGCGCTGTCCCATGAGACTCGCTTGGCCGTCTCATGGCGGTGCTCGCGCCGCATCGGGTACAAGAGCCGCGTTTGCTGGGTGACGGGGGCCGAGGCGGTCAGCGCCAGCGTCGAGCCCTTGGTGCAAAGCCGGCCGAAATTGGCCGGGTGATCCGGGTCGCCGCGCACGCCGGTGATCTGCTCGCCCGTTGACTCGATGATCACGCCACAGCCCACCCCGCAATAAGGGCAGGTGGAGCGGGTCTCTTTGGAAGAAGCTTCGCCCTGAGCCAAGCCGGAAGGCTTAACCTGAACGCTGGTGGGTATCATGCTTTGGCG
>DASXRN010000102.1:0-9024 GCA_036506595.1 Polaromonas sp. | reverse complement strand
GAAGCGCCTTCGACACGGCTGGCTGTACACCGGTGATCTTTTCAAATGCGATGAACAGGGCTACCACTATTTCCAGGGGCGCGCTGACGACATGATCATCTCGGGTGGGGAAAACATCTACCCGCGCGAGGTGGAAGAGGTGCTGCACACCTGCCCGGGCGTGCGGGAAGCGGCAGTCATTGGCCTACCCGACGACAAGTGGGGCAGCGTGATCAGCGCCTTCATTGTCCGCAGTGACCAGGACCTGACCCGCGACAGCATCGACCGCTACTGCAAGGACAGCCAGCAGATGGCGGCCTTCAAGCGCCCCAAGCGCTTTTATTTTGTTGACAGCCTTCCCACCAATCCCAGCGGCAAAGTCATGAAACGTGAACTGGCGGCGCTGGCAACCGAGATCGAACCCTCATGACTTCCCCTTTGCTTGTCGCACACCAGGACGGTGTGTGCATCCTGACACTCAATCGCCCTGAGGCGCGCAACCCGGTTTCCGATGCCGACATGATCGTGGCCCTGGAAGACGCCGTTGCGGGCATCAACCGTGACCGCTCGGTGCGCGCTGTCATCCTGACGGGCGCGGGCTCAGCTTTCTCTTCCGGCGGCAATGTCAAACACATGCAGGACCGTGAAGGCATGTTTGGCGGAACGCCCGCGCAGCTGCGCGAAGGCTACCGCAACGGCATCCAGCGCATTCCGCGGGCGCTGTACCACTGCGAAGTGCCCACCATTGCCGCCGTCAATGGGCCGGCCATAGGCGCCGGTTGCGACCTGGCGCTGATGTGCGACATGCGCATTGCTTCGCAAAACGCGCGTTTTGCCGAAAGCTTTGTCAAGGTGGGCATCATCCCGGGAGACGGTGGCGCGTGGCTCTTGCCCAGGGCCATTGGGCTGTCCAGGGCTTGCGAAATGGCCTTTACCGGCGAAGCGATTGGCGCCGCCACGGCGCTGGCCTGGGGCATGGTCTCGCAAGTGGTCGAGCCTGAGGCGCTGATGGACAGCGCGCTGGTCCTGGCCCGCCGCATCACGGCCAATCCGCCCGACGTGCTGCGCATGACCAAAAAACTTATGCGGGAGGGCCAGCATTCTTCGCTGGAGAGTCTGCTGGAACTGTCGGCCGCCATGCAGGCGCTGGCGCACCACACAAGTGATCATCGGGAGGCGGTTGACGCCATGCTGGCGCGCAGGGCGCCTTCTTTTACGGGGCAATGAGCAATGACGTTATCTGATTTCATTCACCTTACCCGTTATGAGCAGCTGCCGCCCCATGTTCTGGCGCACGCCAGGCGATGCGTCCTTGATTTGCTGGGCGTCGCCGCGGGTGGCACGCAAACCCGGCTGTCGGTCATCATCCGCCATCATGCGGCCGGTCATTTCGGCTGCAGCGGGCAAGGAAAGGGCGCCCGCATGCTGTTTGACGGGCGTCATGTCAGCCCTTTGGGGGCCGTGCTTGCCGGAGGCATGACGATTGATAGCCTGGACGCCCATGATGGCCATGTGCTCACCAAGGGCCACGTGGGCGTGGCTGTGCTGCCGGCCGTGCTGGCGTTTGCGGATGCCTTGCAGCGCATGGACGGCCGGGAGTTCCTGACGCAAATCGTGATCGGCTACGAGATCGCCACGCGCGCGGGCATTGCGCTGCACGCCACGGCCTGCGACTACCACACCTCGGGCGCCTGGAACACCATTGCCTGCGCGGCGCTGGGCGCGCGAAACCTGAAGCTCGGGCCGCAGAAAACGCGTGAAGCCCTGGGCATCGCCGAATACCATGGGCCGCGCAGCCAGATGATGCGCTGCGTCGACCATCCGACCATGGTCAAGGACGGGTCCGGCTGGGGCGCGATGGCCGGAGTCAGCGCGGCCTACCTGGCGGCGGACGGCTTTACCGGTGCGCCGGCGCTGACGCTGGAGTCCGACGAGGTGGCATCCGTCTGGGCAGACCTGGGTGAACGCTGGCTCATCCTGGACCAGTATTTCAAACCCTATCCTGTGTGCCGCTGGGCGCAGCCGGCCGTCGAGGCGGCGCTGGCACTGGCACGTGCCCACCGATTGAAATCAGACGCGATCCAGTCCGTGCAGGTATGGTCGTTTCATGAAGCCTGCCGCCTGGCCACCCATTTGCCGACTACCACCGAGCAGGCCCAGTACAGCTTGCCTTACTCGGTTGCGGCCGCCTTGCGGCACGGCACCCTGGGCGCGGTTGAGGTGGCCGACGAGGCGCTGGCTGACATGGAGACCCGGCGCCTGTCCAGCACCATGGTCCTGCATGAGGAAGCGCTTTATAACCAGCGTTTCCCGGCCGAACGCTGGGCCCATGTGCGCGTGACCTTACGGGACGGAACCGTTCTGGATTCAGAACCCGCCATTGCCAGGGGCAACCCGGAAAACGCGCTGCCTGACAGTGAAGTCCATGAAAAATTCATGGCGCTGAGCCAACCGGTGATGGGCGCGGAACGGGCTGTGCAAACGGCCGTCGCGGTTCTTCAGGTTGATCAGGCGGGCAGCCGGCTTGGGGATCTCCTGGACCTCGCGCTGGAGCCTGTGGGCGAAACCGGCATGGCAGCCTGAATCCCTCCGAAGTCACTTGCAACGATCTGAAGCCATCCCGCAGCCGCGTCCCGCAAGGCTTGAGCCTGCCGGGCTGCCCCCCGTTCACGGCATGCCCCCCACTTTTTACAAGCGCATCGCGATACTGCTGACGGGCTTTGCCGTGCTGATTAGCGGCAACGGCCTGCTCGGCACGCTGCTTTCGCTGCGGCTTGCATCGCCGGCGTTCTCTCCAATGGCTGTCGGCATTGTGCAATCTGCCTATTACCTGGGATTCATGCTGGGCGCCTTGTCGGCCGGTCATCTGATAGCGCGAATCGGGCACCATCGCGCCTTTTCCGTATTTGCCATTGTGGTGGCGTGTGCCAGCCTGGCGCATGCTTTTCTGGGCACCTTGGCCGCCTGGTTTGTGCTGCGGCTCGTCACCGGGGTTTGCCTGGCGGGGATTTTTTCCGTGCTGGAAAGCCTGCTCAACACGGCTGCCAGCAACCAGGTCCGGGGCCGGGTGTTTGCCTTCTACATGATGACGACCTACCTGGGGGTGGCCAGTGGCCAGCTCATGTTGAACCTGGCCAACCCCTCCGGGTTTGAGCTGTTTGCCCTGGTGTCCGTTCTGTTCTCGGCGTCGCTGCTGCCTGTCTTGCTGGCAGGGCGGCATGATGCTCGGGCCACGCACAGCCGCTCGGGTCACCGGTTTGACCTGAAGGGGGTCGTTGCAACAGTGCGCATCGGTCCGCTGGGGATGTGCGGGTGCGTGCTGGCGGGGCTGCTGAACAGCTCCTTTTACGCGCTTATGCCCGTATTCCTCAAAGGCATCCATTTGTCGGTCGGGGCATTGTCGGGTGTCATGTTTGCAGCTTTGCTGACGGCGCTGGTGTTTCAATGGCCTGTGGGTGTCCTGTCCGACAGGATGGATCGCAGCAAAGTTCTTTTACTTTCATGCATGGCCGTGGGCGGGGTCAGCTTCATCATGGTGTCCGGCCGGGGACAAGGCGGCCTGGAATGGCTGGTCTGCCTGTATGCGGCCGTGGCTTTTACGGTCTATCCCCTGTCGGTGGCGATGATCAATGATCGCATCCCGCATGACTTGCGCATCCCGGCAAGCGCCGCGGTGTTGCTGATGTTTTCGGTGGGCGGTTGCGCCGGGCCCGTGATGGCGTCGCTGGCCGTGGCCTGGCTGGGGCCGGACGGGCTTTTCGGGTTCTCGATCTGCGCCACCGGGGCGTTGACCACTTTGGTGTTGGCCGTGCTTTTCCGGGCTGGCCGAAATGCGTGAGCACCGGGCGGTGGGCCTACGCTGATCCGCTCTTGACTGGCCAGTTACTGTAATACCGTTGATCCGCTCACGCCGGCACGGCAGCGGCTTGGTGAATGACTTGCATATCGGGCTCGTAACTGCCTGACGCCTTGATGAAGGCCAATGCCGCAAACACGCCGAATACCGGCATGATGGCCAAGGCGTTTTGCAGGCCCATGGCGTCGGACAAGGTGCCAGCGATGAAGGGGCCGGTGGCCAGGCCGAACAGGTTCTGGAACAGCGACAGCACCGAGGCACCGGTGGAACGCACACCGGGGTGAACCACATCGATGATGATGGCGGACACCGGCCCGACCGTGCAGCTGACCACGAACCCACCAAGAGCGATCAGTCCAAACTGGGCGTCCAGCGTCAGCGGCGCGCCGAACCAAATACCGACGCCAAAGGCCAGACCCAGCAACACCAGGGAGACCATGCACAGCACGGCCATGACGAACAGCTTGTTGCGGGGGCGGTTCAGGCCGGCGCGGTCCACAACGGCACCCCAGACAATAGAGCCCGCAGCGCCGCACAGCACCACCAGCGCGGCCTTGATGGAAGCTTGGTCAGTAGGCAGGTTGTGTACGCGGTTCAGGTAGCTGGGCAGCCACGACCACATGGCAGACAACACAATCAACTGGAACGCAGCACCAATGCAGGTCCACAGGACCGTGCGCGACCGACCGAGGGCTTGCACAATGAAACGAATCACACCGCCTGCCGACTGGGTGGCCGCATCATGGGTGGCGGTCAGCTTGACAGTGTCGTAGTCCTTGACCTTGAGGTAAAGCAGGGCCAGTAGCAGGCCCGGCAGCCCGACCACGCCGAAGGCCGCCTTCCAGCCCCAGCGCGCAGAGATCACCCCCCCCAGCACCACGCCAAGCACCGAGCCCACCGAGGCGGCGGCGAAGAAGCCTGCCATCAGGGCACCGCGCATGCGCGAGGGGAAATGACTGGCAATGAGCGCTGCACCCACCGAGCCATAGCCTGCTTCGCCAGCGCCGACCACGGCGCGGGCCGCGAATAATTGGCCGTAGTTGCGCGTGAACATGCAAGACGTACACGCAAGACTCCAGACCGAGGCCATCACAAAAATGCTTTTGACCCGGCTCACACGATCGGCCACAAGGGACACGGGAATCGCGCCGATCGCCACCGTGATCGAAACGATGGAGACGAGCGCGCCCAACTGCTTGTCGGACAGTTGCCACTCACCCTTGATGTGAGGAAACAGCGAGACGATCACCTGGCGGTCTATGTAATCGAACAGCATCAACGCCACCGTCATGGCGAATGCAAACCAGGCCGTTCCCCGGCCGTACAAGTAGTCGTCTTTTTTGTTGACGCCGGGGCCGTCGGTCATTGCGTGCATCACTGTCTCCTGTTGTAGGTTATCCATCACTTGCCCAAACCCGGCCCAACACCGGGTTCAGGCCCATCACTCACGGCTGCGCCAGCCGGGCGATCAAGGCGTCGGCCATTGGCCATTCGCCAAACCCGGAGGCGGGGTTGAGGTGCCCCACTTCACCGAGGTCAATGGTGTCGCTGCCCCAGGCCTGGGCCAGCTCGACCACGCGGTCGTAGGCGCCCAGGGGGTCGTTGTGGCTGGTGGCGACCAGGCTGCGGAAGGGCAGGCGGGTGCGCGGCACCGGCAGCCAGCCGCCGGCCTGCAGCATCCCCAGGCTGGGGTAGCCGGCCGGCATGGACCGGTCGAAGTCGGGCGGCGTGGCCAGCAAGGCGCCACGCACCGCAGCTGCGTACCGTGTGGCCTGAGCCCAATGCGCCACCATGACGCAGCCGCCGCTGTGCGCGACGATGACCACCGGCCCCTGGGTGGCGGCCATCTCCCGTTCGATGGCCTGGACGCGCGCCGCGCAATCCAGGTCCTCGCGCCCCATAGGCGGCACGCTGCGCACCTGCGGCAGGCGCGCCGCCAGCAGGGTTTGCCAATGCTCGCTCACATGGTCGCGCAAGCCGGGGACGATCAGGACGGTGGGCGTATCTGCCTGGGTCATCGGGTATTCCTATCGATAGAGTGATTACATGCGTGGCTCGGCTGCGGGCGCAAGCCCGGAAAGACCCGAGAGCGCGGCCCCCGCAGGTCAGGATGCGGCGGACTCGGTGTCTCTCGCGCCCTGTTGCATCGCTGCCAGCAGGACCTCCACCGGCTGCGCGCCGGATAACGCTCGGCGGCGATTGAAGACAAAGAACGGCACACCCGAGACGCCGCCTTGCGGCCCCCAGACCTCGGGGATCGGCTGGCCCGGCTCGGCCGCGAGGTCGACACTGTGCTGGCGGGCAATGCGGGCCAGGGTATCGGCATCACCCAGGTTCTCGCCGCGCTGGAAATAGGCTTCGAAGAGCCGTTGCAACAGCGCCTCGAAGGCGGCCGGCGCCAGTTGCGGCGCGGCCTGGGCCAGCAGCCGGTGGGCCTGCCAGGTATTGGGGACCGTGACGATGTGCGCGAAATCGATCGTGACGCCACCGGCACGGGACGCGGCCTCCAGAACCTGGGCCTGGTGCGCGCGCACGGCCAGGGTGCTGCCGAGGCGGCGCTCGTAGAACGCCACGTACGGCCAGCCTTCTTCCGGCACGTCAGCGATGAGCTGAACCGAGTACCAGTACACCTCGATGCGCGCCTCGGGGTCGCTGGCGGCCAAGCGCTCACGCGCCTGGAGCAGCAGGCTCTTGCCGATCCAGCACCACGGACAAATCAGGTCAAAATAAGCGTCGATGCGCAGTGTGCGTGCCATGTGCCGGAACCTCAGGCGGCCTTGCGCAGGAAGCCCTGGTTGCCGCCCTTGGGGTTCGGGGAGAAGCCGTTCGCGGCCAGCGTTTCCTCGACGGTGTCGTAGAACACGCCGATCTTGCAGATCTCGCGCGCTTCGCTGCCGGTGGCCACTTCGCGGCCGAACTCGCGCGACATGCGCACCAACTGCTCGATCTGCTGCACGGTGGTCATCTTTCCGGTGCGCGCCTGGTTCCAGAGGTTGTCCTCGATACCGCAGCGCACGTGCAGGCCCATGGCCATGCCCATCATGTTGATCGGCAACACATTGCGCATGCTGCTCTCCACGGTCAGCATGGAGCCGTCGGGAATGGCGCGCAGGAAGTTGGACAGGTTGTAGACATTGGGCGCGTCCATGCCGCCACTGATGGCTACCCAGTTCATGACCAGCGGTCCCTTGTAGACACCGCGACGGATCAGGCGCTCGACGGTCTCGTAGCTGTTGAGGTTGTAGAACTGGAAGGCGCTCTGGATGCCTGCGGCGCTCAGGCGGCGCACGTGCTCTTCAATGAAGGCCGGGCCGGAGGGCACGATCATCTCGCTGTAGGCGCGCCGCCCCTCGGGCGTGGCCATGGACGTGCCGGCGATGTCGCGCTCGTCCATGTGCTCGATCACGTTCATCTGCGTGGTGTTGACGGTCACGGTCACCTGGTCCGGCTTCGGGTCCAGTTCGGCCAGCATGTGACGGGTGTCGTCGGACAGCCATTGGGCCATCGCGCCGTCGGTCTCGGGAGCGAAGCTGATCGAACCGCCGACCTGGATGATCATGTCGGGCACGGCCTTGCGCACGCTGGCGATCAGCTCGTTGAACTTGGACAGGCGCTTGGAGCCCTTGCCGTCCAGCTCACGCACGTGCAGGTGCAGCACGGTGGCACCGGCGTTGTAGCAGTCGACCGCTTTTTGGATCTGCTCTTCCATCGTCACGGCGATGTCTTCAGGGAAGTCGGACGGAATCCACTCGGGGCCGTAGGGCGCTGCCGTGATGACGAGTTTGTCTTGGTTTTCGGGGAACAGGTGGCCGTCGAGAAAGTTCATGGGGTGTCTCCTAGCGAAGAAAAAAAGGGATTCGGTTTGCGGTTGCGTGAGGGTCAGAAGGGCTTGTCGCCGACGATTCCGGCGCGTTCCATCTTGCGGTGGCAGGGCGGGTAGTCCATGACCGCGTAGTGCTGGGTGGAGCGGTTGTCCCAGATCGCCACGCTGTACGGCTTCCAACGCCAGCGCACCTGGTACTCGGGCACGTGGGCCTGGCTGATCAGGTAGCGCAACAGGTCACCAGCGCCCTGGCTGTAGTCCTGGCCGAAACGCACGCGGTCCTTGTTGTGGTAATTCACGAAGTGGGTCGTGAAGGCGTTGACAAACAAGATCTTCTCGCCCGTTTCGGGGTGGGTGCGCACCACCGGATGCTCGGCATCCGGGTATTGGGCCTTCATGGCCAGGCGCTTGTCCTGCGGCATGGCGGACGCAAACGAGGCGTTGAAACTGTGGCTGGCGATCAGGCCTTCGATCTCGGCCTTCACGTCGGACGGCAGCTTGTCATAGGCCAGCACCATGTTGGCCCACATGGTGTCGCCACCGACCGGCGGGCACTCGATGCAGCGCAGCACGCAGCCCAGGGCCGGCGCTTCGCGCCAGGTACCGTCGGTGTGCCAGGCGTTCTCGTAGCGGTCGATCGGGCTGTCGGGGTTCTTGTAGACCTGCACCAGGCCGGGCGCGTCGGGGTGGCTCGGCAGCATTGGGTGGGTCTCGAGCTCACCCAGGCGCTGCGCGAAGGCCATGTGGTCCTGGCGGGACAGCTTCTCCAGCATCTGCTCGCGCAGGAACAGCACTTTGTGCTGCAGCAGCGCGGCGTAGATCTCCTTGAACAGGCCATCGTCACGCACCGCGTCGCCCAGGCTCACATCGTGCAGTTCTGCACCGATGGCGCAGGTCAGTTGTTCGATACGCATGTCGGTCTCCTTGTAATAGTGGGTGATCAGATGACGAAGATCGACGAGCCCGTGGTCTTGCGCGACTCGAGATCGCGGTGGGCCTGGACGGCGTCCTGCAGGGCGTAGTGCTGGTTGATCTCGATCTTGATGCGGCCGGCAGCCACATGACCGAAGATCTCGTCGGCTAGCGCGGCCTTCTCGGCCGGGTCGGCGATGTAGTCGGCCAGCGCCGGGCGCGTCAAGTAGAGCGAGCCCTTCAGGGCCAGCAGCTGCGGGTCGAACGGCGGGATGGCGCCGCTGGCGGTGCCAACGCAGACCATCAGGCCGCGGCGCTTGAGCGAATCCAGCGAGGCCATGAAGGTGCTCTTGCCCACGCTATCGAACACCACGTTCACGCCGTTGGTAAGTTCACGCACCCGCTTGGCGACGTCTTCGTGGCTGTAGTTGATGGTGTGGTCGCAGCCGTGGGC
>DASXRN010000101.1:0-9527 GCA_036506595.1 Polaromonas sp. | reverse complement strand
GTCCATGCTGGTCAGCAAAATCTCACCGGCGCCGCGCCGTGCCATCTCGCTGGCCCAGGCCACGGCATCCAGGCCGGTGTTTTTGCGGCCGCCGTGGCTGTAGACATCCCAGCCGGGGCCGACGGCTACGCCCTCGGACGTCAGGCGTTTCTCGTCTTCTTCAGTGCGGCGCTTGGCGTCAATGGCCACCACGATGCATTGCGCGCCGTACTTGGCCGAGGCGTCTGCTATCACCTGCGGATTGGCCAGCGCGGCCGAGTTGAAACTGGTTTTGTCGGCGCCCGCATTGAGCAGGCGGCGCACGTCTTCAACCGTGCGCACACCGCCGCCCACGGTGAGCGGAATGAAGACCTGCGAGGCCACGGCCTCGATGATAGGCAAAATCAAATCGCGGCCATCGCTGGTGGCCGTGATGTCCAGAAACGTGAGCTCGTCGGCGCCCTGCTCGTTGTAGCGCGCGGCGATCTCCACCGGGTCGCCGGCATCGCGCAGCTGGGTGAAATTCACGCCTTTGACGACGCGGCCACCGGTCACGTCGAGGCAGGGGATGATGCGTTTGGCTAACATGTACCCCCACGGTCGCCCACTGCGTGTGGCTTCCTGCCCCCCGAGGGGGCCGCTGCGCCTGCGGCCCGGCGAAGCCGGTTCCGCGGCCCCTGCTGGCATGCAGAGCCGCCACGGGCGTCCACTGCGGCTCGGCGGCAAAACCTGCCGCCCATTGAGAGAGTTTTCATCCGTTCAACTCATCAGCTCTTGCCTGCGCCGCCGCAAAATCCAGATCGCCGCTGTAAATCGAGCGGCCGCAGATCACGCCTTCGACGCCCTCGTCTTCCACGTCGCACAAGGCTTCGATGTCCGCCATGTTGGACAGGCCACCCGAGGCGATCACCGGAATCGTCAGCGCCTGCGCCAGCTTGACGGTGGCTTCGATGTTGATGCCGCTGAGCATGCCGTCGCGGCCTATGTCGGTGTAGATGATGGATTCGACGCCGTAGTCCTGGAACTTTTTGCCCAGATCGATCACTTCGTGGCCGGTCAGCTTGCTCCAGCCGTCGGTGGCGACCTTACCGTCCTTGGCGTCGAGCCCGACAATGATGTGGCCGCCAAAAGCGGTGCAGGCGTCCTGTAAAAAGCCGGGGTTTTTGACGGCGGCCGTGCCGATGATGACATAGCGCAGGCCGGCATCGAGGTAACGCTCAATCGTGTCCAGGTCGCGAATGCCACCGCCCAGCTGCACGTCGATTTCGCTGCCAACTTCGGCCAGGATGTGCTTGATGGCCTGCTCGTTTTTTGGCTTGCCCGCAAACGCGCCGTTCAGGTCCACCAGGTGCAGGCGGCGTGCGCCCTTGTCCACCCAGCTGCGCGCCATGGCGGCCGGGTCTTCGCTGAAGATGGTGGATTGATCCATGTCGCCCTGTTTGAGGCGAACGCAGTGACCATCTTTCAGGTCAATCGCGGGGATGAGTAGCATGTTGCGGTTAAAAGAAAACGGATTGAGGGTTTAACAAAATCAGGGCTGCCAGTGCAGGAAGTTGCGGTACAGCGCCAGCCCGTGGTCGGCACTTTTTTCGGGGTGAAACTGGGTCGCAAAAATATTATCGCGTGCAATCGCCGCCGTAAAGCGCGCGCCGTAGTCCGCCTCGCCGGCAATGTTGCGTGCATCCGACGGACGGGCATAAAAGCTGTGCACGAAGTAAAAATACGCGCCGTCGGGTACGCCCGCCCACACGGGATGCACGGGCGAGCCGGTTTGGTAAACCTGGTTCCAGCCCATTTGCGGCACCTTGTAGCGGCTGCCGTCGGGCTGGATGCGTCCGGCCAGCTCAAACTTGACGACTTCGCCGGGAATCAGGCCCAGGCCTGGCGTTCCAACACCGGCAGGCCCTTCGTGGCTGCGGTCCAGCAGCATCTGCATGCCCACACAGACGCCAAACAGCGGCTTGTGTGCGGCTGCGTGCAAGACTGCGTCCTGCAAGCCCGATTCGGCCAGTGCCCGCATGCAGTCAGGCATGGCGCCCTGGCCGGGCAGCACCACGCGCTCGGCGTTGAGCACGTCCTGCGCATGGGAGGTGACGACCACCTCATAGCCACTGCCCTGGGCCACATGCTGGACGGCTTGCGACACCGAACGCAGGTTGCCTGAGCCGTAATCCACCACCGCGACTGTTTTTACATTAGACATTCAGATAGATTTTGCTACGAATTTAATAGCCGCTTGCGCCCGCTCCATGTAGGCTGGAGGCCAAAACATGCAGAAGCTGCGTCCATGGCATTTACAGCGAGCCCTTGGTCGAAGGAATCACGCCGGCGGCGCGCGGGTCAATCTCAAGCGCCATGCGCAAGGCGCGGGCGAAGGCCTTGAAGACGGTTTCGGCCTGGTGGTGGGCGTTTTCGCCGCGCAGGTTGTCGATGTGCAAGGTCACAAAGGCGTGGTTGGCAAAGCCCTGGAAGAATTCGTAGGCGAGTTGGCTGTCAAACGTGCCTATCATGCCGCTCTTGAAGGGCACATGCATTTCCAGCCCGGGGCGACCCGAAAAATCCACCACCACGCGGCTCAATGCCTCGTCGAGCGGCACATAAGCGTGGCCATAGCGGCGCAGGCCTTTTTTGTCGCCCACGGCCTTGGCCACGGCCTGGCCCAGCGTGATGCCCACGTCTTCCACCGTGTGGTGGCCGTCGATATGCAGGTCGCCCTCGGCGTGAATATCGAGGTCAATCAGGCCGTGGCGGGCAATCTGGTCCAGCATGTGGTCGAAAAAACCGATGCCGGTGGACAGCCTGGCCTGGCCGGTGCCGTCAAGGTTGAGCCTGACGGTGATTTTGGTCTCGGCGGTGTTGCGCGAGACCTCGGCAGTTCTCGGTGCCAAGGGGGAAGTAGGGGTAGTCATAGGGATGCTTCAAGCGCCGCCAGCATTTGCGCGTTTTCATCCGCGGTGCCAACCGTCAGGCGCAAACAATTGGCCAGCAATGGATGCATTTTAGAAACGTTTTTCACCAGCACCTTGCGCGCCTTCATGCCTTCGAAGGTTTTGGCCGCATCCGGCACCCGCACCAGAATCATGTTGGCATCGCTTTTCCAGGCCTTGACGCCGGGCAGCGCCTGCAGCGCTTCAAAAACAATAGCACGCTGCGCCCGAATATCCCGGGCCTGCGCCGCAAACACCTCTTGGTAGGCGAGCGCGAACAGGGCGCACTCGTAGTTCAGCACGCTGATGTTGTAGGGCGGGCGCACCTTGTCGATTTCGGCAATCAGGGCTTTCGGGCCCATCATGTAGCCGATGCGCACGCCCGCCAGGCCAAACTTGCTCATGGTGCGCATCAAGAGCACATGCCCGTGCCGGGTGATGCGGTCAATGTAGCTCTTGCTGGAAAACGGCTGGTAGGCCTCGTCCATCACCACCATGCCGCCTTGCTCGCCCACGGCCTCGATGATTTTTTCGATCACCGCGTCGTCCCACAGGTTGGCGGTCGGGTTGTTCGGGTAAGCCAGGTAGGTGATCGATGGTTTGTGTTCTGCAATGGCCGCCAGCATCGCGGCTTCGTCAAGCTCAAAATCTGGCGTCAACGGCACACCGATGAACTTCAGGCCCTGCAGTCGCGCGCTCATCGCGTACATCACAAAGCCCGGCAGCGGCGCAAGAATGGCGCCGCCTTCCACATCACAGGCCATGGCCAGCAGCGAGATCAGCTCGTCCGAGCCGTTGCCCAGCATGATGTCAAAGCCCTCGGGCATGCCCGCATGGGCCGCCAGCGCTCGGCGCAAGTCGTTGACGCGGCCATCCGGGTAGCGGTTCAGCGCCACCGCGCCCAGCCGCTGGCCCAGCTTGGCCTGCAGCTCGGCCGGCAGGCGGTGCGGGTTTTCCATGGCGTCGAGCTTGACCATGCCGGCCGAGTCCTGAATGGCATAAGCATGCATGGACTGCACGTCCTGGCGTATCAGTTTTTTGAGTTTGGGGTTCACAGCATTCATTTCTTCAGCCTCATTTCGGCAGCCTGGGCATGCGCCTGCAAGCCCTCACCATAAGCCAGCTCCGCCGCGATTTTCCCGAGCACCTGGGCACCGGCTTCGCTGACCTCGATCAGGCTGGAGCGTTTTTGAAAGTCGTAGACGCCCAGCGGGCTGGAAAAGCGCGCCGTGCCGCTGGTGGGCAGCACATGGTTGGGGCCGGCGCAGTAGTCGCCCAAGGACTCGCTGGTATAGGCACCGAGGAAAATTGCACCGGCGTGTTTGAGCAGCGGCTCCCAGCGGTGCGGCTCACGGCTGGAGACTTCCAGGTGCTCGGGCGCGATGCGGTTGCTGATGGCGCAGGCCTCTTCCATGCTGCGCGTGTGGATCAGCGCACCGCGGCCATTGAGTGATTTGGCAATGATTTCGGCGCGCGGCATGGCGGGCAGCAGGCGGTTGATGGCTTCCTGAACCGCATCAATGTAGGCCGCATCGGGGCACAGCAAAATGCTTTGCGCCAGCTCGTCATGCTCGGCCTGGCTGAACAAGTCCATGGCGACCCAGTCGGCCGGCGTCGTGCCATCGGCCAGTACCAGAATCTCGGAAGGCCCGGCAATCATGTCTATGCCCACCGTGCCAAACACGCGGCGCTTGGCGGCCGCCACATAGGCGTTGCCGGGGCCGGTGATCTTGTCGACGGCCGGAATCGTCGCCGTGCCGTAGGCCAGCGCCGCCACGGCCTGCGCGCCGCCAATCGTGAAGGCGCGGCTGACGCCGGCCACATAGGCGGCGGCCAGCACCAGCGCGTTTTTGTCGCCTTTCGGTGTGGGCACGACCATGATGATTTCGCCGACGCCGGCCACATGGGCGGGAATCGCGTTCATCAGCACCGACGAGGGGTAAGCCGCCTTGCCGCCGGGCACATAAATGCCGACGCGGTCCAGCGGCGTGACCTTCTGGCCCAGCAAGGTGCCGTCGTCGTCGCGGTAGCTCCAGCTCTCGCCGCTGGCCTTCTTTTGCGCCTGGTGGTAGCTGCGCACACGCTGGGCCGCGGCCTGCAGGGCCTCACGCTGGGCGGCGGGAATCGCCTCAAACGCGGCTTTGAGTTCGGCCTGGGTGAGTTCCAGCGCGCTCATGGCCGCAGCGTTCAGGCCGTCCAAACGCGCCGTGTATTCGAGCACCGCCGCATCACCACGCTGCTGCACGTCGGCCAGGATGTCGGCGACGCGCTGCTCAATCGCCGCATCGGTGTCGGCCGACCAGTGCAGGCGCGTCTTGAACTCAGCATCAAAAGTGCTTGCAGTCGTTGAAAGACGGGTGGGGGCAGCTATTAGATTCATAGCGTTTATTGACAATCTATTGGGCCACGGCCAGGGACAATGCATCAATCAGCTTGCGAATCGGCGCCTGCTTGAGCTTGAGCGCGGTCTGGTTCACCACCAGGTGCGAGCTGATGTCCATGATGCGTTCGACCTCGATCAGGTGGTTGGCCTTGAGCGTGCTGCCGGTCGAAACCAGATCGACAATCGCGTCGGCCAGGCCCGTCAGCGGCGCCAGCTCCATGCTGCCGTAGAGCTTGATCAGGTCCACGTGCACACCTTTGGTCGCAAAGAAGTCGCGGGCAATCGCCACATATTTGGTCGCCACTTTCAGGCGCGAGCCCTGCTTCACGGCGGCCGCATAGTCAAAGCCTTCGCGCACCGCCACGCTGATACGGCATTTGGCAATTTGCAGATCCAGCGGCTGGTACAGGCCCTGGCTGCCCGATTCGAGCAGCGTGTCCCTGCCGACCACGCCGATATCGGCGCCACCGTACTGCACATAGGTCGGCACATCGGTGGCGCGCACCAGCACCACGCGCAGGTCGGGCTGGTTGGTATCCAGTATCAGCTTGCGTGATTTGTCAGGGTCGTCCAGCACCGCTATGCCCGCCGTTTTGAGCAGCGGCAGGATGTCGTCGAAGATGCGACCCTTTGATAGTGCCAGCGTAATCATGCTTTCACCCGTTCGATGTCGGCACCAATGCCGCGCAGCTTGGCTTCCATCTGGTCGTAGCCGCGGTCCAGGTGGTAAATGCGGTCCACCAGGGTCTCGCCCTCGGCGACCAGGCCGGCAATCACCAGGCTGGCCGATGCCCGCAGGTCGGTGGCCATGACGGTGGCGCCCGAGAGTTTTTCAACGCCTTCCATGATGGCCACCTTGCCTTCGATCTGTATCCTGGCGCCCAGGCGCACCATTTCATTGACATGCATGAAGCGGTTCTCAAAAATCGTTTCGGTCACCATGCTGGCGCCTTGTGCAATCGCGTTGAGCGCCATGAACTGGGCCTGCATGTCGGTGGGAAAACCGGGGTACTCGGTGGTGCGGAAAGACTGGGCCTTCATGCGGCCCTGCGCCTGCACGCGGATAAAACCGTCACCGGCCGTGATGACGGCGCCAGCCTCGCGCAGCTTTTCAATGACCGCCTCCAGATGGTCGGCGCGGCCATGCTTGAGCAGCACATCGCCGCCCGCTGCCGCGACCGCGCACAAAAAGGTGCCGGCCTCTATCCGGTCGGCCACCACCTGGTGCGTGCAGCCATGCAGCCGCTCCACGCCCTGGATGCGGATACGGCTGGTGCCGTGGCCTTCAATCCGGGCGCCCATCTTGATGAGCATTTCGGCCAGGTCGCCGATTTCGGGCTCTTGCGCGGCGTTTTCGAGAATGGTTTCGCCCTCGGCCAGGCTGGCCGCCATCAGGAAGTTCTCGGTGCCCGTCACCGTGACCATGTCGGTGGTGATGGTGGCCCCCTTGAGGCGCTTTTGACCTGCCGGCAACTTGGCCAGCATGTAGCCATGTTCGACCGCAATCTCGGCCCCCATGGCCTGCAGGCCCTTGATGTGCTGGTCCACCGGCCGCGAGCCAATGGCGCAGCCGCCGGGCAGCGAGACTTTCGCCTCGCCAAAGCGCGCCAGCAGTGGGCCCAGCGCCAGTACCGAGGCGCGCATGGTTTTGACCAACTCGTAGGGCGCTTCGGGCGAGCTCAAGGCCCCGGCGTTGAGGGTGATGGTGCCGGGCATGCCTGCTCGATGCTCCGCGTCGACTCCCATATTGCGGATCAGCTTGAGCATGGTGGCCACGTCCTGCAGGCGCGGCACGTTTTCCAGCGTCACCGTGTCGGCAGTCAGCAGGGCCGCGCAGAGGTCGGGCAGTGCAGCGTTTTTTGCGCCCGAAATTTCGACGGTGCCGGCCAGCGACCTGCCGCCCTTGATAAGTAACTTGTCCATGATTTTTTATTCTGAGACGTTATTGTTTTGTTGGGCCACCCACTCCGCGGGCGTATAGGTTTTCATCGACAGCGCATGCACCTCATCGGTCTGCAGGCGACCGCCCAGCGTGGCATAGACCTTCTGGTGGCGCTGAATCAGGCGCTGGCCCTCAAAAGCGCTCGAAACAATGGTGGCATACCAATGCCGACCGTCACCGGACAGCTCGATATATTCGCAGGACAGGCCCGCGGCAATGATGGCTTGGAGTTCTTCGCTGGTCATGATGCTTTTTAATTCTGTTCAGTGTCTGATTTTGTAGCCGGTGCGCAGCATGTGGACCGCCACGGCGCTGACTACAGCCAAGGCGGCCAGCACAATACCCAGGCTGAGCCAGGGCGAGACATCGCTGACGCCAAAAAATCCGTAGCGAAAACCGTCAATCATGTAGAAGAACGGGTTCAGGTGGCTGACCTTTTGCCAGAAGGGCGGCAGCGAGTGAATCGAGTAAAACACACCGCTCAAGAAAGTCATGGGCATGATGACGAAGTTCTGGAAAGCCGCCATCTGGTCGAATTTTTCCGACCACAGGCCGGCGATCACGCCGAGGCCCCCCAGCATGGCGGCACCCAGCAGCGCAAACACCCCAATCCACAGCGGTGCCACAAAGCCGGGCCGGCCAAAAAATACGGTCACGGCAAACACGCCGGCGCCCACCAGCAGGCCGCGCGCCACCGACGAGCCCACATAGGCAAAAAACCAGTGCCAGTGCGACAGCGGCGTGACAAGCACAAACACCAGGCTGCCCATGATCTTGCTCTGGATCAGCGACGATGAGCTGTTGGCAAAGGCGTTTTGCAGCACGCTCATCATCACGAGGCCGGGCACCAGGAAGGCGGTGTAGCTGACCTGGTCATAAACCTTCACCTGGTTTTGCAGCACATGGCCAAAAATCAGCATGTAGAGCACGGCCGTCAAAACCGGTGCGCCCACGGTCTGGAAACCGACTTTCCAGAAACGTAAAACTTCCTTGTACAACAGGGTTTGCACGCCAATCATTGCGCAGCCCCGGCTTTCTCGGCCATCACGTCCAAAAACACATCTTCCAGGTCAGCCTTCCGGATTTCCACATCCTCGGCCTGCAAACCGGCTTCACGCACGGCCGCCAGGTACTGCTCGATTTCGTTGGCGCTGTGCGCCGGAAATTGCACGATGCGGCCCGTAATCCGGGCTTGATCGGCTAATTTCCTGGGTAGCTCGCTATCAATTTTGAAGCGCAGCACATTCGATGAAGCCGCCTTGAGCAGCTCCGAGGTCTGGGCCAGTGCCACCACCCGCCCCTGCTTGAGCATGGCGATGCGACTGCACAAGGCCTCGGCTTCTTCGAGGTAATGCGTGGTCAGCAGCACGGTGCTGCCCTGCTTGTTGAGTTTGGCGATGAACTGCCACAGGGTCTGGCGCAACTCCACATCGACACCGGCGGTGGGTTCGTCCAGCACGATGACGCGGGGTTTGTGCACCAGCGCCTGCGCCACCAGCACCCGGCGCTTCATGCCGCCCGACAGCTGGCGCATGTTGGCGTCGGCCTTGTCAGCCAGCCCGAGACTGTCCAGCAGCTCGTCAATCCAGCCATCGTTGTTCCTGATGCCGAAATAGCCCGACTGGATGCGCAGGGCCTCACGCACCGTGAAAAAAGGGTCAAACACCAGTTCCTGCGGCACGACACCCAGCTTGCGCCTGGCGTTGGCGTAATCCGTTAGCACATCGCTGCCATGCACTTTGACCGTACCGCTGCTGGCGCGCGACAGGCCGGCCAGAATGCTGATGAGGGAGGTTTTCCCCGCACCGTTGGGGCCCAGCAAGCCAAAAAACTCACCCGGCTGGATGTCAAAGCTCACGTCGTCAAGCGCCTTCAGCCCAGGGCCGGTTTGACTTCGTGTGGAGGGGTAGATTTTGGAGACGGACTGGAATGAGATGGCTGGCATGAGCCCATCATTTTAAGGGCTGGCGCTGTTTTTATCCGCTGGTGCCCTGGAAGGCCCCGCGGCGAGAATGACACGCCCGCTGAAAACCGGAAAGCGAACCCATTCCATTTCTAATTCAATGCGAGATTAGGCGCTCCGCCGCAGACAGTGCTGTAGCACGGCAAGGTGGGGCAACGACATATCGCGTTGAAGTGGAAATGGAATCAGACCGTGGCCGGAATCAGCTCGGCAACGCCATAGAGGCCAGCCAGCTGCCGCAGCCGTGTGGGCAAGCCCCGCACCGAAAAAGCCTTGCCTGCGGCCAGCGCCTCGCGGCGGCACGCCAGCAACACAGCCAGCGCGGACGAGTCA
>DASXRN010000100.1:0-2466 GCA_036506595.1 Polaromonas sp. | reverse complement strand
GCCAGGTGTTTCGTAGACCAGCGCGCGGTAGGCGGCCATGCTGGCCTGTGACAACTCGGCAGCCGCCTGCAAAAAAGCCTTGGTCGCCGGTTTGGTCGGTTGCAGCAGCGTGGCTTCCAGCGTGGCTGCTACCAGGGTTTCGAGGTTGCGCCGGCCGATTTCCGGGTTGGCGTATTTGGAGCCGATGACCTCGCCCTGTTCGGTCAGGCGGATCTGCCCGCGTACCGTGCCCGGGGGCTGCGCCAGGATGGCCTGGTAGCTCGGGCCGCCGCCGCGGCCGACGGTGCCGCCGCGACCATGGAACATTCTGAGCTGAATGTTGTGCGAGTTCGCCAGCTGGTCAAACAGCTCCACCAGCGCGATCTCGGCGCGGTACAGCTCCCAGTTGCTGGTGAAGATGCCCCCGTCCTTGTTGCTGTCGGAGTAGCCGAGCATGATGTCCTGCTCCGCGCCGCTGCGCTGCACCAGCTGGGCAATGCCGGGCAGGGCATAAAACTCGCGCATGATGGGCGCGGCATTGCGCAGGTCTTCAATGGTTTCAAACAGTGGCACCACGATCAGGTCGTTGGTCGCGCTGTTGTCCAGCGTGCCGTGCATCAGGCCCACCTCTTTTTGCAGCAGCAGCACTTCCAGCAAATCACTCACGGTTTCGGTGTGGCTGATGATGTAGTGGCGTATGGCTTCTTTGCCAAAACGTGCACGCGCCGTGCGCGCGGCTTCAAAAATGGCCAGCTCGCTCTGGGCGTGGGCCGAGTAGCTCGTGCCGATGACACGCAAAGGCCTTGCGTCGTTGAGTAGGCGGATCAGCAGCGCGCGCTTGGCGGCTTCGTCGAGGCTGGCGTAGTGCGATTCGATGCGTGCCACGGCCAGCAGCTCGGCCACCACTTCTTCATGCTTGTCGGAACTCTGGCGCAAATCGACAGTGGCCAGGTGAAAGCCAAATACTTCCACTGCGCGGATCAGCGGGTGCAGGCGCTGCGCAATCAGGGCTTCACCGTGGTGGGTTTTGAGCGAGGCTTCAATCGTGCGCAGGTCGGCCAGAAAATCTTCAGACCGTGCATAGGCGTTTTGCGGCGCCACGGCATGGCGCGCGGCCTCGCCGCCGGTCAGCTCTTTCAGCGTGGCGGCCAGCCGCGCGTAAATCCCGGTCAGGGCGCGGCGGTAGGGCTCGTCCTTGCGGTGCTCGTTGGTGTCGGGCGAACTTTCGGCCAGCGCGCGCATGGGGTCGCTGAAGTCCACCAGCATGGCCGACAGCGACAGCTCGCCGCCCAGAAAATGCACCTCGGTCAGGTAGTGGCGCAGCGCTACGTCGGCCTGCCTTTGCAATGCATAGTTGAGGGTTTCGGCGCTGACGTTGGGGTTGCCGTCGCGGTCGCCGCCTATCCACTGGCCCATGCGCAAAAAGCTGTGCACCGGCTGGTTGCCCAGCTCGCGTTCCAGGTTGGCGTAAATCTTGGGGATTTCGCGCAGGAAAGTGGCTTCGTAATAGCTCAGCGCGTTCTCGATTTCGTCGGCCACCGTGAGTTTGGAGAAGCGCAGCAGCCGGGTTTGCCACAGCTGCATCACGCGGGCGCGCAGCTGCGCTTCGTTGGCGGCCAGCTCGCGCGGTGTCAGCGCATCCTTGGCGGCGTTGAGGGCGCGCGCCAGCGCCTTGATGTCATCGCGCGCCGTCAGCAGCAGGGCGATGTCGCGTTCGGCATCCAGAATGCTTTTGCGCTGCACTTCGGTCGGGTGGGCCGTGAGCACCGGCGAGACGAAGCTGTGGGCCAGCGTGTTGGCGATGGTTTTGGGCGCGATTCCGGCCCAACGCAAGCGGGCCAGCGCGACTTCGATGCTGCCTTCCTGGGTGTCACCGGCCCGCTCATGGACGGCGCGGCGGCGGATGTGGTGGCGGTCTTCGGCCAGGTTGGCCAGATGGCTGAAGTAGGTGAAGGCGCGGATGACGCTGACGGTCTGGTCGCCCGAAAGGCCCTTGAGCAATTTCTTGAGTGCCTTGTCGGCCTCCTGGTCGGCATCGCGCCTGAAAGCCACCGAGAGCTTGCGTATCTGCTCGATCAGCTCGTAGGCGGCCACGCCTTCCTGCTCGCGAATCACATCGCCGAGGATGCGGCCCAGCAGGCGGATGTCTTCCACCAGCGGTCGCTCGTTGTCCCTGGCTCGCCCCTGGGATTGTTCTTTTGGGGTCTTTGTCCGCGCCGCAGTCGCCATCGTTTCTCCTCTTGATAGGCCTTTATTTTGCACTGCAGCATGCTAGCATTCACTTACCTCCCAAGATTACAAACAGGTTACGTGTGTCTGCAAGTTCCCCCACCGCGAAAAAAATCGTTATCGCCACCCGCGAGAGCCGCCTGGCGCTGTGGCAGGCCGAGCATGTCAAGGCCCTGCTCGAAGCGCGCCTGGGCTGGCAGGTGGAACTGCTGGGCATGACCACCCAGGGCGACCAGATCCTGGACCGCTCCTTGAGCA
>DASXRN010000099.1:0-4993 GCA_036506595.1 Polaromonas sp. | reverse complement strand
AGCGTGGATTTGCCGCAGCCCGAGGGGCCGAGGATGGTGACGAAGTCGTTGTCGTTCACTTCGAAGTCGACCGGCAGCAGCGCCTGCGTGCGCTGGCCCTTGGCGGTTTCGAAGACGCGCGACACCCCTTGAATGGACAGTTGGCTCATGATGTTTGGTACCCCCACGCTCTGCACTGCGTGTTTTTGCTGTACGTGCAACCGTGAGACACGGCTACTCTTCGACCCGTCCAAGCCTGCGCAGGCAGGCTTGGAGCCGCGGGCCTCAGCCCCGAGGGGGCGTTCGTGTCTTGGGACGGCCCGGCGACACTCATATGGAACTCCAGGCGAATAGGCGGCGGTTCAGCGCCTTGAAGGCAAAGTCGGACACCAAGCCAATCAGCCCGATGATGATGATGCCGAAGATGATCTGCCCGGTGTTGAGCAGGGCCTGGCTGTCGGTGATCATGTGGCCGATGCCGCTGGAAGAGCCAATCAACTCCGCCACGATCACATAGGTCCAGGCCCAGCCCAGCACCAGGCGCAATGTCTCGGCAATGCCGGGTGCGGCGCCGGGGATCAGCACGCGGGTGATGATGCCGCGGTCCGCCGCGCCCAGCGTGTAGGCCGCTTCCACCAGGTCGCGCCGCGCGCCGCCCACGGTGACCGCCACCATCAGCACGATCTGGAACACCGAGCCAATGAAGATCACCAGGATCTTCTGCGTTTCACCAATGCCGGCCCAGAGGATCAGCAGCGGGATGAAGGCCGAGGCGGGCAGGTAGCGGCAGAACGACACAAAGGGCTCGAAGAAGGCCTCGACCCCCTTGTAGGTGCCCATCGCAATGCCCAGCGGTACGGCGATCACGCTGGCCAGGATGAAGCCGCCGAAGACCCGCCACACCGTCATGCCGATGTCGTGGATGAAGTTGAGTTCGGTGAACAGCAGCCAGCCTTCCCTGGCCATCGTCACGGGGCTGGCAAGGAAGGTGGGCGACACAAAGCCGCCCAGCGTGAAGATGGCCCAAGCCAGCACGAACAGCACAAAAAAGCCCAGGCCCAGCAGCCAGCGCGTGTTGCCGCCCACCGGCTCCAGCGGCGCCAGCCGCCGGCTGCGATGGCGCGCCGGTGCTTCGGGCAAATGAGGCGGTGTTTGCACGTGTTCCATGGCTTTACTTGATGTAGCTGGCGTCAAACGTGACCGCGAGGTTCTCGGGCGCCTTGCGGATCACGCCGGATTCCAGCAGGATCTTCTCGGCGTCCTTCATGAACGCGGTGATCTCGCCGGCGAAGAACTTCTGGTTGGCCGCCTTGTCCTGCCAGCGCAGGAAGGCTGCCGACTTGGCAAATTGCTCGCCGGTCTGCTTGACGGCCGAGCCCATCAACTCGTTGGCCTTGACGGGGTCGGCCTTGATCATGGCGAGCGCATCGAAGTAGGAGTTGGCGAGCGCCTGGGCGGCCTTGGGATTGGCCTTGAGCCAGGTCGGCGCGCAGCCCACGGTGTCCATCACCATGGGGTAGTCCAGCGTGGTGGCCAGAATCTTGCCGGAGGCCGGGTTGTCCCGCACGGTGGAGAGATAGGGTTCGTAGGTCATGGCTGCGTCGTTCTGGCCAGCCACAAAGGCCTGGGCAGACGCCTGGGGCGAGAGGGTAGTGGTCTTCACGTCCTTGATCGTCATGCCGTTTTTGTTGAGCATCCAGGCCAGGCCGAAGTAGGGCGCGGTGCCGGGCGCATCCACGCCTATGGTCTTGCCCTTGAGGTCGGCAAAGCTCTTGATGTCGCCGCGCACGGCCAGGCCGTCGGCGCCATAGGATTTGTCCATCTGGAAGATCTGCACGATGGGCACGCCATTGGCGTTCCAGGCCACATGGGTTTCCACGGTGGTGGCGGCGCACTGGATGGCCCCGGCGGCCAGCGCCAGGTGGCGGTCTTTCTGGGGAATCATCTTGATTTCGACATCCAGCCCGTTTTTCTTGAAAATCCCGGCCTTGTCTGCCAGCGACAGGGGGGCGAAGCCGGTCCAGCCGGACATGCCCAGCGTCAGCTTGGTTTCCTGCGCCCCCGCGGTTGAGGCCATGCCGGCCACGCAAACACCCATTGCCAGCAGCGAAGCCAATTTTTTGGCCGTTGTCTTACCCATTACGTACTCCTGTTTGGTTCAGAAAATCGATTGATCCCAAGATCCCTGCACGGCAAAGTCCGGGTAGGGAGATTTTTGCCAGCTTCACTTATCCTGTATATACAAGTAAACCCTAGTACGACCTGACCAGAGCTGCCGCTACAGGCCAAAGCACCGGCTTGGGGATTTTTACGAGAGGTTTTGGTGCATTGCAGCCTTCTCGCTCACCGGATTTTGCTGTCTATACAGGTATCTTGTTTTGGCGGAGCAAGGAGAGCAAGTTCGGGGCCAGCTTTTTTGGGGGGATGGCGTCGCCCCTGCGTCGCGGTGGCCTCCGGCCGAGCCAGGCTGTGGCGGCTATGGCCGCTCAGGGCTGGACGGGCTTCAGTGCATCCGATTGGCGCAAAAAGCTGGCGCGCACCGTGTGGGCCAGCACCCCGGTCAGCGCCGGCTGCTGGTCGTCCTCGGCCGGGTAGGCCAGCACCACCGACTGCGGCTGCAGCGTGCCGCGCAGCTGATGGGCCGCAAAAACAGTCGATGATTAACGCCCTGGCTCGTCTGGGCGGCATGCAGCCGGGCGAGCTGCCCAAGAGTGTGGCGGCCACGGGCATTGCCCAGCTGTTTATTTGCGGGCCTGGCGCGGCGGCAAACGCAACGGATTTGCGCTGGGGCATCGCCTGAGGCCGCGCCAGACCCGGTTCAGTCGCCCTTGAATCCTGTGGCCTTGATGACCGGAGTCCAGCGTAAGGCCAGCGCGTCTGCGTATTTGGCAACCTCTTCCGGTGTGCCGCCTGACAGCCATTCGTATCCCGTCTGGCCCAGTTTTTGGCGCACATCGGGCATGGCCAACACCTTGCGCATGGCCTGTGCCCACTGCGTGGCGACCGCAGGCGCAGTGTTAGCGTGGACATACAGCAAATAGCGCGACGAAGCCACCAAATTCGGGTAACCGGATTCGGCAAAGGTGGGCACGTCGGGCAGAGCGTCGGCGCGCTTGTCTCCGGCCACAGCCAGCACGCGAAGTTTGCCCGAACGGTGGTACTCCTTAAAGGTGGCCGTGGCGTCCATGCCAGCGGTCAACTGGTTGCCCAGCAACTCCGTCGCCATGGCGGCGCCCCCGCGGTAGGGCACCAGGGTGCTGCCAGTGCGAGACTGTGCCACGAATTCCACCGCGAGGAAGTGAAGCAGCGTTCCGACCGTGGAGATGCCAATCGGGTACTTTTCAGGACTGGCCTTGGCGGCCTGGACGAACTGGGCCAGCGTTTTGATCGGCGAATTCGCATTGACCGCCAGCCCGAACTGAACGCCGACGACGTCGATGATGGTCTTGAAATCGGTTACGGGATTGAAGCGCATATGGTCATAGATCAAGGGGCCGATAAACATCGGATCCACGGGCGCCAGCAGCACCGTATTACCGTCGGCGGGGGCGTTCTTCAGCGCCTCAGCCGCCAGACGGGTGCCTGCACCGAAGCGGTTCTCGACGATGATGGTACGGCCAAGCTCATCCTTGAGCTTCTCCGCCAGCAAGCGGCCCATGAAATCAGCCGGGCCGCCGGGTGGGAAAGGCACGATGATGCGCGTAACGGATTGAGCCTGGGCGGCTGGCGAGATCATGCAGCCCAGGCCCATGGCGGCACCCGCCAATAGGGTGCGGCGCAAAAGCGGGGTGGTGGAAGAGGGTTTGCGTAGGCTCATCTAAAACTCCTGGTTGAGGTGGTGGGGACGGGGGGATCACAGGGCGGTGAACGGGGTGAACTGCGCCGCTTCTTCCAAGACCTGGCCAGCTTGCAGCAGCAGATCCTCGCGAAAACGCCAGGCCAGCAACTGCACACCAATGGGCACACCGCCGGCCATGCCGGTGGGAACCGAAAGGCCTGGCAGGCCCAGTGCGGCGGTCGCCAGTAGCGGACTTTGGGCGTCGATTAGCGCGCGCGCCTGTTCCAGCGTGCCGATGTCTTCGTCCTGTAGGCACGGGCGCTGCCACGACACCGGCATCAGCACCAGCGGATGGGTTTGCAGAAAAACTGACCAGTTGCGAACCAGCGCCTGGCGCCGCGCCAATGCATCGAGAAAGCCGTCGCGGTCGGTTTCCGGCATGTCGGCCAGCAGGTTGCGCTGGCTGTGCTGCATGGCTTCGTCGCCGTGGCGTTCCACACCGGCAATGATGTTGCGGCGGCTGTCGTCCACCGTCAGCGTCCGCCACAAGGCGGCGGCTTCGGCAAAGTGGGGCAGTGCGGCTTCCTGCACCTCATATCCGGCTTGCTGCAGCCAGCGCGCGGCGTCGTTCAGCGCCTGGGTGACCGCCGGGTCTACGGGGATGCCGGGGTAACTTCTGAACAGGGCCACGCGGATCGGGCCCGCAGGCCGTGGCAGTTCCAGCGGCACCGGCGCCCAGTTGGGGTCGCGCGCGTCATGGCGCGCCATTGCGTGGTAACCCAGGCGCAGGTCGGCCACGTTGCGCGCCAGCGGCCCCTGTACCGACATGAGTTGCGGCGTGATGCTGCGCTCGGCCGTCGCACTCGGGTTGTAGGCCGGTACGCGGCCCACCGTGGGGCGCAGTCCGAGCACGCCGCAGGCGTAGGCCGGGTAACGGATGGAGCCGCCGATGTCGTTGCCGTGCGCCAGTGGACCCATGCCGCTGGCCACTGCGGCCGCCGCGCCACCGCTGGAGCCGCCGGGGGTTATGCCCGCGTCCCAGGGGTTCAGCGTGCGCCCATGCAGGCCGTTGTCGGTGAACCAGCGCGACGAGTAGGTGGCTGTGTTGCTGCGCCCGACGATGATGGCCCCGGCGCTGCGCCAGTGCGCCACCACCGGCGCATCCTCGCCTGCGATGTGGTCGCGCAGCGGGACCACACCGTTGGTGGTTGCATGGCCGACCTGGTCCACATTGAT
>DASXRN010000098.1:0-5210 GCA_036506595.1 Polaromonas sp. | reverse complement strand
ACTACAAGCTGCACAAGGACGCCGCATCGCTTTCGGCCGCTTTGAAAGAGGCCTGCCCAGACGGCATTGATGGCTACTTCGAAAACGTCGGCGGTATGGTGCTGGATGCCGTGCTGCCGCTGATGAATGATTTTGGCCGCATTGCGCTGTGCGGCATGATTGCGGGCTACGACGGCCGGCCCATGCCCATGAGCCATCCCGCGCTGATTTTGACGAGCCGCCTCAAAATCCAGGGCTTTATCGTCAGCGAACACATGGAAGTCTGGCCCGAGGCCCTCAAGGAACTCGGCATGCTGGTCGCGACCGGAAAACTCAGGCCGCGTGAAACCGTGGCGCAGGGACTGGAAGCCGCGCCCGAGGCTTTCCTGGGCTTGCTCAAGGGCAAAAATTTCGGTAAACAGTTGGTCAAACTGATCTAACTCGTGCAGCAGCAAAGCCAGGAGCAGCGCCATGGACACCACCCATGAAGTCTTCAACCAGCCCGAGCCGCTGGTAGGCTACAACCTGTTTGAGACCAACCGGCCGCTGCGTGATGCGCTGAAGTTCAATGCACCGGCGCTGGATACCGCCGAGCTGGCCGCCCTGGGCGCCAGGCTGGGCAGTGCCGACATGCAAACCCATGCACGCCTGGCCAACACCCACAAGCCCGAGCTGCGCAGCCATGACCGTTTTGGCCGGCGTGTGGACCAGGTGGAGTTTCACCCGAGTTATCACGAACTCATGAAGCTGGCCACCAGCGCGGGTTTGCACGGAACCCCCTGGTCTGCTGAGGGCGTGTCACCACATGTTGCTCGCGCCGCTGGTTTCATGCTTTTTACAGAGCTCGAACCGTCGATGCTGTGCCCGATCTCCATGACCTACGCCGTCACCCCGGCGCTGCGCAGCAACGCGGCCATCTACGCCGACTGGGGGCCCAAGCTCACCAGCCGCGCCTACGACCCGGCGCTGAAACTCTGGCGTGACAAGGCCGGCCTGACCATGGGCATGGGCATGACCGAAAAGCAGGGCGGTTCGGACGTGCGGGCCAATACCAGTCAGGCGCTGCCTGATGGGCAGGACGCCTGGGGTCAGCGGTATCGCATCACTGGTCACAAGTGGTTTTTTTCGGCACCCATGTGCGATGCCTTTCTGGTTTTGGCTCAAACGCAGAGTGGTTTGAGCTGCTTTTTCCTGCCCCGCGTCTTGCCGGATGAAAGTTTGAACGCCATCCGCATCCAGCGCCTGAAAGACAAGCTGGGCAACCAGGCCAATGCCAGCTCGGAAGTGGAGTTCCACCAAGCCACGGCGTGGCTGGTCGGCGACGAGGGCCGCGGCATTCCGCAAATCCTGGAGATGGGCACCATGACCCGGCTGGACTGCGCCTTGGGCACCAGCGGCCTGATGCGCCAGGCCTTGAGCCTTGCCCTGAACCACACCTCGCAGCGCCAAGCCTTCGGCAAGCGGCTGATCGATCAGCCGCTGATGCGCAATGTGCTGGCGGATCTGGCCCTCGAATCCGAAGCCGCCACCGCGCTGGCGATGCGCCTGGCCCGCGCCTTCGACAAAGCCGGCGACGAGCACGAACGGGCGATGGCGCGTTTGCTCACGCCCATTGCCAAGTTCTGGATCTGCAAACGCGGCAGCCACTTCGCCCAGGAAGCGATGGAATGCCTGGGCGGCAACGGCTATGTGGAAGAGGGCGGCGAAGGCATCATGGCGCGCATCTACCGCGAAATGCCGCTCAACTCGATCTGGGAGGGCGCGGGCAACATCATGGCGCTGGACCTGCTGCGCGCCTTGCGCAAGGCCGATGCGGTGGCGGCGCTGGCCCGGGAGCTTGTGCCTGCCAAAGGTGCACACCCGGCGCTCGACCGCCTGGCGGCAAGCTTGCCCGGCCGTGTTGAAGAGATGGCCACAGAGCTGGAGGCGCGCCGCCTGGCGCAAGACGTCGCGCTGGCCGTGCAAGCCGCGCTGCTGTTGCAGACGGCACCTGCAGCGGTGTTCAGCGCGTTTTGCGATTCGCGCATTACCGGAAACTGGGGCCAGGCATTTGGCACACTGGCTGCAAACACCGATTTCGACAGCATTATCGCCAGGGCCATGCCTTATTAATATTTGTAAGACCTCCAGGAGAGACTTATGAACGAATTAATTCTTCACCATTACCCCACTTCGCCCTTCTCAGAGAAAATTCGCCTGATCCTGGGCTACAAAAACCTGCCCTGGAAGTCGGTCGTCATTCCTGCGATCATGCCCAAACCCGACCTGGTGGCCCTCACAGGCGGCTACCGCAAAACACCGGTGCTGCAAATTGGCGCAGACATTTACTGCGACACCGCGCTGATTTGCGACGTGCTGGAGCATTTGCAGCCCACCCCCACGCTCTACCCGGAACCGAGCAAGGGCATGGCACGCACCCTGGCGCACTGGGCCGACAACACGCTGTTCTGGACCGCCATGGCCTTTAACATGCAGCCCAAAGGCGTGGCGCAGATGTTTAGCAACGCACCGCCCGAGATGGCCCGCGCCTTCATTGAAGACCGCAAAGCCATGAGCGTTGGCATGGCGCGCCTGCGCCCGGCCGATGCTGCTGCCGCCTACAAGTCTTACTTGCGGCGCCTGTCGGACATGCTGGATGATCTGCCGTTTTTGCTGGGTGATGTGCCCTGTATCGCCGACTTTGCGATGTATCACCCGTTGTGGTTCACGCGCGTGCGCACCTCCGTGCTGGCCGATATTTTGAACACCACGCCCGCCGTACTCGAGTGGATGGACCGCATGGCCGCGATTGGCCACGGCAGCATGGAAAAATTCAGCGCCGCTGAAGCGATTGCGGTGGCGGCTGCGTCAACACCCGCGCCCTTGCATGATGCGCATGACAATGTTTTTCAGGATGAACACGGCATCCCGCTGGGCAGCCGCGTGCAGGTTTGCGGCGAAAGCTTTGGCCCCGAGCCCACCGAGGGCGAGCTGCTCGCCGCGACCCGCTTGCACTACACCCTGGGCCGCACCGATGAGCGGGTCGGCACGGTGCATGTGCATTTGCCGCGCATTGGCTACCAGCTGAGGGCGGTCGCAGCAGCATGAGCGGCATCACATGGCGCTTTGTTCCCTTTGATGCGCTGACGACCCGGGAGCTTTATGAGGTGCTGCAGCTTCGCAGCGAGGTGTTTGTGGTCGAGCAGGCCTGCGTGTTCCAGGACCTGGACGGTGCGGATGCGCAAGCCATGCATTTGCTGGGTACGGTAGAAGGCCGGCTGGTGGCGTATGTGCGCTGCTTTGCCGCTGGCGTCAAATTTTCCGAGGCCAGCATAGGCCGGGTTGTCACGCGGAACGAAGTGCGGGGTAGCGGTGCGGGCCATGTGCTGATGAAACAGGCGATAACGTGCCTGACGCAGCATTGGGGCCCGCAGGCCATACGGATTGGCGCCCAGGCGCGACTGGAGCAGTTTTATCGGCAGCATGGTTTCACGAAAACCGGAGCACCCTACAGCGAAGACGGCATTCCCCATATCGAAATGCTGCGCCCCGCTTGATTCAAAGCGGTTTCAAAGAAATCTCAAGCAATATCAAGGAGTTTTGATGATCACGAATTTCAAAGGCAAGACCGCCGTTTTGACCGGTGCCGGCTCGGGCTTTGGCCTGGAGTGCGCGCGCATTGGCGCCAAACTGGGCATGAAGCTGGTGCTGGTCGATGTGCAGCAGGATGCACTTGATCAGGCCAGCGCCGAAATCAAGGCCGCAGGCGCCGAGGTGCTGTCTTTCAAGCTCGACGTGTCAAACGCCGAACAAATGGAAGCCATGGGGCGCGCCGTGTTTGAGCGCTTTGGCGCGCCGCATTTTGTGTTCAACAACGCGGGCGTGGGCTCAGGCGGCCTGATCTGGGAAAACAGCCTTAAAGACTGGGAATGGGTGCTCGGCGTCAACGTGATGGGCGTGGTGCACGGCGTGCGCATTTTCACCCCCATGATGCTGGAGGCCGCGGCCAAAGACCCGGCCTGGCAAGGCCACATCGTCAACACAGCCAGCATGGCCGGGCTGCTCAACCCGCCCAATATGGGGGTCTACAACGTCAGCAAGCACGCCGTGGTGGCGCTCAGTGAAACCCTGTACCAGGACTTGTCGCTGGTCACCGATCAGATCGGCGCCTCGGTGCTGTGCCCGTTTTTTGTGGCCACCGGCATCAGCCAGAGCCACCGCAACCGCCCGGCCGAGCTGGCCAATAGCAAGCCGACCAAGAGCCAGATGATCCAGCAGGCCATGACGGGCAAGGCCGTCGGCGCCGGCAAGGTCACCGCCGCCGATGTGGCGCAACTGGTGTTTGATGCGATGGCGGCCAACCAGTTTTACATCTACAGCCACCCCAAGGCGATCAACTCGGTGCAGACCCGGCTCGAAGACATCATGCAGGCGCGCAACCCGACCGACCCGTTTGCCGACAAGCCGGAAATCGGCCAGCAGCTCAAGCAGGCCTTGCGCGCGGCCTGAGGTGGCTGGCACGCGGCCTCAGACCTGATTTACATGAAAAATTGGCCCGTAGCCCTTGCAGAATATGCGCAAGCAGCTATTGATTTGATAGCTAATTTCCAGGCCTGACGACAACGCCGTTCAATGGCGCAGCGCGATGGTCAGCAGCGCCGCTGCCGCCAGCGACGCTGCCGTCCGGACATGGTTCCAGGCCGTCCAGCTGCGCACATAGCCGGCCCACAGACTGGCGCCCTCCGGGGTGGTCGGTACGGCCGATGCAAGCGCTTCGTTTCTGGGCACGTTGAACATGATCGTCACCAGCAGGCAGCCGACGAGGTAAAGCGTGCTGCCCGCGAACAGGTAAACGGCGCCCGACTCATGCCAGCGCAGCAGCGAGGCAATCAAGGCCAGGACGCAAGCCGCTGCCGTTCCCAGGAAAGCCAGCATGAACCACGGATTCAGCACGGCGACGTTGATGGACTGCATGGCGGCCATACCCTGGTCAGGGGGAAGGCGAGAGAGGGCCTTCATCACGAAGGCTGAAAAGGCAAAGAAGACTCCGGCCACCAGCCCGCTGCCGAGTGCTGCGGCAAACGTCAGGGCAAAAAGCCATTGGTCAAGAGTTGTCACAACGCCTCCAGTGGACAGCTGCCGTCTAATTTTGAATACCTGATTGTGCATGACCTCCCAGAATTTTCCGGACTGGGCGTTCATCTCCAGAAGCTTCCATAATCCCGTTCATGAGCACCGAAGGTTTCACGGTT